>NZ_VCKZ01000593.1 GCF_005889745.1 Actinomadura geliboluensis
GCGTCTGCTGCTGTCGTGCGGTCCGCGCACCCGCCGCGACGCCTTCGCCGAGGAGCTGTCTCAGATGCAACGGCTGCTCGGCAACGCCGGCGCGTGACCCCGTGGCCGACCAGTCTGCCTAACCCGGGTCCTCGGAGACGCCCGAGCGAGCGGTCTGGTCGTCCGCGGGTGGTGAAGGCTTGCGAGTGCAGGGGTGCTGACAGGCCTGGTTGATACCCGGCAGCGGATGCGGGTCCACGGTGGCGGCGGTGCGCACGGTCGCCAGTGCGATGAGCCCTCCCGCGCCGCACACTGCGGCGGCGATGAGCATGGCGCGGGAGAAACCCGGGCCGAGGGCCTCTCCGGGGCCGGCGCTGATCCCGGCCGCGGACGGCAGCACCGCGACGGCGAGCAGCCCGGCCATCCGGGAGATCGCGTTGTTGGCCCCGGAGGCGACTCCGACGTGCCGTTCGGTCACCGAGGCCAGCACCGTGGTCGTCAGCGGCGCGACCGTCAGCGACAGCCCGATCCCGAAGATCACCACCGCTGGGAGCACCGTTCCGGCATAGCCCGCGCCCGGCACGATGCGGGCCATCAACGCCAGCCCGGCAGCGGCCACCAGCGGGCCGGCGGTCATCGGCAGCCGGGGCCCGGTACGCTGCGCCACCGCGCCCATCCGCGGGGAGGCGAGCAGCATGATGACGGTGGTGGGCAGCGTGGCCAGCCCGGCCGCCAGAGCCGAATACCCCAGGCTCTGCTGCAGTTGCAGCGTGAGCAGGAACAGCGCTCCGCCGAGCGCGGCGTACACCGCCAGGGTGGTGAGGTTGGCGCCGGTGAACTGCCGGGAGCGGAACAGGACGGGTGGCAGCAGCGGCGCCGCCACCCGCGCCTCGACCAGCGGGAACACGACGATCGCGGCGGCACCCGCGGCGGCGGCGACGATGGTCGCCGGCCGCCAGCCGCGGCTCGGCCCCTCGATGAGCGCGTAGATCACTCCGGCCAGACCGAGCGTCACCAGGGCCGCGCCGGCGACGTCGAACCGGCCGCGGCTCCGGCTGGTGGGGTCGCGGCTCTCGGGCAGGTGCCGCAGTGCCATGACCAGTGCCGCTCCCGCCAGCGGCACGTTGATCCAGAACACCCACCGCCAGGAGACCGCGTCGACGAGCCAGCCCCCCACGAACGGGCCCAGCGCCGAGGTGACCCCCGACATCCCGGCCCACAGCCCCACGGCGCGGCCCCGGTCCTGCTCGCGGATGCCCGCATCGATCAACGCCAGACTGCCGGGCACCAGTGCCGCCGCCCCCACGCCCTGAACCAGCCGGGCGATGATCAACGTGCCGCCGGTGGGCGCCAGCCCGCAGGCGAGCGAGGCCAGGGTGAAGAGCACCAGACCGCCGATGAACACCCGCCGGCGGCCGTAGCGGTCTCCGGCCGCGCCGCCGGCCAAGAGCAACGCGCTCAACGTCAGCAGGTACCCGTCCAGTACCCACTGCTGCTCGGCGAGACCGCCGCCCAGGTCCCGGCCGATCGCGGGCAACGCCACGTTGACCACCGTGCCGTCCAGGAACGCGATGCCCGACCCCAGCACCGTCACCGCCAGCAGCCACCGCGCTTGCGGCGAGCCCAAGGGGACCGGGTCGGCCACGCGACCGGACGCCGCACCGGGGCGTTTCCTGTCGTGCAGCGCGCGACGAGCCCTGCCCATCAAGGCTCCAGCAGCCGAAACGCAAGGTGAGTGGTGCCGACGAGGACCCCCTTGTGCAGCAATTCAAAGATCAGTTCCTGACGCGTCCAGCGCCACGGCGGCGGCGCCAAGCCCCTGGACGCCAGCAGCCAGCAGTCGGTGCCCACCACCATCGTGAAGTGCGCGACGACGACGGGAACTCCGCGCAGACCGAACGAACGCAGCAGCCCGCGCGGCACACCCCATCCCGTGCCCCATGTCCAGTGGACCAGGTCAGAGAACCGCCGTCTCTGTGCCTCGTCGATCGCCTCGACACCCAGCAGACCCGCGACGAGATCGCCGGGGCTTGTGCTGCCCTGACGACCGCGCAACCTCATCTCCACACGCTGCCCTGCGGTCATCACCGCCGTTCCTGCCAGCCCCGCGAAGATTCCCCGTCCGATGGCCGCGAAGACGTCATTCGGGCCGGGGAAGAGTGGAACAGGCTTGGACTCGACCCGCCGCATTTTTGTGCTCCCAGAGCCTAAATACTAAGCGAATGTAAGATCCAGCATTCGTTTGACCTGCCCGCGCTCGCAAGTCGTAAACGGGGAGTGAGTGACTTTGATCTCAAAGGACGTGTCCATCTGATTCCACTGGCGGAAAGACTGTCTCCAATGGCCGCCAAGACCGCGTCAAAGGCGGGGATGCAGCCTGCGGAGGCGACCGCGCGGGCCCAGTTCCTGCGGGGAACTCGCAGGTGGCGGCAGGCCCGGTCAGACGACCCCGATATGTATGGGGCGCCTGGTCAGGGGCGCGGAGCACACCGTGGAGCCTGCTCGTGTTGTGGGAGTTGGCGGGTCGATGCGCCCCTGCTCGGCGAGCGCGTCCGCGCTCAGCGTCGCGTTTCAGAGCGCAGAGCAGGTCGGTGCCGATGTCGAGGAATTCACCGTCCGGGACCCGGCCCTGCCTCTGTAGCAGCCCGCCGCCTTGCCGCCACGTGCCGCTGAACATTTTTCCGGCACCGTCGCCGACGTGGACGGAATGGTTTGGAGCAGCCCTTTAAATCGCGGATCGGTTCAGGCGGTCAAAACAATGGAGTTCAACGTGCGTGCGTCGCCCACCCATCACGTTGTTCACCGACAGGACACGATCCAACATCCGCCGGCTGCCAGGGCGCGGGTCGGCCCGGCGGCTGGGCGCCGCCGGGCCGGGCGTGCGGGAGTCAGAGGCCGAGGGTGACGGGGATGGAGAGCGGGCCGATGGTGAAGAAGGACGGGGAGTAGGGGACGTCGTCCGGGTCGATGGCGAGCGCGAGGTCGGGCAGCCGCCGGTACAGCGTGGCGAGCGCCAGCCGTCCCTCCAGGCGGGCCAGCGACGCGCCGATGCAGTAGCGGGGGCCGTGGCCGAAGCTGAGGCGCGTGTTCTGCTCACGGGTGATGTCGAACTGGTCCGCGGTCTCGCCGTGCTCGGCCGGGTCGATGCCGGTCACCTGGTAGACGACGCCGACCGCCTGGCCCTTGGGGATGTCCACCCCGGCGATGGTCACGTCCTGCGCGGTGAAGCGCCAGCTGGTCATCATCACCGAGTGGCGGTAGCGCAGGGTCTCCTCGACGACGTCGTCCCACCGGTCCTCGGCCTTGGCCAGTGCCAGCTGGTCGGGGTGCTGGGCCAGCGCCAGGATGGCGTGGCCGAGCATGTGGACGGTCGTCTCGTGGCCGGCGACGAGCATCAGCCACAGCACGCCGACCAGTTCTTCGGTGGTGAGCCTGTCCCCTTCGTCCTGCGCCTGCACCAGGCCGGACGTGAGGTCGTCGCCGGGGTTCTCCCGCTTGCGGTCCACCAGGTTGTGCAGGTACGCCTGAAGGGCCTTCTGCGTCGCGAAAGCCTCCTCCGGCGGTGTCGTGTGCGCCAGCAGCGCGGCGGTCCAGTTGCGCATCCGGGTCCGGTCCGCGGCGGGCACGCCGAACAGTTCGCAGATCACCCACATCGGCAGCGCCTCGGTGAAGGCGGGGACCAGGTCCACGCCGTCGCCGGCGGCGATCACGTTGTCGAGGAGTTCGTCCACGATCTGCTGGACGCGCGGCTCCATCGCCTTGATCCGCGCGGGGGTGAAGGCCTTCCCGACCAGGCCGCGCAGCCGCCGGTGGTCGTCGCCGTCCTTGGTGGACAGGTGGCCTCCCTGGACGACGGCGCGCAGCGGCCAGTCCTCGGGGATCGTCCCGTCGTACAGGGCGGGCCAGTTCTCGGGCTCCCGCAGGAAGGTCCTGTTGTCTCCGGCGAGGATCTCCTTCACGGCGTCGTGGGTCAGCGCCAGGTAGGCGGCGACGCCTCCCGGGAACTCCACTTCGACCACGGGGGCGATCTCACGCAGCCGGACGCAGGTGTCGAGCGGCTTCTCGTCCGCGGCGGGGAAGGAGGGCAGGGGCATTGGCATGTGATCCCTAGGTTGGGTGCGGGGG
>NZ_VCKZ01000100.1 GCF_005889745.1 Actinomadura geliboluensis
GCATGGGGTGGCTTGCGCTGGAGGCCTTCGATCCGGCGCCGGTCGCGGTCGCGTTGACGATCGGGCCGGATCACCGGCTGGTGTACACCAACCTCGCCTACCGGGCGTTCGTCGGAGACCGCCCGCTCGGCGAACCGATCGGGGAGGCGTTCGGCGCCGCTGCCAAGCAGGACTACGGCGAGCTGTTCGATCGCGTGCTGGCCACCGGTGAACCGGTCAGCCTGGTCGCGGCACCGGTGAAGCCGGCCGGTGCGGGCGCCGAGGACCGGGAGCGGTACTTCTCCTTCAGCCTCTCGCGGTTCACCCACGAGCGGCCCGGGGTGCTGGTGGTCGCGGTCGACGTCACCGAGCAGGTCGCCGCGGTCGAGCGGGCGGACCGGGCGACCGAGGAGCAGAGGCGGTCCCGGCGCCGGCTGGAGAGCCTGGTGTGGATCAACGCGCAGGTGGTGTGGGTGACCGACGCGGACGGCCACGTGACCGAATCGAGCGGCGGCTGGGAGCGGATCACCGGGCAGAGCCGGGAGGAGTTCCTCGGCGACGGCTGGATGCGGGTGCTGCACCCCGACGACCGCGAGCCCACGTCGCGGTCGTGGGGCGAGACGCGCCGGCTGGCCCGCCCGTGGCACTACGTCTACCGCGTCCGCACCCAGGAGGGCGAGTACCGGCACTTCGAGGTGCGGGCCGCGCCGGTGATCGAGGACGGCGCCGTGATCGAATGGATCGGCACCTGCTTCGACGTGGAGCGGGAGTGGCGGGAGCGGCAGCGCCGCGAGCTGCTCGACCGCGCCGCCGCGGCCGCGGCCGAGCGGACCGCGCTGAGCGATGTGTTCGCCGCCCTCGTCGGGGTGCTGGTCCCCGCGCTCGCCGACGGGTGCGGCGTCCACCTGCTCCCCGACCTCGGCGCGCGTCCCGCGGGTGCCCCGATCACCGTGCGCCGCGTCGCCACCGCCGCGAGCGGCGGGCTGCCGCGGCAGCCGCCCACCGGTGAGGAGCGGTTCGCCCCCGACAGCGGGTTCGCCCGCGCGCTGGAGCGGCGCCGCCCGCTGCAGCGCACCTTCCCGGCGGGCCGGCCGCCGGCGGACCTGCTGCCCAAGAGCACCACCGCCTGGCTCACCAAGGCCGGCGCCACCAGCGTCGTGCTGATGCCGGTCGTCGTGGACGGGGCCGTGGCGGCGATGGTCACCGCCGCGAGGCTCGGCGACCGCGACCCGATGAGCCCGGAGGACGTCGACCTGATGCGGCAGATCTTCGAGCACACCCACGACGTGCTGAGCGGCGCCGTCCGGTTCCACCGGACCCAGCAGGTCGCCCTGGCCCTGCAGCACGGCCTGCTCGCCGAGCCGCCGGAACTCGACGACCTGCGCATCGTCGCCCGGTACCTGGCCAGCCCCGCGGCGGCCGAAGTGGGAGGCGACTGGTACGACTCGTTCGTCCTGCCCGACGGCGCGACCGTGGTGGCCATCGGCGACGTGGCGGGCCACGACCTGGCCGCCGCCGTCGACATGAGCCGGCTCCGCAACATGCTGCGCGTGCTGACCGCCGACCGCCTCGCCCCGCCCGGCGAGATCCTGCGCCGCCTGAACAGCGCCATGGAGACGGTGGCGCCCGACGCGACGGCCACCTGCGTCCTGGCCCGCGTCGAAGAACCCGAACCCGGCCGATGGCAGCTCAACTACGCCGTGGCCGGGCACCCGCCGCCGCTGCTGCTCACCTCGGACGGCGACGGCCGCTTCCTCGAAGAAGCGGCCAACCCGCTGCTGGGCCTGCCCTTCGAGACCTTCCACAGCTCGACGGAACCGCTCCCGCCCGGCTCCACCCTGCTGCTGTACACCGACGGCCTCGTGGAACATCCCAGCGAGCATCTGGACAGGGGCCTGTCGCGGCTTCGCCGCCGCGCCTGCACGCTCGCCCACCGGCCCCTGGAGCACCTGTGCGACGCCCTCCTGGACGTCCTGCCGATCAACGGGGCCGACGACATCGCCATGATCGCCGTCCGGACCCCCGCCACCGGTACGTAGGCGCCCCGGCCGCCGAGCCGCCGCGACCACCACCCGCGCTGACGAGAGACCCCCGCATCGTTCCAAAACGGGCGGGTACCTGCCGGGTGTCTGCGCTGGAAGGACGGTCACCGATATGCCCGCATCGTCGTCGAAGACCACCTCGGACCTGGTCGTGGAACGGCTCCTGGACTGGGGTGTGGACACCTGCTTCGGCATCTGCGGCGACCAGATCAACGGCTTCTTCGAAGCGTTGCGGACGCATCCGGGGATGCGGCTGGTCCACGTGCGGCACGAGGAGAACGCGGCGCTGGCCTGCGTCGGTCACGCCAAGTTCACCGGACGCCCGGCCGCGTGCGCGGCCACCGCCGGTCCCGGCGCGGTCCACCTGCTCAACGGGCTGTACGACGCGCGGATCGACGGTGCGCCGGTCATCGCGATCACCGGTCTGTCCTACCACGACACGATCGGCTCCCACTTCCTGCAGGATCTGCCGTCGGACCGGGTGCTGGAGGGGGCGTGCCCGTACTCCGAACGGATCATGGGCCCGGCCCACGCGGTCACCGCGACCGATCTGGCGGTGCGGTCGGCGCTGATGAACCGCACGCCCTCCCATCTGGCGATCCCGATCGACGTCCAGTCCTGGACGCTGGAGCAGGACACGGTCTCCGACAAGAACGTCCCCGGGCACGCGTCCCTGGCCGCTCAGCCGTTCACGGTGGTGCCGCCGCTGGAGCAGATCCGCCGGGCCGCCGGGGTGCTCAACGCCTGCCGGAAGGTGGCGATCTGCGCCGGCGCCGGCGCGCGCGGCGCCGGCGAGACGCTTGAGCGGGTCGCCGAGGCGCTGGGCGCACCGATCGTCAAGGCCGGTCTCGGCAAGGACTGCGTGCCCGACGACAGCCCCTACACCACCGGCGGCATGGGGCTGATCGGCACCCGCGCCTCCCACGAGGCGTTCGAGGACTGCGACGGGTTCCTGATCGTCGGCTCGTCCACCCCCTACTACGACTTCTGGCCCGAGCCCGGGCAGGCGCGCGGCGTGCAGATCGACCTCAACGCCGACCGCATCGGCATGCGCTACCCCGTCGAGGTCGGCCTCGTCGGCCACGCCGAAGGGGTGCTGGAGGCGCTGCTGCCGCACCTGGAGCACAAGGCCGACCGGTCCTTCCTGGAGCGGGCGCAGCGCACCTACCGCGACTGGTGGCGGCTGATCGGCGAGCAGGCCGCCGCGTCCGGCACGCCGATGCGCCCGCAGGTGGTCACCTGGGAACTGTCCAAGGCCCTGCCCGACGACGCGATCGTCACCGGCGACGCCGGCACCGTCACCGCCTGGGGCGGGCGGCTCATGCTGCGCCGGGGGATGAACTACTCCTTCTCCGGCACCCTGTGCACCATGGGGGCCGCGCTGCCCTACGCGATCGGCGCGCAGATCGCCCACCCCGACCGGCCGGTCATCGCCTTCACCGGCGACGGCTCGCTGTCCATGGGCCTCGGCGAACTGGCCACCCTCGCCCAGTACGACCTGCCCATCAAGGTCGTGGTGCTGCGCAACAACTCCCTCGCCCTGGAGGTGTGGGAGCAGACGGCGCTGCTGGGCAACCCCCAGAACGGCTGCGAACTCCACCCCATCGACTTCGCCTCGGTCGCCCGGGCGTGCGGGCTGAACGCCTTCCGCATCGTGGAGCCCGGCGACGCCGCGGACGTGTTCCGGCAGGCCATGGCGGAGCCGGGGCCGTGCCTGGTCGAAGCGGTCACCGACCCCTACGAGGCGCCGTTCGGCGAAAGCCTCAAACCCGCCCACGCCGCACACCTCGCCGAGGCGTTCGGCAAGGGTGAGAAGGCGGCGGGGCCCATGGCACGCAACCTCATGCAAGAGCCTCGCGTCGCGATGTCACCGGCGCTTCAGCAGCACCGCGGCATCCTCAACCGCGACCGCTGACTCCGCGCGGCGCATCGAACCGGTGACCGTCGTCCCTGGACGCCGGGACTTTCGGCCGCAGAACACCCGGCGTGCTCCGCCCTAGCTTCGGAGGTGAACGGGGAAGCGGGCTGAGGAGGAGTGGGCGATGCCGGGTCCGGTCGTGGTGGGTATCGATGGGTCTGTGCATGCGTGGCGGGCACTTGATTGGGCGGCGGACTATGCCGACCGCCGTCAGCGGCCGCTCCTCTTGGTGCACGGCTCGCGTGCTCTGCTGGACGAGGGGACGATCCCGCCGGACGCGCTGCGCCGCCTGATCGCCGAGCGCGAGGACCTGCTCAATGAGGCCCGCCAGTACGCGCTGAAACTGCGCCCGGAGGCCGACGTCGAGACGCGGCTGGTCCCGGCCGACCCGGCCCGGACGCTGGTGGAGGAGAGCGAGCACGCGAACCTGGTGACGGTGGGATCGCGAGGTCAGGGCGGGTTCGAGGGCCTGCTGTTCGGCTCCGTCGGCCTCTACACCGCCGCGCACGCCCGCTGCCCGGTGCTGGTGGTGTCGCGTTCGGCGGCGTACCCGTCCGACGCGCCGGCGGAGATCGTGATCGGGATCGAGGGGGTGGACGGCGAACGCGACTTCATCGAGTGGGCGTTCAGAGAGGCCGCCTCGCGCGGTTCTAGGATCCTCGCCCTTCATGCGGTGGGCGGTGAGTTCTCGCCGCGCCGCCAGGTGATCGAGGACCTGGAGCTGTCGGAGGCCCTGGCCGGTTATCGCGAGCGGTACCCGGATGTCGCGGTCGACCAGCTCGTCTCCGAACGCACTCCCGCCCGGGCGCTGGTGGAGGCGTCCGAACACGCCGGGCTGGTCGTCGTGGGTGCGCGACGCAGGCGCGCCCCACTGGCCGGAATGGCGCTGGGCCGGGTCAACCACACGGTGCTGCACCACGCCCGATGCCCGGTGGTCGTCGTCCCCAACCGCGACTGAACCCCGGTGGGGGGAGGCATGGCGCTCTCGACCACGTAGGCTCCCGCAGAAACGCGATCTACGTGCCGGCGGCGAGGCCCTCGTCCCGCGGCGGCACGGCGCAGGCGGCCGCGAGGAGTGAGCCATGAGTTCCACCCCGACCAGTCCTGACGGCGACCTGGGCGGTCCCCTGACCCTGCGGTCGGGCCTGACCCTGCCCAACCGGCTCATGAAGTCGGCCCTGAGCGAGGGGCTCGCGGGGGTCGACGGCGCGCCCGGCGGCCGGCTGGAGACCCTCTACCGCCGATGGGGGACCGGCGGATACGGCCTGCTGATCACCGGAAACGCCGTGGTCGACCGCCGGCATCTGAGCGAGCCCGGCAACGTCGTCATCGAGGACGACCGCCACCTGCCCGCGCTGACCCGCTGGGCGGAGAGCTACCACGAGAGCGGCGGGCCGATCTGGGTGCAGCTCAACCACCCCGGCCGGCAGGCCAACCGGCGCACCGGCCGGACCCGCCCGGTCGCGCCCAGCGCGATCGCGGCCCGCGTGCCCGGCGCCGCCCGGCCCCGCGCGCTCACCGACGGGGAGATCCGCGAGATCATCACGCGGTTCGGCACCGCCGCCGCCGTCGTCGAGGCCGCCGGGTTCGACGGGGTGCAGATCCACGGGGCGCACGGCTACCTGGTCACCCAGTTCCTGTCGCCCCGGTCCAACCGGCGCGACGACGCCTGGGGCGGCGACCCCGGACGCCGCCGCGCCTTCCTGCTGGACGTCCTGCGCGCCGTCCGCGCCGCCGTCGCTCCCGGGTTCTCCGTCGGCGTCAAGCTCAACTCCGCCGACTTCCAGCGCGGCGGATTCACCGAGGAGGAGTCCCGCGAGGTCGTCCGCGCCCTCGTCGCCGAGGGCGTCGACCTCATCGAGATCAGCGGGGGCTCCTACGAGGCCCCGGCCATGATGGGCGTGATGGCCGAGTCCACCCGGGCGCGCGAAGCCTACTTCCTGGACTACGCCCGGACGGTCCGCGCCATCGCCGGCCGGACGCCGATCGCCGTCACCGGAGGGTTCCGCACCCGTGCCGCTATGGAGCGCGCCCTCGCCGACCGCGACTGCGACATCGTCGGCATCGGACGGCCCGCCTGCCTCCTGCCGGACGCGCCCCGGGCCCTCCTCGAACACGGCCGGGAACGGCTGGAGGTCCCCGCCATCGGCGTCGGCGCCCGCCGGCTGGTGGGGCGCCTCACCGACATCCGGCCCCTGGACAGCGCGCTGAACGTCCAATGGCACGCCGACCAACTCCACCGCATGGGAGCGGGTCTGGACCCCGATCCCACCTTGGCCTGGTGGCGCACCCTCCCGTCGATGGTCCGCAACGGGCCCGCGGCCCTGCGCCCCAGGCGAGGCTGAGGGGCGGGCGGGGTCCCCGCGCCCCGCGCCGCGGCCCGGCCGGACGCTGTCGTCGGCGTCGGTCCGCCGCGTATCCTGCCTGTTCACCTTGGCGTTCTCGGGGTACCGCGAGGAGGCGGAGATGACGCAGAGCGACCACCCGGTGATGACGCGACCCCAGGTCGCCGCGCTGAGCCGGGTCACGATGGCGCTCAACAGCGCCCTCGAACTGGAGCAGGTGCTCGACATCTCGGTCCGGTCGAGCATCGAGCTGACCGGGCTCGGCAGCGGCGTCATCTACTTCGCCGACGAGCGGACCGAGCAGCTGGTCGGGAAGGGCGACCGCGGCTTCGCCCACGGGCTCTCCCCGGGCATCGACGTCCACGAACTGCACACGTCCCGGACGCTCGCGGGCCGCGCCTTCCGGTCGAGCGACCCGGTGACGTTCAACGCCCAGGACCCGGAGACCGGGTACGCCAGCCTGGCGCCGGCCGAGCGGCGCGCCGTGATGCGCGAGGGCATCAAGAGCGCGGTCGCGGTGCAGCTGAGCTCCACGCGGCGCACCTACGGTTGCCTCGTCCTGTGCAGCAAGGACCCCTTCCACACGGTGAGCCCCGAGCACATCGCCCTGACGCAGGTCATCGCCGGGCAGGTGGCCGTCGCCATCGAGCGCGCCCAGCTGTACGAGGACACCAAGCAGCGCGCGGCCGAGTCGGAGGCGCTCTACCTGTTCGGGCAGAAGCTGGCGGCGCGCAACGCCGTGGAGGAGTCCCTGCAGGAGATCGTGGACCGGGTCCGCCGCCAGTTCGGCGCTCGGGCGTGCCGCGTCGGGGTCCGGCAGGAGGACGGCTCCCACCTGTGGATCGGGCCGCACATGGCGGCCGCGTCCACGGCCGCCGGATCCGTGGTCGAGACGTGCCTGGAACGTGCCGGACTGGAGCTCGGGACCCTCGTCGTGGACCGGCGGGCGCACGTCGTCTCGCCGCAGTTCTTCGCCTCGCTGGCCGACCTGCTCGCGCTCGCGCTCTACAACCGCAGGCTCGCGGAGGCGAACCAGCGCCTCGGCATCCTCGCCGAACGCACCCGCCTCGCGCGCGAGATCCACGATGGGCTCGTGCAGCGCTTCTACGCCCTGGACCTGGGCCTCGCCTCCGCCGTGCTGGCGTTGGAGCGGTCCGACGGCGGTTCCCGCGCCCGGCAGCTGATCGCGGACGCGCGGGAGCAGGCGCAGGCGGGCGTCCGCGAGGGCCGTCAGGCCATCGTCGAGCTGCGGCGCGAACCTCCCACCGGCGGGCTGTTCCCTGCCGTCCGGCTCATCGCCGACGACTTCGCGAACAGGACGGGCGTCGAGTGCCCCGTGACCGTGCGAGGCGAGGAACCGGCGCTGTCCTCGGCGGCCCGCATGAGCCTACTGCGCTGTGTCGGCGAACTCGTGCTCAACGTCGAGAAGCACGCTGGTGCGCGAACGGCCGGCATCGAGGTCTCCGTCGAGGGGCGCCGCCTGGAGCTGTCGGTCTCCGACGACGGGGTCGGGATCGGCCGCGCGGCCGCCGCCACCGGGCACTACGGCCTGACCGGGGTCGCCGAGCGCATGGAGGAACTCGGCGGGGAGATGCGCGTGGTGCGGCGCACCGGCGGAACCCGGATCCAGCTCATCGTGCCGGACCTGCGGCGGCAGCTCACGTCCGGCACCTGAGCGACGACCCGGGACCGGTCAGTCTTCGAGCGTCACGATGCCCTGGCGGAACGCCTCCGCGACGGCGCCCGTCCGGTCCCGCACCTGGAGCTTGCCGAACACGGCCGTCAGGTGCGCCTTGACGGTCCGCTCCGAGACCGACAGCGACCGCGCGATCTGGCGGTTGCTCGCCCCCCTGGCGAGGTGCCGCAGCACCTCGAGCTCCCGCCGGGTGAACTCCGGGCGCGTCCGCTCCTCGGCGCGCACCGACTTGAGCAGGGCGCCCGAGAGCTCCGCCGAGACGAAGGACTCGCCGGCGGCCACCCGGCGGACGGCGACCGCGATCTGGCCGGGGTCGTCGCCCTTGAGCACGAACCCGGACACGCCGGACTGGCTCGCCCACGACACGTCCCGGGCGTCGATCTGGGTCGACAGCAGCACGATCCGCGCGTCCGGCGCGGTGTCCCCGAGCCGGGCGACCAGGCCGGGCCCCGAGGGCGCGGGGATGCGCAGGTCGAGGACGACCACGTCGGGCCGCGCGGCCCGGCACACGTTCAGCGCCTCGGTGCCGGTGGTCGCCGTGCCGACCACCTCCAGGTCGTCGAACTCGCCCAGGAGGGTGCGCAGCCCGGACAGGACCACCGGGTGGTCGTCGACGAGGACCACCCTGATGGTCTCCAGAGCCTTCACCGGCGGCATCTCAGCGAGCCCGGCAACGAGGACCGGGGCCCTCGGCGAGGGCGCACCCGTCCAGTCCCGCCTGCATCACGCCATCGACCTCCTGCTCGCGGGAAGGGCCGCCGCGACGCGGAACGCCGGCGGCTCCTCCGGGCCGACACCATATCCAGTGAGGTCGCCGTAAGACCAGGCCAGCGGGCCCTTCCCCGGGGAAGGGCCCGGCCGCGGAGGCTCCCCGCCCACCGTCACACCGACCTGGTCTCGGGGGAGCCCTGCTCCGGATCCGGGCGGAGGTAGCGGTCCTCGCGGGACAGCGCCTCGACGACGCCCGGCGCCTGGGGCCGCCAGCCGAGGAGCTCCCGCGCCTTCGCGCCGGAGACCACCTGGCTCTCGGCGAGCGCGTCGGCGAGCAGGCCGAGCTCCGCGCGCGCGTCCGCCACGTCGCGTGCGCGGACCCTGCCCTCGCACCCGACGGCGGTGGCGACGGCGGCGGCGATGTCGCGGACGGGGACGCCCGGCTCGGCGACCCCGTGCCAGATGCTGCCGGCGGGCGCGTCCACGAGGACGCGCTCGTAGAGATCGGCCAGGTCGTCGCGGTGCACCATCGGCCAGCGCTGCGTCCCGTCGCCCACATGGACGACGTGGCCGTCACCGTCGACGCTCCGCGCGAGCAACTCGATCAACCCGCCCGGGCCGCCGTGCACCACCCCGGGCCGGACGATCGACGCCCTGATCCCGAAGTTCACCCCTTCGAGGACGAGCCGCTCCGCCTTCGGGCGGAACGCGACCAGCGGCGTCGGGGCGTAGGGGGCCGTCTCGTCGAGGGCCGCGCCGGCCGACTCGCCCAGCACCCACAGGCCGGAGGTGTAGACGAAGGGCTTGCCGGTCCCGGACAGGCCGGAGATCGCGGTGGAGATGAAGTCCAGCTCCGCGCGGCCGTCCTCGTCGCCCACGGCGAACGCCGTGTGGATCAGGCCGTCCGTCTCCCGCATCAGGCCGAGGACCAGGCGCCGGCTCGCCAGGCCGCCCACATGGGCGCGCACGCCGCGCCGGGCGAGCCCGTCCGCCTTCTCGGCGGTGCGCACGAGGGCGTGGACCTCGTGGTCGCGGGCGAGCAGCGCGTCCACGACCGCGCCGCCGATGCAGCCGGTCGCTCCCGTCAGCATCACCTTCATCGGACCTGAGCTCCTTCGTCGAGCGGCTCGGGGTCGGCCGACCCCTGCCGCGCCACCGGTCGGACAGGGCGGGCGCGGGCGGCCCGCCACCGCGGCGGGACGATGTCGCGGCCGCGGGTGATGCCTTCGGGACGCCGGATCAGGATGACGATGAGCACGGCGGCCAGCCCCAGTTCGCGCAGGCCGGCCGGACCCGTCACCACGTACCGCCCGATCTCGACGCCCCCCTCGAACCGGAGGAGGACCTCCGTCAGGAGCGTCACGACCAGCGCGCCCAGCACGGCGCCGGAGAGGCTGCGCATGCCTCCGATGATCAGCATCGCCAGCACGAAGAAGGTCATCTTAAGCCCGAAGTCCTCGGGGTTGAGCGTGCTGAGCCGGTGCCCGAACAGCGCGCCGGCCAGTCCCGCGATCACGGCGCTGAGCACGAACGCCTTGAGCCGCTCCCGCGGCACGTTGATGCCGAGGGCCCGGGCGGCGACCTCGTCCTCGCGGGACGTGCGCAGCCGGAGGCCGGCGTTGGAGCGGGCGAACCCGTGGCACAGGACGGCGGCGGCCACGAGCGCGAGCCACACCTGGAGCACCGTCGTGGACTCGGTGACGCCGATCAGCGCGCTCGGCCCGCCCGTCACCGCCCCCCAGTTCATGACCACGTTGTCGACGATCAGCAGCAGCGAGAACGTGGCGATCGCGGACTGGAGGCCGTTCAGGCGCATGAGCAGGGGGCCCGTGACGGCCGCCACGACCGCGCACACCGCGCAGGCGAGGAGCATCGACACGGGCAGGCCGACATGCACGTCCGCGAGGACCCGCGGCATGTCGGGCAGCATCACCGACCTGCGCCGGGCGTCCATGGTGACCAGCGCCGAGATGTAAGCGCCGAGCTGCACGAACGCGACATGGCAGACGGAGACCACTCCGGAGGTGCCGCTGAACAGGTGCAGCGACACCACGACGAGCATCAGCACCATGCACTCGATGACCGTCCGCTGGAGCCCCGGCCCGCCGAGGGCGCCGGTCGCGGCGAGCAGGGTCACGGCCAGGAGCGGGAACGCCAGCGGATGGGACGGCACCCGGGGCAGGGCTTCCTTCAGGGCAGGCATGCCGTTCACACCCTCTCGCGCAGGGTCGCGCCGGGAAGCAGCCCGTGCGGCCGGACGATGAGGACCAGGATCACCGCGAGGATGGCGAAGGCGTCGCGGTAGGGCCTGATGTCCAGCACGAGCCACGAGTTCAGGATCGACAGGGCGAAACCGACGACGAACCCGCCGGCCGCCGCACCGGACAGCCGGTCCATGCCGCCGATGACCGCGCCGAGCAGCGCGATGATGATCACGTTCGAGCCCATGCCGGGCGAGACGCCGCCGACCTGGCCGACCACGATCACGGCCACCGCCGCGCAGAGCACGCCGCTGAGCGCGAACGCCAGGCCGATCATCCGGTTCGCCGGGACGCCCAGCATGGTGGCCATCCGGAAGTCGTCGGAGGCGGCGCGCAGCCGCATCCCCGTCTCCGTCCTGCGCAGGAAGGCCACGAACAGCCCCAGCAGCACCAGGACCGTCACGATGGTCACGATGCTGAGGTGCGACACCCGGACGCCGCCGATGCCGCTGGACGAGGAGAGCCACGGCGAGAGCGAGAACCCCCGCGTGTTCGCCCCGAACACCGCCAGGGCGAGGTTCTCCAGCCCGAACGCGATCGCGAACGAGACGATGAACAGGGTCGCCTCGCTCGCCCCCTTGAGCCGGCGGAAGACCACCAGCTCCAGCAGCAGCGAGACCCCGACCGCCACGAGCAGCGCGACCAGGATCGACGCCGCCAGGGGCAGGTCCCTGGTGAGGTACAGCGCGTAGGCGGCGACCATGGTCACCGCGCCGAGGGCGAAGTTCGCGAGCCGCATGATCCCGAAGAGGAGCCCGATCCCGAGGGCCTCCAGCGCGTACAGGGCTCCCACGCTGACGGCGTCGATGAGGGGCTGGATCATTCCGCCCATGCCTTCCGCACCCCCTCCCTTTCCGTGGCGAAGTAGGCGTCGACGATGTCCGACCGGGCGTCCTCGCCGAGGTCGGCCGTCTGGTACCGCAGCCGGCCGCCGTTGAGCACGTAGGCGCGGTCGGCGATGCGCAGCGACTGGTGGAGGCGCTGCTCGACGAGCACCACGGTCGTGCCCGACCGGCGGAGCCCGTCGACGGTCTCGAAGACGGTGTCGACGAGCGCCGGCGCCAGGCCGAGCGACGGCTCGTCCAGCAGGAGCAGCCGCGGCGCGCCCATCAGCGCCCTGGCGATCGCCAACTGCTGCTGCTGGCCGCCGGAGAGGTGGCCGGCGATCCGGCGGCGCTTCTCCCCGAGCACCGGAAACAGCTCGTAGACCTTGTCGAGCTGCTGCCGGCGCCGGGCCCGTGTGCCCAGGGGCACCACGCGCAGGTTCTCCTCCACGGTCAACCTGCCGAAGATGTGCCGCCCTTCGGGGACCAGGCTCAACCCGGCCCGCGCCACGTCCTCCGCCGCGGTGCGGGTGATGTCCCGCCCGTCGAACCGGACGCTGCCCGAGCGAGGTCGAAGCCCGCCGGCGATGGTCATCAGGAGGGTCGACTTCCCGGCGCCGTTGGGGCCGACGACGGCCAGCAGCTCGCCGGCGAGCACCTGGAGCGAGACTCCCCGCAGCGCCTTGACGGTGCCGTACTCGACGGTGAGCCCGTCGACGTCGAGGAGGACGTCCCGTGCCTCCCGTGCCTCCCGTGCCGGAGTCCTGTCCGGTGCCGGTGTCACGGCGCGTCCTCCGTCCCCAGGTAGGCGGCCATCACGTCCGGGTGCCGCCGGATCTCGGCGGGCCCGCCCTGGGCGATGACGGCTCCGTGGTCGAGGACCACCACGTGGTCGGACATCTGGAAGACCAGGTCCACGTTGTGCTCGATCAGGATCACGCCGCATCCGGAGTCCTCCCGGATCGTGGCGAGCAGCCGGATGAACTCCGGCAGCTCCAGGTCGTCGATGCCCGCCGCCGGCTCGTCCAGGAACAGGAACCGGGGCCGGAGGCCGAGCGCCCGGGCCATCCCGAGGATCCGCTGGTGGGCGTACGGCAGCTGCCGGGCGGGCAGGTCGCGGAACTGGCGGAGGCCGCCGAGCTCCAGGATCCGGTGCGCCTCCCGGCGGGCGTCGCGCCGGCTCAGGCCGCCGCACAGCGCCGCGACCTCGACGTTCTCGAACACCGAGAGGCCGGGAAAGATCCGCGCGTTCTGGAACGTCCGCGCGAGGCCCCGGCGGGCGCGGCGCTCCGGACTCCAGCCGCCGGCGTCGGCGCCGAAGAAGAGCACCCTGCCGCGGTCCGGCCGGGCGAAGCCCGTCAGGACGTTGACCAGCGTCGTCTTGCCCGCCCCGTTCGGTCCGATGAGCCCCGTGCACTTGCCGCCCGGGAAGTGGACCGTCACGTCATCGAGCGCGCGGACACCGGCGTAGTCGAGGCAGAGGTTCTCCGTGTGGATTCCGTCCATTTCGCTCGGCGCGATCGTCACGGCAGCACTCCTTCCGGGACCGCGGTCACTTGACGAGCGCGCGGGCATTGCGCGGCTTCACCGTTTCGGCGTAGGAGAACCGTCCGCCGGTGGCCTTCAGGACACGGACGTCCCATTCGAAGTCGACGTGGTAGTCCGTGCCGAAGCGCATCGGCCCGGTGATGGTCTGGAGGTTCGTGGACTTCTCGAGCGCGGCGGCCATCTTCTTGCCGTCGGTCCCGCCCGTCTCCTCGATGACCTGCTCGATGAGCTGGAAAGTGGAGGCGCCGTAGACGAACGCGCCGGTGGGCGGGTTGCCGCCGGCCTTCTTCCGGTAGTCGTTCAGCAACTGGTTGACCTCGGGCTCGGGGTCGTCGCCGAAGATGGATGCGGGCGAGATGACGTAGAAGTCCGACAGCTGCGGCAGCGACTTGGCCCAGTAGTCGCCGTCCATCCCGAAGTTCGCGAGGATGGGCGCGTCGATGCCGCCCTGGCGCAGCTGCAGGGCCGCCATCGCGCCGCCCGGCGGGTACGAGCACAGGACGAGCGCGTCGACGGCGCCCTTGCCCGCCCGCGACACCCGCGAGACCTGCGAGGCGATGGCCTGGTCGGAGTTGCGGAACACGTCCTTGCCGCCGATCTTCCCGCCGAGCTCGGTGAACCGCTTCTCGAACGCCTCGCACGTGTTCTTGGGGTAGTCCAGCTCGGTGTCGGTGAGCGTGTAGACGCGCTTCCAGCCCTTCGCCAGCGCGTAGTCGGCGAGTGCCGCCCCCTCGGTCGGGATGGACATGCCCAGGTTGAACACCAGGTCGCCCAGGCCGAGGGGACCGAACCGGATGTCGGACGCGCACGGCGCGATGGACAGCCCGCCCGCGTTCTGGGCCACTGTCGCGGCGGGCCCGCCGGTGGAGAAGTTGCACGTGACGATCAGCAGGTCGGCGCCCTGCTCGATGAGCCGCGACGCGGCGTTCGCCGACTGGGTGCTGTCGCTCTTGTTGTCGATGGCCTTCAGCTGGATCCGGCGCCCGCCGATGCCGCCGTTCGCGTTGGCCTTGTCCACGGCGATCTCCAGCGAGTGGTAGACCGGCATGTCGAACGACGCCATGAATCCCGTCTTGGCGATGGCCGCCCCGATGACGATGGCGTCGCCGCCGTCCTTGTCGCCGGCCGTGCTGACGCACGCGCTGAGCGCGAGCGCCGCCGTCGCGGCGATTCCGAATCGGATCATGTGTTTGATCTGCACGGGATACTCCCGGTTCGAGCAGTGGGCTTCTGATGGGTGGCGGTTTTCGGTGGTCGGGAGCGTCCGCGGGGCCGGCCGGTTCGCCGTCAGCCGGCCAGCAGGAAGTCGTCGACGGCCTTGTTGAACCGGTCGGGCAGCTCCCACATGACCCAATGGCCCGCCTTGGGGAGGACCAGGAGCTCGCAGTTCGGGAGGGTCTTGACGAACTTCAGCGCGGAGTCGAAGGGGGTGACGCGGTCGTCCAGTCCGAAGACGACGAGCGTGGGCTGCGTCAGCGTGTGCATGAACTCGGTGACGTTCGTGAGGTTCTGCTTCCGCATGCTGCCGAAGAGCGCCAGCGTCTCGGGCTCGATGCTGGCCTCGTACCGCTCGTCGAGCAGTTCCTCCGTCAGCGACTCGCGGTCGTAGAGGAGGCTTTCGAGGATCTCCTTCATCGCGGCGCGGGACGGCGGTCCCGGGTTGTAGTAGGTGAACATCCGCCGCAGGGCGTCCATCGGGACCGGGGTCATGACCGACTCCTGGACGCCGCCGGGCCCCATGAGCACCATGCGGCGGACGAGCTGCGGCGACCGGTGCGCGAGGAGGCAGGCGACGCCGGCGCCGAGGGAGTTGCCCACGACGTCGAGCCGCGCCACGCCCAGCTGCTCCAGCGCCTCGGTGAGGGCGCGCACGTAGGACGAGGGGTAGACCTCGTCGTCGGGCAGCCGGACCTTCGTGCTCCGCCCGTACTGGGGCAGGTCGAACACCAGGACCCGGCGGTTGCGGCTCAGCGGCCCGATGTTCCTGCTGAAGTTGGACCATCCGCCGGCCCCCGGGCCGCCCCCGTGCAGCAGGAGGAGGGGCGGCCGGTCCCGGGACTCCCCGGCGTCCAGGTAGAACAGTTCGATGCCGCCGGATACCTGGATCGTGCGGCCGGTGAAGGGTTCGGTCGCTGAGCTCATGGTCTTCCTTCGCTGTAGTTCGTGTTCGTTCGCGTGGGCGCCGGGCGCGGGGGTGCGCCGCCGGTCACCCGATGCGGAATCCCTCGTCGGAGCGGTGGCCCCAGATCGACGGGGACGAGTAGGTCGTGACCTGCCAGGCGGACTCGTCGATCAGCCGTCCGTCGGTCCCGAACTCGATCTGGATCCCCGCCGGCGTCTCGACGTAGAACGAGGTCATCAGGTCGTTGGTGTGCGTGCCGACCGACTGGGCGATCGCGACGCCGGCGTCCAGGCACCGGTCGAGCGTCCGCCCGACGATGTTCAGGTCCGCGACCTGGAGCAGCACGTGGTGCAGCTTCCGCGCCCCGGGGGAGCGGGACCCGTCCACCAGCGCGAGGCTGTGGTGCCGGGCGTTGCACCGCAGGAACGTCGCGTCCATCCGGTCGCCGGTGACGATCCGGTCGCTGACCCGCAGACCGAGGTGGTCGACGTAGAAGGCCAGGGACGCCTCGTAGTCCGCCGTGACGAGCACGGCGTGGCCGAACCCGAGGGAGCCGGCCACGAAGCGCTCGGCCAGGCCGGCCCGGTCCGGCCCGGCCCGCTCGGCGCCGCGGTACAGCTCCACCCTCGTGCCCGCGGGGTCGCGGGTGTGGAACAGCTCCGCGACGCCGCGCGCGTCCGCGCACTCCGCGTCGCGCTCCACGTCGAGACCGGCGCGCCGGAGCCCGTCCACGAGGTCGTGCAGGGCCGCGCGGTCCGCCAGCTCCCACCCCAGGTGGGAGACGTCGTCCCGATGAGACGGCTGGACGGACAGCCGGTACGGCCGGTCGTCGACCGCGGCCCGGACGGACCCGTCTCCCATGCCGTCGACTTCGCAGCCGAGCAGCGAGAGGATCCGCCGCCACGCGCCCACGTCGGTGCTGTCGATGCCGACGTAGCCGAGCTGCCCGGGGCTCGGCCGGCCTCCCGCCGCCGCGGTTCCATCAGGATGTTCGGACATGCCCACGGGATGTCTCCTTTCCGGGGTGGTGCCGGCCGTGCTCACACATCGGTCGCGACGAACTTCTCGGTGTGGATCCGGTCCGGGGGCACGCCGAGCTCCCCGAGCCGGGCGACGGCCGCGGCGATCATTCCGGGCGGCCCGCACACGTAGGCCCGGCTCTCCGGCGCGAGCGGCCGCGACCCGAGCAGGGAGACGGGCGTGCCCGTCCCGACGCCGGGGGTGCTCGGCGCGCCCTCGGTCACCGCGACCCTGGTCCGCAACGACGGCATCCAGAAGCCGCGCATCTCGATCTCGTCCAGGTAGAACAGATCGCTTTCCGACTGGCAGGCGAAGCAGAGCGTCACCGGCGGCGTCGGCCCGCGCCGCGTCCGCAGCTCGTCGAGCATCGACAGGACGGGCGCGAGCCCGGTCCCGCCGGCGACGAAGATGTGCGGCTCCGCCGACTCGCGGAGCGTGAACGCTCCGAGCGGATACTCGATCTCGATCTCGTCGCCCGGACGGCAGCCCGCTTCCAGGTAGCCGGTCATCGCGCCACCGGGGATCAGCTTGACGCAGAACCGCATCTCCGGCAGCTGAGCGCCGCACGTGGCCATCGAGTACGAGCGCCACTCGTCGGTGCCGGGCACCTTCAGCCGCGCGTACTGCCCGGCCAGGAACCCGGTCTCGGGCGGATCGAGGAGCTCCAGCGCCAGTTCGGTCACGGTGCCGGAGAGCCGTTCCACGGACGTGACCCGCGCCCTGCCCTTCCCCGGGCGGTCCACGACGAGGCCGATCGGGTAGGGGACCTCGAAGGTCGCGTCGCCGTCGAGGACCGTCGAGCAGAGCAGGCGGGCGCCCGCGCTCCGCTCGGAGGGCAGCAGCGACTGCGCGCGCCCGGGGATGTCGGACGTCCGTCCCGCCGTCAGCGTCGCCGCGCACGTCCCGCAGCTGCCCGCGCGGCACTGGGAGGCCAGGAAGTACCCGGCGTCGTCGGCGGCGTCGAGCACGCTGCCGCCCGCCGGCACCGGGAACGCGACGTCCTCGCCGTCCTCGAACCGGATCGTCGCCACATGAGCGGTCACCGTGCTCAGAGCTTCGGCGAGGGGTTGGTCTGCGGCGTCTGGTACCCGCGCGCGTAGCGGGAGACGATCTTGCGCCAGCCGACGATCACCGCGTCCATGGAGCACAGCTGCTCGTCGTCCCAGCCGGTGCCGCCCTCGGCGTAGAAGTTCTCCATCGCCTCCCGGGCGAACAGGTCGTCGTCGTTGAACACCCCGAGCGCCGCGTCCTTCCAGAGGTGCTCGTACTCGTAGACGAACTTCTCCCGCGCCTCGGCGGTCGGGCAGCTCGCGGCCAGCACGGCCCAGTACTCGTGGTGCTCGGCGTCGATGGGGACGTACCACTCGTACTGCACCAGCCCGGACGCCGGCCAGTTCTCCACCATCAGTACGCCCGGCAGGAAGATCGAGGTCCGCAGGCCCGGGATCGTGTTCTTGCCGCGGGCCTCCAGGCCGAGCTTCTCCGACTTCATCACCACGTCGTAGTCGCCCGAGTCCCACTCGTTGCGGATGCCCTTGGGGCCGTCGCCCTCGAACGTGGTCAGCGCGCCGGGACCGGTCGGCACCAGCCCGAGCGGCAGGGCCGTGTCGAGCGCGACGACGATCGGGCTGTCGCGGTGCAGCCAGTTGTGCCCCGGGTCGAAGCCGTTCTCGACGCCCAGCCGCCAGTTGGACGCCACGGTGCGCCGGAGGCCCAGCACGACCGCGTCCTCGTCGAGCAGGTGCGGCACCTGGTGCGCGTAGTCCGGCGCCACCTTCGGAGGCAGGTCGTCGGCGAGGTCCGGCACCGGGCTGTACCCCTCGTCCCCGACGAACACGTAGATCAGGCCGTTGCGCTCCTCGACGGGGAACACCTGGAGGCGCACCTCGTCCACGATCTCGTCGTCCGGGGCGGCGACGATGGTCACCAGCCTCCCGGACTCCAGGTCGTAGGTGAAGCCGTGGTACCAGCAGGTCAGCGTGTCCTTCGTCAGGCAGGCCGGCCGGATCGACAGGCGCACGCCGCGGTGCGCGCACTGGTCGCGCAGGGCGAAGACCTTGCCGTTCGACCGGCGCAGGATGATGGGAATTCCGCAGATCTTGGTGCCCTTCGCCTCGTCCTCGGCCAATTCCTCGCTGAAGAAGGCGGGGTACCAGTGGTTCATGAGGCCCCAGGAGGCCCTCGTGTACGGCTCGAACTGCCGGCGGGCCAAAGCGCCCGGTGCGGACTTGCGCGCGGAGGTCTCCGTCATGGCTCGTTCTCCTGCTCTATCCCCGTGCCTTGTGAAGGCGTTTTCGGATATGGCGATGCTAGGGACGGCGTCCGTCCGCGCACCTGCGCCTGCCGGGCACTCTCGGGGTGCCCTTTCGGGCGACCCGCCTGCCCATGAGGGCAGGAACGCGCGCACGCTCCGCGCTTCCTGGCAGGGTGCGAGCCGACATCACGCGAGCTCAGCGCGACCGAGGAGGACAGTGATGCCCGAACCCGGACCAGCCCCGTTTCCCGAGGCGGACCCGTTCAGCCCCTACGACGTCGGTACGTTCGCCGGCGTACCGCGCGCGAATTCGGCGAATCGCGCGCACGCGCGCGCGGCGATCTTGGGCGTTCCCTTCGACACCGGCACGAACGCGCGCCGGATCGGATGCCGCCAGGGTCCCGAGCACATTCGCCGGAGCGCCCCTCCGGAGCGCCGGTTCCTCTTCCACTCCGACCGCGACGCCATTTCCGAGCTCAAGGTCATTGATTATGGAAATGTCGGAGTGGTCCCCGGAAAGGTGGAGCAGGCGTTCCTCGCGATCGAACGCGCGGTGGCGGCCATTCTCGCCCACGGCACGCTTCCCGTGGTCATGGGCGGCGACGGTTCGGTCAGCCTTCCGCAGTTGCGCGCGGTGAGCGGGAGGTTCCCGGATCTGGCCGTCGTCCACGTCGACGCCCACACTGACGCGTTCGACGTCCCGGGGGCCGGTCCCTACACGACGTCGACGACGTTCCTGCGCGCCGAAGAGGAGGGACTGGTCGACCGGGAGAGCGTCATCCACATCGGGCCGAGAGGGCTCGGCATCGCCCCCGACGGGACCGCGTCGGCCGTCGCCGCGGACGGGCACCGCGTGATCGACAGCGACGAGTTCTGCGCACGCGGGCCGGCGGCCGTCGCCGACGACGTCGCCGCCATGCTGGGCGGGCGCCCGGTCTACCTGTGCTGGGACATGGACTTCTTCGACCCCTCGGCGGCCCCCGGCGTGGCCTCACCCGAATGGGGCGGACCCGACGTCCGGAGCGCGCTGTCGTTCCTCCGGCTGCTCTGGCGCCTCGACATCGTCCACGTGGACGTCAACACCGTGAGCCCGCCGCACGACCTGCACGAGACCACGGGGAACCTGGCGGCACGCGTCATCTTCGAATGCCTGGACCTCGCCGCCTCCCGCCCCTGACGGCGGCGGGAGGAAGCGAGCACCGGTGGCGTCGGTCTTAGCGATGATCACGGCGTCCCCACGCCGTCCCTCGACGGAGATGGGGACGCCCACCATCGCGACCGCTGGTCAACGCCCCTTCCGTCCCACCAGGATCTCCGGACTCGGTGTTCCGGCCAGGTGCTTCGGCAGCATGGCGTGGACCCCCACGGCACCGTTCGCCGTCTGGGTGACCGCGAGATCCATCGTCATCGAACAGAGTGCGTAGGCGTCCGACGCCGGGATCCCCAGGCAGCCGCCCGCGACGACGATCATGTCCCTGGTCGCCATGCGCGCGGCCTCGTCCAGAGTGGCCCCGAAACCCATCGTGATCAGGTGGGCGGGCGTCTCCGCTCGGGGCGCTCTGATCCCGGCGTCGGGGATTACCGTCAGCCGGAGCCGCAGCGACGACGCGCTGGCCTCCAAGGCCGTCAGGTTGACCTCGCCGTTCCCCTGCGCGGCATGGATGTCCCCGGCGTAGAGGAGCGCGCCTTCGGTCCAGACCGGCAGGTACAGGGAGCTGCCGGCGACGAGTTCCTTGAGATCGAGGTTGCCGCCGTGGCCGCCCGGAGGCACCGAGGAGTGCGGGCCGGCCGCCGCCGGCGCCGTCCCGAGGAACCCGGGGAAGGGCGCGAGCGGGACGGTGAGCCCGGCGCCGAGCTCCACCGACATCTCCTCCAGGTCGAGCCGGTAATGCCGCATGTGGCCGTCCCGGAAGTCCTCGGGCAGCAGCCCGTAGCCCATGTGCCCGGGAAGATCCAGGTTGAAGGCGTGCTCGCGCAGCGTGAGACCGAGGACCTCGACCTTGAGCGCGTCACCGGGTTCGGCCCCGGCCACCGCGATGGGACCGGTCAGATCATGCGGCCCGACGCCGCTCCAGGCCGCGGACTCGCGCAGCACGTCCGCCATGGTCATGCCGGGCCGGACGACGTCTCCCCAGCACGTGCCCGTGGCGAGGTCGACCGTGTCCCCCGACTCGACCGTCAGGACGGGCGGATGGGACCGGTCCACGACACCGGTCCGCAGCGTCTTCTCGTTGGCCGGCAGCACATGAGTTCTCGACATCCCGCTCACCCGTTCTCATCGGTGTCCGCCGGAAGGCCCGCAGGGCGGGCTTGATCCCTGGACCCTAAGAGGCCGAGGGAACCGCGGCCACGGCCGATGGGGCATGCCCGCGATGCCCCATCGGGCAACAACGCACTTGCCTGATGGGGCAAGAGCCCGCCATCGACCAACCAGCCCCCAGCTCGCGCGTGGCCCGGCTTCTCCGGCGCCCTGGAGCCGGGCGGTCAGTGCGCGGCCAGTGCCTGGGCGATCTCCTGGGCCGCCGCGTACGCGCCCCGCACGGCGTGCTTCCCGTTGAGCGGGTGGCGTTCGTCCGCCGACTCGTAGGTCACCCGGACCAGGACGTTGCCGTCCCGGAAGACGACCTCGCCGGGGATGACCTCGGGGATCTGCGCGGCGAACGCCTGGTCGCCCAGGCCGGTCACGGCGCGGAAGTACTTCTCGTCGTGGACGCTGAGCGTCTCCTCCGCGCGGGCGTCGTCGTGCCGCATCACGTACTCGCGGGCGGCGAGCCGGGCGCCGTCGAACAGGTCCGAGCCCGGCACGACAGCCGCGGAGACCGCGAGTTCGCGGTCGTTCGACGTCCACGAGCAGTTACTGACCTCGGCGTCCTTGACGGCGAGGGCGCCGCCGCGCGAGCCGGGTTCGCCGGTGACGGAGTCGCCCTTCACCAGCCGGTGCAGGGTCCGCTCGGACACGGCGGCGCACAGGTCGGGGACCTTGCGGGCCGGCGTCGGCTGCGGCGCCGCGGCGATCGCGGGGTGCGCGGGCGTGCGCGCGCCCAGGGCGGCGACGGCCTCGGACGCGGCGGCAAACGCGCCCTCCTGCGCCGTCTTCTTCGGGATCGGCCAGAAGAGCGAGCGGTACTGGACGGTGACGTTCGCGTTCCCCACCCGCATCACGACCGTCGCACCGCTGGACGGGGAGACCTGCATGAACGCCTCGTCGCCCAGGCCCGTCACCACCGTGCCGGGCACGTTGGACCATTTCGGGCCCAGCGCCATCATGGCCGCCGCGACGGGCGCCCGCCCGGTCTGCGGCAATCCCGCCCGCAACGCGGAGCCGGGGAACAGGGTGAAGCCGACCGACAGGTGCCGCTCGGACCTCCGGTCGTCCCTTTGCGACGACCACGTGCAGGTGCCCTGGGCGCCGTCCCGCGTGGTCCGCGCGTCGGGCACCAGCCGCGCGAGAGTGGCGGCGGAGATCCCGCAGCGGTCCGGGTACGCGTGGACGACCGGCCCCGCCGGGACCCGGTCGGGCCCGGCCGGCGGATCGGGCAGCCGGTCGAGGCTGCTGGGCGACGGGAGCGCCTTCACCAGGACGACGCTGAGCACGAAGACGACGACGGCGGCGAACAGGGCGGCCCCGCCCGTCCCGTTCCGCGATGCGGCGGACCGCGGCGTTCCCGTCATGACCGCAACGACCTCTCCACCGCGACGGCGACCGTGTAGGCGCTGTCGACCAGCCGGCTCCCGCTCAAGGGCGTCTCCTCATCGGCGCCCTGGTAGGACACCTCGACCAGTAGGTTGCGTTTCTGGAAGACCACGAATCCCTCGTCGCCGCTCGACGAGCTCCGCGCGACCCGGGTGACCGCGAACGCCCGGTCGCCGGGCCCGGCCAGGGGCTCGAAGCCGCTGAACTTGTCCGACCCCGGGGTGTCGCCGGCCCGCAGGTTCTCGTAGAGGCCCAGGTAGCGGCGCGCCGCCGTGAAGGGCCCGAGTCCCGGCACGCCGTCGTCCTCGACGATGATCGCCACCGTGAGGGTGCGCGACTGCCCCTGGTCGGAGTAGCGGGACGTGCGCGCCCTCCACGTACAGCCGTCCATGGACGTCCCCGGCCAGTTGAGGGCGGGGAACAGGGACGCGCCGGCCCGCCTCCGGTACGCGTCGCGCGCCACCTTCTCGACGGTGGCCGCCGGGACCGCGTCGCACGGCTTGGGGACGTGCCGCACTGGCGGCGTGACCGGGTGCTTCACCTGGCTCAGCACGGGCTGCGCGGCCGTGCCCATGCTCTTCGCCGTCTCGGCCGCCGCCGCGAAGGCGCCGTCCAGCGCGGTCTTCTTCGGGATCGTCCTGCGCTCGTCGCCCATGGCGTCCCAGCCCCGGTAGCGGACCGTCGCGACGGCGTTGCCGACACGGAACTTGACGGTCGCGCCCTCGCTCTCGGTCTCCGCCGAGTAGCGGGCGGTGGCCTCCTCGCCCAGCCCCTCCACGATCCCGGGCCGGGCGGAGCTCCGCGCGAGGCCCGGCGTCTCGTCCATCTGCCGCAGTGCTTCGC
>NZ_VCKZ01000594.1 GCF_005889745.1 Actinomadura geliboluensis
GCAGCAGGTTGCCGTCCTTGAACAGCGTCTCGAACTGGGAGTTCTGCGCGGCGATCGTGCCCGAGAGTCGGCGTGGACGGTTCACCGAGGATGCCGTTGGAGATGAACGTCAAGGACAGGCTGTTCGAGGTGCGCACCGCGATGCTGGACGAGGCCGTCCGGCCGTGGAGGCGGCGTTATCCGGAGGTCGCCGTGCGGGTGTCGCTGCTGCTGGAGCGTCCCCGCGAGGCCCTGCTGGCGGCGGCGGCGGACGCCGATCTGCTGGTGGTGGGGGATCGCGGCGCGGGGGGCCTGGATCCGCTGCTGCTGGGCGCGACGAGTTCGGCGATGCTGCACCATGCCCCGTGCGCGGTGGCGATCGTGCCGCAGCCCCGGCCCGCCGCCTGACGAGCCCGCCGCCTGACGAGCCGGAGGGTCATTCGCGGAGTCCGCTCAGTCGGGCGTGATGCTGCTGGAGCCCGGGTGTGCGGGCGGTGTGCTCGGCAGCACCGGTTCGATCCGGTAGAGGGAGGGCATGCCTCCGGTTTGCGGGGGGATGTCGCGTTCCTCGCCGGCGAGCGCGCCGATCAGGTCCCGTGCGGTGATCAGGCCGACCAGGGCGCCGTGGTCGTCGGTCACCGGGACGAAGTCCTTGCCGGATTCGAGCATGGCGCGGGCGGCCCGGCGGATGGTGGCCGCCGGCCGGACCGTCATGGGCGGGCCGGACGGCAGGAGGCTCGTCACGGGCCGGCGGGCCTGCTGCGGGGCGGAGGCGTCCCACGTCGAGGTGAGGGTCTGGGCGTCCACGACGCCCAGGAAGCCGCCCTCGTCATCGGCGACGGGGAGGTGGTGCACCTGGGCCTTGCACATCAGCTCCCAGGCCATCAGCACGGACTCGCTCGCGGCGATGGTGAGCAGGTCCCGGGTCATCAGCTCGGCGGCGGGACGCCGCTCCAGGGGCGGCTGCTCGGTCATGATCCCTCCCGATGGTCGTGGAACGCGCCGCGGTCAAGCGCGGATGTTCCGTCCGTCCAGCTTGGCCAGGCGTTCGTCGTACTCCTCGGTGCTGATCTCGCCGCGGGCGTAGCGCTCGGCGAGGATCTCGCGCGCGTGCTCCAGCCCGGGCCTCTCAAGGTCCGGCGTGCCTGGACGGCGCGGTGCCGCGGCACGGGCCACGAGCCAGGCCACCGCAGCGATCACGACGACCCAGAACAGGACCATCGCCGTCCCCCACAGCCACATCCAGCCGGACCAGCCGCCGTTCCCCATGTGCCCCCAGCCGTCGCCGGGAACGTGGGCCGCGAGGGCATATCCGATGTTCATGACCGCACCTCCTTCTACTGCCAGCCTGCGCTCTCCGGGCCTGGCGCACCCAGGGCCGAAGGTCCTGCGCATTGGGAGACCCATGCCCCTGAATGCGGCGCTTCTAATCGGTGAGGCTCAGAAGCCAGGAGGTGACCTCAATGGACGGACGAGCTGTTCTGGTGGGGTTCGACGCCTCACCGGCGGCCGAACGGGCGGTGCGCTGGGCGGCCGCCGAGGCGTCCCTTCGCGGGGTGCCGCTGCTGGTCTGCCACGCCTGGACCTGGCCCTATCCGCTGACTCCGCGGGACGAGGACGCGCTGGAGATCGTCCGGGGCATGGGGGCGCTGGCCCTCGACGACGGTGTCCGGCTCGCCCGGCAGACCGCGCCGGGCCTGGACGTCCGGCCGCTGCTGGCGAAGGGCACGCCGCCCGGGGCGCTCCTGGAGTCCTCGACGGAAGCGGCGCTGATCGTGGTCGGCGCGCGCGGGGCGGGCGGCTTCGACAAGCTGCCGGTCGGCTCGACGGCCGTGCATGTCCCGGCGCATGCCGATCGTCCCGTGGTCGTGGTGCCCGCCCATGAGCGGCGGCAGAGCGCCCGGATCGTGGTGGGCGTCGACGGTTCGCCGGCGAGCGAGGCCGCGGTGCGGTTCGCTCTGCGGGAGGCCAGGCTCCGCGATGCCGCGGTGACGTTGGTGTGCGCGTGGTGGGATCCCGCCGCGCTGCCCGGGCCCGATCGGCTGCCGTTCACCGACCCCGAGGGCATCAAGAAGCAGGCCAAGGCACGGTTCGCCAATGCGGTGGAGCCGCACCTGGCCGACTATCCCGATGTCGCCGTGGAGCGCAGGTTCGTCCTGGAGCGGGCCCAGCGCGTCCTGGCCGACAACGCACGGGACGCGATGCTGCTCGTGGTCGGTGACCGCGGGATCGGCTCGTCCCCCCGAACCCTGCTCGGCGCGGTCACCCGCACCCTGCTGCACGAGGCGCCGAGCCCGGTCGCGGTCGTCCACGAGCGCGACCCGAACATCGAGGAGCCGTCATGATCCGAGTGCTGGTGGCGTACGCCTCCGAGCGCGGAGGAACCGCCGAGATCGCCGACTGGGTCGGCGATGCGCTGCGACAGGCGGGCGCGGACGCCGACGTGCGCCCCGCCGGCGACGTCACGGACCTGGACGAGTACGACGCCGTCGTCCTCGGCGGCGCGCTGTACGAGGGACGGTGGCATCGGGATGCGCGCCGCTTCGCCCGGCACCACGCCGACGAGCTGGAGCACCGGCCGGTGTGGCTGTTCAGCAGCGGCCCGCTGGACGACACCGCCCGCGAACACGTCATCGACCCCGTCCCCGGCGTCGCCAAGATCGCCGGGCGGCTGCACGCCCGCGGCCACGCCACCTTCGGCGGCCGCCTGGCCCCGGACGCGAAGGGCTTCCTGGCGTCCAGGATCGCCAAGCGGATGAGCGGCGACCACCGGGACCGCGACCAGGTCGCCGAGTGGGCCGCCGGCATCGCCCGCGAGCTGCGGAAGGCCACCGTATGAGCAAGATCGTCGTCGGTGTGGACGGCTCGGAGGCGAGCCTGCGGGCGGTCGACTGGGCCGCCGCCGAGGCCGTCCGCAGAGAAGCGTCGCTGCATCTGGTGTACGTCGTCACGCCGTGGCTGTTCGACGTCCCGGACGATCGGCGGGCGGCGCAGGTCCGCAAGCAGATGCTGGACGACGGCCGGCGCGTCGTCGACGTCGGCGCGGCCCGCGCCCGCGAGGCGGCGCCGGGCCTGGAGGTGACGGGGGAGCAGACCGGTGGGCAGCCCGCCGAGGTGCTCATCGACCGGGCCCGGGACGCGCTCATGCTCGTGACCGGCCCGCGCGGCACGGGCGGCCTCACCGGCCTCGTCCTCGGGTCGGTGGCGAACCAGGTCGCCGCGCACGCACCCTGCCCGGTGGTGGTCGTCCGCCCCTCCGAACCGTCCGAGCGGGGCGAGATCGTGGTCGGCGTTGACGGGTCACAGGCCGGAGCCGGCGCGATCGGGTTCGCCTTCGAGGAGGCGTCCGTGCGCGGGGCCCGGCTGCGGGCGCTGCTCGCCTGGACGCACCCCGTCTCCACCGGCCCCGGCGACATGGTCCCGCTGGTCCACGACCTCGGGATCCTTGCCGCCGACGAGCAGCGCCTTCTATCCGAGGCGCTCGCCGGCCGGCGGGCGGAGTACCCCGATGTGGAGGTCGTGGCCGAGACCGTCCGCGGGAGGGCCGCCCGGGTCCTGGCCGAGGCGTCCGGGCACGCCGACCTGCTGGTCGTGGGTTCGCGCGGGCGCGGAGGGTTCGCCGGGCTGCTGCTGGGGTCGGTCGGTCATGCGATGCTGATGCGTGCGCGCTGCCCGGTGGCCGTCGTCAGTGGACGATCTTGAGGGCCCTATTCGTGCCGTTTCCGGGAGTCGGCTTTGAGTTGGGCGGCGAGCGCGGCGGCCTGGGTGCGGCGGCTCATGCCGAGCTTGGCGAAGATGCTGGAGATGTGGTTCTTGACGGTCTTCTCGGCGAGGTAGAGGCGCTCGCCGATCTGCCGGTTGGTGAGGCCCTCGCCGATCAGGTCGAAGATCTGGCGTTCCTGGTCGGTGAGGTGCTGTAGGGGGTCCTGCTTGTCCTGCCGGTTGCGCAGGCGGTGAAGCATGCGGGCGGTGGAGCGGGGGTCCAGGAGGGACTGGCCGGTGGCGACGGTGCGGACGGCGCCGACGAGGTCGGAGCCGTGGATCTGCTTGAGGACGTACCCGGCGGCGCCCGCCATGACGGCCTCGAACAGGGCGTCCTCGTCGT
>NZ_VCKZ01000595.1 GCF_005889745.1 Actinomadura geliboluensis
GAGGTCGCGGGCGGCGGCGAGGACGCGGACGGACGGGGGAGGCCCGGGCCGCAGCGCGAGGAGGGCGAGGCCCGCGGCGGCCGCGGCGAACAGCGCCGCCAGCGGCCGCCGCAGGCGGGCGGGTCTCATGGGAGGTCCAGGGGGAGTTCCAGGCCGTCCAGGGCGCTGGGGCACGGGCAGGCGCGCTCGGTGGGCAGCGCCTTGACCGTGTCGGCGACGAGGGCGCGGAGCCGGTCGATGTTCTGGCCGAAGACGCGGAGCACCTCCTGCATGGTGACGCCCTCGCCTTCCTCGATGCCCGCGTCGAGGTCGGTGACGAGGCAGAGGGAGGTGTAGCAGAGCGCCAGCTCGCGGGCGAGGACGGCCTCGGGGTGGCCGGTCATCCCGATGAGCGTCCAGCCCTGGGAGGCGAACCACTGGGATTCGGCGCGGGTGGAGAACCGGGGCCCCTCGATGACGACGAGCGTGCCGCGGTCGACGGGGTCCCAGCCGGTGGCGCGGGCCGATTCGAGGGCGGTGCGGCGGCCGGTGGGGCAGTACGGGTCGGAGAACGACACGTGGACCGCGCCGCCGGCGTCGTAGTAGGTCTGCTCGCGCCCGGACGTCCGGTCGGCGAGCTGGTCGGGGACGGCGAGCGTGCCGGGCCCGTACCGCGGCGTGAGGGAGCCGACCGCGCAGGGCGCGAGGACCTGCCGGACGCCCAGGGAGCGCAGCGCCCACATGTTGGCCCGGTAGGGGATGCGGTGGGGCGGGAACCGGTGGTCGCGGCCGTGCCGGGGGACGAAGGCGACGCGGCGGCCGGCCAGCTCGCCGACCGCGACGGGGTCGCTCGGCGGGCCGTAGGGGGTGTCGACCCGCACCTCTTCGATGTCGTCGAGGAACGAGTAGAAGCCCGAGCCGCCGATGACCCCGATCTCGGCGGTGGGCTGGGAACCGGAAGTGGACATGGCGCCGACACTAGCCACCCGCCCGCCGGGCCCGGCAGGTCGTCCGCCGATTGTGGATAACCCGGGGGGAGAGGGCACGCGCGCCCTCTCCCCCCGGTGCCGTCAGCCGACCGGGTCCAGGACCTTGGGCTCGGCGGCCGGCTCCTTGCGGGCGAGGCGTCCCGGCGTCCAGATCCGCCGCCCGATGTCGTGCGCCAGGGCCGGGAGCAGCAGGGACCGGACGATGAGCGTGTCGAGCAGGACGCCGAACGCGACCACGAAGCCCATCTCCACCATGCTGACCAGCGGCAGCGTGACCATGGCCGCGAACGTGGCCGCCAGCACCAGCCCGGCCGAGGTGATCACGCCGCCGGTGACGGTGAGGCCGCGCTGGATGCCGCGGCGCGTGCCGAGGGTCTGCGCCTCCTCCCGCACCCGGTGCATCAGGAAGATGTTGTAGTCGACCCCGAGCGCGACCAGGAAGATGAACGCCAGCAGCGGGAACCCGGCGTCGGCGCCCTCGAAGCCGAAGCCGTGCTCGAAGATCAGCGCGCAGGCGCCGAGCGAGGCCAGGAACGACAGCACGACGGTGCCGATCATCAGCAGCGGCGCGACGGCGGCGCGCAGCAGCGCGATGAGGATCAGGAACACCACGGCCAGCACGATCGGGATGATCACCTTGTTGTCGCGGGCGGAGGCGCGCTTGATGTCGAGCGACGTCGCGGTGGTGCCGCCGACCTTCGCGTCCGCGGACGGGACGGCGTGCACCGCGGTGCGCAGCCGGTCGATGGTCTTGCGCGCGGCCTCGCCGTCGGCCGGGTCCTTCAGCACCGCCTCGTACTTGACCAGGCCGTTCACGGTCACCGGCGAGGAGACCTCGGCGATGCCGGACGTCCCGCGCAGGGTCTGGGCCAGCTGGTCGGACGCCGGCGCCCGGCCGATGACGACGGCGGGGGAGCCCGATCCCGCGGGGAAGTGCTGGGCGACGACCTTCGAGCCCTTCACGGAGTCGGGAGTGCCGGTGAACTGTCCGGCGTCGGTCAGGCCGTCCGCCTTGAGCGACCCCAGCCCCAGTGTGAGGACGATCAGACCGAGCATGGTGACGGCCCAGAGCGCGCGCGGGCGCCTGCCGACGAAGGCGGCTATGCGGCTCCACACGTTGTGCTCGGCGTCGTACGCCTCCGGCTTGAGGTACTTCTCGTCGTACCGGGGCACGAGCGGCCAGAACAGCCACCGGCCGAAGATGACAAGGAGGGCGGGCAGCAGCGTGGTCATGGCCGCCAGGGCGGTGAGCACGCCGGCGGCGGCGACGGGACCCATGCCCGCGGTGGAGTTCATGTCGGCGAGCAGCAGGCACAGCAGGCCGACCGCGACGGTGGCGGCGGAGGCGATGATGGCGGGCGCCGCGCGGTGCAGCGCGAAGGCCATCGCTTCGTGCCGGTCCTCATGGCGGTGCAGCTCTTCCCGGTAGCGGGCCACGAGCAGCAAGGCGTAGTCGGTCGCGACACCGAAGACGAGGACGGTCAGGATGCCAGCGCTCTGCCCGTTGACGGTGAGGTCGCCGTACTTGGCGAGCAGGTACACCGACGACTGGGCGAGCCCCAGGGCGAAGACGGCGCTGAGTACCGGGACGATCCACAGAAGAGGGCTGCGGTAGATGAAGAGCAGCAGGACGATGACGACGGCGCCCGCGGCCATGAGCAGGAAGCCGTCGAGGCTGTTGAAGACCTTGAACATGTCGGCGCCGCTGCCGGCGGGGCCGGTGACGTGGGCGGTCAGCCCCGGAGGCCCGCGTTTGGCGATGGCACGCGCCTCGTCGAGGCGGCGGTGATGTCCACGTCTGTGAGCGGCACGAGCGTCTGCAGGGCTTTGCCGTCCTGGGATGGGAACGGCCCCGCCACCTTCTGGGCGCCGGGGAGCTTCTGCAGCGCGCCCACGTCCGCGGCCGCTTTGGCGCGGTCGGCCGTGGTGATCCCGCCGGACCGCTCGTAGACGATGACGGCGGGCATCGTCTCGTCCTTGCGGAACTGCTCCTCCAGCTCGACGACCTGGGTCGACTCGGCGCCCGCGGGGAGCCAGGCGGCCGCGTCGTTCTCCTCGACGTCGCCGAGCTTGCCGGCGAGCGGGCCGAGGGCCATCAGCAGGACGATCCACAGGGCCAGGACGGCCCATTTGGTGCGCCGTCCGGCGATCAGTCCGGCGAGCCGGTGGGACGGGGGTCTGGGGGGAGCCGGGCTCGGTGCGCTCATGTTCCTCTCCTGGGGCGCTGAAAGACGAGATATGTCGCGATGACTCAGAATGTCTCGCTCCCCGAGAGATGTCAAGTACTATCTCGAAATCCCCGAGGACGGTGCGGCGGGAACGGAGACCAGAGCGGACCGAAGCGGGCCGGAGTCGGCCGGAGCGCCGGGGCGGGCCGTTCCCTACTCCTCATCGTCGCGAGGAGGCGTGCCGTGCGCGTCCGGCGCGAGAAGGGAACTCCGCTACCCCGCGCGGGGCATGAGAAGGGCGCCGGCTACCTCTTGAGATGTAGCCGGCGCCCGGGAACGCCGAAGGCCCGGCGGATCCGCAGGGGTTCCGCCGGGTCGGGCGTAAAGGAGTCCTAGGAGGTCAGGCGACCTTTTCGGACGACGAGGACTTGCTGGACGACGAGGAGTCGCCGCCGGACGACGCCGACGCGCCGGAGGACGACGAGGACGAGCCCGCCGAGCCGGAGTCGCCCGAGGAGCCGTTGGCGGAGCCGCCCGACGAGCCGTTGGACGAGGCGCTCGACGACGAGCCCGCGGTCGAGGACGACTTGCCGGAGCCGCGGCTGTCGGTGCGGTAGAAGCCCGACCCCTTGAAGATGATTCCCGCCGCGGAGAAGACCTTGCGGAGCTTGCCGGTGCACGCCGGGCATTCGGTCAGCGCGTCGTCGCTGAACTTCTGCACGACCTCCAGAGGCTCGCCGCACTCGGTGCAAACGTACTGATACGTCGGCACGGTTCCTCCTAGCTGACTCAGCCCGGCGGAGTCCGGACTGGCACTCACTCTGAACGACTGCTAATGGTACCCATGCGTGGAACAGGATTCGCCCCCGGCCTGTTCCCAGACCGGTCACGAATCCGTCCCTCGGAGCCCCGTACCTCAGACCTGCGGGTTCGTCCCAAGGC
>NZ_VCKZ01000596.1 GCF_005889745.1 Actinomadura geliboluensis
GGTCATCGCGACCGGCCTGCCCAGCTCGACGGCCATCTCGACGGTGTCGCCGGGCAGCGCCATGCCGCCCTCGCCGCCGAGGTCGATGCCGCCGACCACGTCCGTCGTGCGGAAGTGGAACTGCGGCGACCGCGGTGGATTCCCCGATCACGACCACGCGGAACGCGGGCCGCCCGGTGCCGGGGTTCGCGCCCTGCACGAAGCCGTGCTCGTCCCCGCCGGCGGGGTCGAGCCGCGGTGTCCGGCGCACCGTCCGCCACGCCTGGAAGGCCAGCACGGGAGCCAGCGGAATCAGCATCATCGACTGGGGGACGCGCGCGAGCGCGAATGGTCTCTTCATCTGTTTCCCACACTGCTGGAATCGGCCCCCGAGGCTCAGCCCACCCGCTCACCGAGCAGGTCTCCGGCTATCTGTGCGATCACCTCCGCCACATAGGCGTGGCCGTCCGGATTAAGGTGGATTCCGTCGGGACTCCACATCGCGCGGTCAGCGACTTTCGCCACCGTCTCCGGATCGGGGAACGCCATTCCGTGGTCCCGGGAGACGCGGTCGAGCTCGGCGTTGAAGTCGTGAATGCGCTGGACGGTGCGTTTCTTGCGGAACTGCGAGATCGGGGACAGGTCGAGCAGCGGGGGCCGCGGCACCGGGATCGCCAGCGCCACCGCGCCGCGCCCGCGCGCCCAGCCGAACAGCTCGTCCAGCCGCCGCGCCGCCGCCGGCCGCTCGAAGCCGCGCAGCGCGTCGTTCATGCCGCAGCCGAGCACCACCAGGTCCGGCCGCAGGTGCCGGACGGCCGGCAGCTGGTCGCGGACCACGTCCTCGACCGTCGCGCCCGGATCGGAGGCGTTCAGCATCAGCTCCCGGGGGATGCCCAGGTGAGCGGCCAATCGCCCGGCCCAGCCGAGCCACCCGCCGGCGGGGTCCGGATCGTCCTGGCCCTCGGCCACGCTGTCGCCGAGGACGACCAGCGCGGGCCCGTCGTCCGGCCGGCCGCCCATCACGCGACGAGTTCGAGCAGGTAGTCGGTGAGGGCGGTCACCGTCTCGCGGCGCCGGGCCTCGGCCACGTCGACCTCGACCTGCAGATGGTCCTCGATGTCGCTGATGATGCTGATCGCGTAGACCGAGTCCACTCCGTAGCGGGCGAGTTCCACCGCCGGGTCGATGTTTTCCGGGGGCCTGTCGAGGTAGAAGGCGATCCTGTCAAGAAGCCACGATTGCAGCTCGCCGTGGGAAATTGTTTCCGAACTGGTCACCGCACTCCTCCTTATGTCAGAGGATCTCGAATCAATCGCGATAGCTATCGAGTGACGAGCAACACGCAAGATACAACCAAAAGCAGGGCGTGTCTCAGATCGGTATGTGAACGAACGGACACGACCATGTCTCCGTCGCGTAAATTAAGTCAGCGGCGCGGTAAAAACGGCGCTTTGCTACCGCCGGGTAACCCCTGCCGATAAGGGGCCCAGCCGATCATGATCGGAAAACGCTGTCCCCGTCCGCCCCAGCGGTCCGCTTCTCCCCCGCGGGGCGCACCGGGGCACGCCACCTGCGCGGTTCCCCGGCGGGCGCGCCGCGGCGGGGCGCCGGCCCGCCCGGCACGTTCCATGAGAATTTCGGACAACCGGCCAGACGGGTCCATCGGGGCCGCGCGACGGCCCCCTTGCCCCGGAGACAGGGTCACCTGACCCCGCCGTGTCAGTCCTCACACCTTCCGGTAAAGAGCCGGGGCGGCGGCCGCCCGTCCGGCCGGCGTCTGGTCTGCGGCCGGTCAGCGCTCGGTCACCGCCCGGTCACCGCTCGGGCAGGGGCACCGGGCCGGTGAGGCGGGAGACGACGGGGTTGGGCTCGCGGGCCTCCGCGAGCCGGTCCCGGACGGCCTGCGCGTGCCGCGACCGCCAGCGGTGCGTCGCGAGCCGGTGGAAGCGCGCGAGGTGCGCGGCGGCCGGGCGGGGCACGCCGGTCAGCTCGTAGCCGTGGTGGCGCAGCCGGTCGGCGAGGACGTGCTCGACGAGGTCCGCCTCCCAGTCCGCCATCCGGTCGCGCCACGCGCCGACCTGGCGGGTGTTGGGCGCCTCGTGCGTGCGCAGGTGCCACTTGCGCGAGGACGGGACGGTCTGGCGCGCGTGCCGGTACGCCTGCGTCATGACGGGGTCGTACTCCTCGCCGAGGAACGCGCACAGGCCCTTCAGCGCGTCCTCCGGTTCGGCGACGAGGTCCTCGTAGCGGAACTCGTAGAAGGTGTCCGGGCCGAGGCGCTCGCCGAGGCGGCGGCCGGTGTCGACCGCCTCCCGCCACGTCAGCGCCGCCGCGTACAGGTCGCCCTTGAACCACGGCATCCGCATCAGCGAGCTCACCGCGTCCCGTCCGTCGCGGACGAGGTGGACGAACTGCGCGTCCGGGAACATCCGCTGGAGCATCGGCACCCGCCGGAAGTAGCTCGGCCGCTTGTCGCCCCAGCGGGGCTTGCCGTGCCGCCGCGCGTAGGCGCGGAAGACCGCCGCCAGCGCCGACCCGAGCGTCGGCGGCCCGTGCACGATCTCCTCGACGACGCGCGCCGCGTCCAGGTCGAGGACGGGGAACTTGGTGTCGGCGCCGCCGGTGATCCACTCGGCCAGCGCCCGCCGGTTCGCCTCCTGCTCCAGGTCGCCGAAGTCGTGCCTGCGCTCGTAGGCGACGTGCACGAACCGCGTCTCGGACGGGAACGCGATCCCGGGGTGCGAGTGCAGCATCTGCTGCAGCAGCGTCGTCCCGGATCGCGGGCATCCGAGGACGATGATCGGCCGGCAGGACTCCCTGGTCATGGCGGGCGAACGTACCCCCGGGACCTGAGCCGAAGCTCCAGCGCGGCTCAAGGAAACCTGAACATCCGCGGAGCCCCGGCGGGCAGGGGCCTCACGGACCCGGAGGCGCGAAAAAACGGGGCGTCGCGGTGCCGCGAGGATCATCACTTTCGCTGTGAACGGCACGACCGGCGGGCCTTATCAGACGACCCGTCGTTTAAAGACTTCCCTCCCCGCGAGAAATAAGCTAAAGTAACTATCGGTGTGCCGGGAAGCCTGGTCGGCGGGACAGGATGTGTCTCCGACCAGAAGGGTGTTCGATGACTCCTCGGCACTTTTTCTCTGCGCCGCCGGCCACGCCGGCGCGGCCGCTCCGTGCCCGCCCGCGGGACGTCAGGCCCTATGACCTGAGTCACATCACCTGGGCGCACGCCTTCCCGGATACCTGAGCACGACCCACCGCGTATCCACCGCGTATCCACCGCGTACCTCCCCCGCGCACTCAGCGAACCCGTTCGCATTACCGGAACGCCCTTTCGGCGGCCCGGTCGGTCAATGACGTCTCGATGCGGGAGCGTGCATTTCCATGGGCGAATTCCTCGACGCCGCGTTCGGTTTTCCCACAGCGCTGTTCAGCTTCTCTCTCCTGGTGGTCGCCGGGTACTGGACGCTCGTCCTCCTCGGCGGCCTCGGCGTCGACTTCCTCGGCGCCGGCACCGATGCCGATACGGGGGCCGGTGCCGGCGCCGGGGGCGCCGACGGCGGCGACGCCGACGGGGACGGGCTCGTCGCCGAGCGGCTCGCGATGGTCGGCCTCGGCGGCGTCCCGGTCACGGTCGTGCTGTCGCTGCTGATCGCGCTCGCGTGGTTCGTGAGCCTGGCGGCGTCGGCGCTCACCGACGGCCTCCCCCTGCGGCTCCTCGGCATGACGGGGGCGCTGGTGGTGGCCTGGGCCGGGACGCGGCTCGCCGTGCTGCCGCTGCGCCGCGTCTTCCAGGACCAGACGGGGGCGTCGCTGCGCGACTTCGTCGGGCTGCCGTGCGTCATCCGCACCGGGCGGGTCGGCCCCGACTTCGGCCAGGCCGAGGTGATCGCCCCGGACGGGTCGTCCGCGATCGTCCAGGTGCGGCGGCCCGCGTCCGACCTGCCCGTGGCCGGCGCGGCGAAGGACCTCGCGGACCCCGCCGACGACCTCACCGCCGGCAGCACCGCACTGATCTTCGATTTCGACCCGGACGGCCGGTTCTTCTGGGTGATGCCGCACGGCACGGCGTCCGACCTGGCC
>NZ_VCKZ01000101.1 GCF_005889745.1 Actinomadura geliboluensis
TCGGCGAGCAGGTGGTGGCGGTCGGCGACGGTGGCGGCGAAGTGCACGTTCTGCTCGATCAGCAGGACGGTCACCCCGGCGGCCTTGACCTCGCGCAGGATGGCGCCGATCTGCTGGACGATCAGCGGCGACAGACCCTCGGTGGGCTCGTCGCACAGCAGCAGCCGCGCGCCCGTCCGCAGCACCCGCGCCAGCGCGAGCATCTGCTGCTCACCGCCCGACAGCTTCGTCCCGGGGAACCGCCGCCGCTCCTTCAACCGCGGGAAGGTCTCGTAGACCCGCTCCATCGACCACGGGTCCGGCCCCATGCGCGGCGGAAGCGTCAGGTTCTCCTCCACCGAGAGGGAGGCGAAGATGCCGCGGTCGTCCGGCACGTAACCAAGGCCGAGGCGCGCGCGCTTATGCGGGCTCAGGGAGGAGATGTCCTCGTCCAGGAAACGGACCGTTCCGGACGTCCCTTTATGCAGCCCCATGAGTGAGCGCAGAAGCGTGGTCTTGCCGGCGCCGTTACGGCCGACGAGCGTCACGATCTCGCCCTTGTCGACGTGCAGCGAAACGTCGCGCAGGGCCTGGGCCTCGCCGTACCAGGCCGACAGTCCGTCAACGCGCAGCATGGGAGTCTCCGAGGTAGGCAGTGACCACACGCGGGTCGTGGCGGATCTCGGCATACGGCCCTTCGACCAGGACCTGGCCGTGCTGAAGCACCGTCACCCGGTCGGCCAGGCTCGCGACCACGCTCATGTTGTGCTCGACCAGAACCACCGTCCGCCCCGCGCGGACCTTCTTGATGAGCTCGACCGTCCGGCCGACGTCCTCGACGCCCATGCCGGCGGTCGGCTCGTCCAGCAGCAGGACCTTGGGGTCGAGCGCGAGGGCCAGCGCCAGTTCGAGGGCCCGCTTGCGGCCGTAGGCGAGCGCGCCCGCCGTGACGTCGGCGTGCTCGCCCAGCCCGACCTGGTCGAGCAGCTCGGCGGCGCGGCCGGAGTAGCGGCCGAGCGCCGCGTCCGACCGCCAGAACCGCCAGCCGAGGCCGCTGCGCCCGGCCAGCGCCAGCTCCACGTGCTGCCGCGGGGTCAGCTCGGCGAACAGGCTGGTGATCTGGAACGAGCGCGCCACGCCCAACCGCGTGATCGCCTCCGGACTCCGCCCAGCAAGCTCATGCCGCCCCAACCGGACGCTGCCCGCGGTCGGCTTCAAGAACCCGGTCAGCAGGTTGAACAACGTCGTCTTGCCGGCGCCGTTCGGCCCCACCAGCGCGTGCACGGACCCCTCCCCCACATCCAGGTCCACACCGTCCACGGCACGGAAACCGCGGAACTCCCGGACCAGGCCCCGCGCCTTCAGCACCGGGGCCTGCGGGACGGGATCGCCCATGCGCCCTCCTCAATCTCGTCTAAGGTGACCCGAGACACACCGGGCCCTCGTGACCGGGAACGCTAGGTCGCGCCCGCGGGCCGGACCATGTGAGCGGCCCCCATATTCGGACCGGCCGATACGGCTGTGACCCACATCACGCGCAGGTCAGCACGCCCCGCACATGGCGGCCTCCGCCGATATGTGGACGGGCCACGTGGTCGCGGTCACAGCGGGCGCCCACCATGGCGGGCACTGACGCCGACCCGAGGAGCCGGAATGCCCGTCCGCACCGCCGCCCTGACCGCCGGCCTCGCCACCGGCGCCCTGGTCGCGGCCCTCGCCGCACCCGCCCACGCCGCACCGGGCCACACCTCACCGGGCCACGCGCGGGAACGCGCGCTCACCGTCCCGGGAGCCGAGAAGCTGGTGTCGGCGCGGCTGGACGACCTCACCACCGCCGGGACGGTCGCGTCCGGGCACACCGTCCCCGCCGACTTCGCCGGCCTGCACGCCGCCGGGACGCGCAACCCGTCCGGCGTCCCCGGCGTCCAGCTGGACGGCTATTTCCCGGACGACTCCGCCTTCAACACCAACCACGGCTGGAACCACGACGCGCAATTCGTCATCCGGCTGCCCGACCGCTGGAACGGCGGCCTCGTCGTCGCGGGCTCCCCCGGCAACCGCCGCCAGTACGCCAACGACGTCACCATTTCCGACTGGGCGCTCGCCAAGGGCTACGCCTATGCCGCGACCGACAAGGGCAACAGCGGCGTGGAGTTCTCCAAGGACGGCCGCCGCCCCGGCGACGCCGTCGCCGAATGGAACCACCGCCTGACCCAGCTCACCCGCGCCGCGAAGAAGGTCGTCGCGAGCCGCTACGGCCGCTCGCCCGGCCGCACCTACGCGGCGGGCATCTCCAATGGCGGCTACCTCGTCCGCTGGCAGTTGGAGAACCGGCCGGAACTCTACGACGGCGGCATCGACGCCGAAGGCACGCTCTGGCGCGCCGACGGCCCCAACCTGTTCACCTATCTCCCGTCCATCCTGCGGGCCTACCCGGCCTACGCGGCCACCGGTGACCCGTCCGCCCACAAGGCGCTGCTGAAGGCGGGGCTGGCACCCGGTTCGGAATTCCTCTGGCCGTTCCACGACCAGGTCTACTGGGAACTCACCCAGCGCATCTACCGCGAGGAATTCGACCCCGCCTACACCGGGCCGGAAGCCGAGTACGACTACGCCTCCCGCCCGAAGGAAGTCCACCGCGCGGTGGCCCGGATATCCCTCACCGGGCAGATCCGCAAACCCCTGATCACCCTCCAGGGAACCTACGACACGCTCCTGCCGATCGGCACCGACTCGGACGTCTACGCGAAACTCGTCCGCGCCCGAGGAAAGGCCCCTTACCGCTACTACCGCCTGGAGGCCGCCAACCACGTCGACGGCCTCTACGACACCTACCCCAACCGCCTCCGCCCTCTCCTCCCCTGCATGCGCACCGCCTTCACGGCCCTCGAATCCTGGACGCGGAACGGCACGCCCCCGCCGAAGAGCGCGACGCTTCCCCGCCCCGCGTCCGGCGACCTGGCCAACACCTGCTCCTTCAGCTGACACCAGAACCGAGGAGGTCTCGTGTCATGAAGTCCACCCCGATCCTCACGGCCGCCGCCGCGCTCGCCCTCACGGCGGCCACCGCCTCCCCGTCCGCGGCCGCCGCGCCACTCGCCGGAACGCTTCCCCAGCACACGATCAGCGCCTCCTACGTCAGCGGCATCTCGTCCGGCGGATACATGGCGGACCAACTCCACGTCGCCTACTCGGGGACGTTCAAAGGCGCCGGCATCTTCAGCGCCGGCCCGTACCACTGCGCGCGGGGAAGCGTGGTCACCGCACAACTCGCGTGCATGAACGACCTGTACGACGACAATCCCGCGGAATTGGAGCGCACGGCCCGCGACCGGGCGGCCCAGGGACGCATCGACCCCGTGGCGAACCTGGCCGGGCATCCCGTCTGGATTCACCACGGGACGAACGACATGACCGTCAAGCAGTCGGTGAACGACGGGCTCGCCGGCTTCCACCGCGATTTCGGCGCCGCCGTCTCCTACAACAAGACGTCCCCGGCCGGACACGCATGGGTGAGCCCCCTCGGCCCCAATCCGTGCACGGCGACCTACACGCCCTACATCAACAATTGCGGCGACGACCCGGAGGGCGCGATGCTCGCGCACCTCTACGGGAGCGTGGCGCCGCCCGCGTCCGCACCCGGCGGAACGCTCATGGAGTTCGACCAGAACGCCTACGCGCCGTACGGCAGCGCCTCGTCCATCAGCATGGACGCCAAGGGATTCGCGTACATTCCGGCCGCGTGCGAATCGAGCACGTGCCGGCTGATGGTCGCGCTGCACGGATGCCAGCAGGGCCGCAGCCTCGTCGGCACCACGTTCGCGACGAAGACGCACCTCAACGAATACGCCGACACCAACGCCACGATCGTCCTGTATCCGCAGGCCACCGCGTCCAGCTGGACGGGCGGTAACCCGCAGGGCTGCTGGAACTGGTGGGGCTACGGCGGCGACACCGCCTACGACATGAAGGGCGGCAAGCAGATCGAGACCATCATGCGCATGGTCCACGCCCTGGGCGGCTAGTCGCCCGGAGTCAGAGTTTGGAACGCGTCCAGGCCACCAGCTCGTCGGCGGGAAGGGTGTTGACGAGCTGGGACGCCTCGACCCCGCACCGGGCCGCGCGCTCGCAGCCGAAGGGCTGCCAGTCGAGCTGGCCCGGCGCGTGGGCGTCGGAGTCGATGGAGAAGCGGCAGCCCGCCTCGGCGGCGACGCGCAGCAGTCGCTTCGGCGGGTCGAGCCGCTCCGGACGCGAGTTGATCTCGACGGCGACGTCGTAGGCGGCGCACGCGTCGAAGACGAGCGCGGCGTCGAACTCCGACTCGGGCCGCAGGCCGCCGCGCTTGCCGCCCGCCTTCACGATCCGCCCCGTGCAGTGCCCGAGGACGTTCACCCGCGAGTTCGCGATCGCGGCGACCATGCGCTTCGTCATGGCGACCCGGTCCATGCGGAGCTTGGAGTGGACGCTGGCCACGACGACGTCGAGGCGTGCGAGCAGGTCGGGCTCCTGGTCGAGGGTGCCGTCCTCCAGGATGTCGACCTCGATCCCGGTGAGGACGCGGAACGGCGCCAGCTCCTCGTTCAGCGACGCGACGGTGTCGAGCTGGCGGCGGAGGCGGTCGGCGGACAGGCCGTTGGCCACCTTGAGGCGCGGGGAGTGGTCGGTCAGCGCGAGGTACTCGTGCCCGAGGCCGCGCGCCGTCTCGGCCATCTCCCGGATGGGCGAGCCGCCGTCCGACCAGTCGCTGTGGGTGTGCAGGTCCCCCTTCAAGGCGGCGCGGAGCGCGGCGGCGGCCTCGTCGAGCGGCCGCCCCTCGGTCGCCTCCAGGCGGCGCAGGTAGACGGGGGTCTCGCCGCGCAGCGCCTCCTCGATCACCAGCGCGGTGACCTTGCCGATGCCGGGCAGCGCGGTCAGCGTCCCGTCGCGGGCGCGGTCGGCCAGTTCGTCCGGCGGCGTCCGCTCGGCGAGGTCGGCGGCCGTGCGGAACGCCCGCACGCGGTAGGTCGGCTCGTGGGCGCGCTCCAGCAGGAACGCGATGCGGCGCAGCGCTTCGACGGGCTCCACGCCTCGCACCGTACCCAGGTATGACCTGATGCGTCCCACCACGGTGTCATCCGGGTGAGTCCGCGGCGGCTTTAGCCTGGCGGCATGGCCGGGGACAATCTCACGCTGCGGGGCATCCTGCGGGACGTGCTGGTGGCCGCCGCGTTCACGGGCCGGGCGGACCCGGCCCCCCTGAACCGGCCCTGGCCGCTGCTGCTGCGCTGGACCCGCTACATCGGCGTCGGCCGGCTCCCCTACGGGCTCGTGACGAACCTGTTCGGGCTCGCGCTCACCGTCGGGCTGGTCGCGGGGACGGTGTCGCTGCTGACCACCGAGACCACACGCCGCGGCCTGGACGTGTCCGACGGGACGAAGCTGCTCATCGCGGTCGCGGTCACCGCGCCGCTCGCGCTGCGGGACCGCCATCCGCTGGGCGCGTGGCGGCTGAGCTTCGCGGCGATGGCGCTGGTCGACGTGGACGGGTGGCTGACCGTCCCGTACGTCCCGGCGGGCACGTTCGCGGCGATCGTGTGCGTGTACACGGTCGCGGTGCGCTGCTCGCGCGACATCACCCTCGGCGTCGGGATCATCTCCTTCGCCGGGGTGTGGATCAAGGACCCGGAGACCGGGGCCGGGGCGTCGGTGCTGCTCCTGCTGCCGCTGACGGTCGGCTACGCCGTCCGGGTGCGGCGGACGTCGCGGCGGGAGCTGGCCGAGCAGGAGCGGCGGCACCGCGACGCCGAGGCGGTGCTGACCGAGCGGCAGCGGATCGCGCGGGAACTGCACGACGTCGTCGCGCACCACATGTCGATGATCGCGATCCAGGCGGAGGCGGCGCCGTACAAGGTCGCGGAGGTCCCGGACGAGACCCGGCGGGACCTCGCCGAGATCCGCGCGACCGCGCTGGACGCGCTGACCGAGCTGCGCCGGATCCTCGGCGTGCTGCGCGCGGAGGACGGCGCCGAGACCGCCCCGCAGCCGAGCCTCGACCGGCTCGACGAGCTGGTCGGCAACGCGCGCGGCGCGGGCCTGCGGGTCGAGACGCGGCTGGAGGGCGATCTCGCCGGGCTGCCGCCCGGTGTGGGCCTCACCGCGTACCGGATCATGCAGGAGGCGCTGAGCAACGCGATGCGGCACGCGCCCGGTTCCCGGGTGGACGTCGAAGTGTCCCGAGACGACGGTCTAGTGTGGCTCGGCGTCGTGAACGGCCCGCCCGCCGCCGGACAGGTCCCCGGCACGCCGCTGCCCGGCGGCGGCCACGGGCTGCTCGGGATGCGGGAGCGGGCCGCCGCGCTGGGCGGCGAGCTGACCGCCCGCCCCACCGCCGAGGGAGGATTCGCCGTGACCGCCACGCTGCCGCTGAGGGCGCGGGAGACGACGTGACGATCCGGGTCGTGATCGTCGACGACCAGGGCATGGTGCGCGCCGGGTTCGGCGTGCTGCTGAACGCCCAGCCGGACATCGAGGTCGTCGGCGAGGCGGTGAACGGCGAGGAGGGGCTGCGGCGCATCGCCGAGCTCGCCCCGCACGTGGTGCTGATGGACGTCCGCATGCCGGTGATGGACGGCCTGGAGGCGACCCGCCGGCTCCTGTCCGAGACGTCGGGCGACGTCCCGAAGGTCCTCATGCTGACGACGTTCGACCTGGACGACTACGTCTACGCGGCGCTGCGGGCGGGGGCCAGCGGGTTCCTGCTGAAGGACGCGTCCGCGACCGAGCTGGCCGACGCGGTGCGGGTCGTCGCGGCGGGCGACGCGCTGCTGTCGCCGTCGGTCACCCGGCGGCTGATCGCCGAGTTCTCCCGGCTCGGCGGGCCGCGCGCGCCGTCCCGCAAGCGGCTGGAGGAGCTGACCGAGCGGGAGACGGAGGTCCTCGGGCTGGTGGCGCGGGGCCTGTCCAACGGGGAGATCGCCGCGAAGCTCGTCGTCGCCGAGCAGACCGTCAAGACCCATTTCGGGCGGATCCTGATGAAGCTGGGGCTCCGGGACCGCCCGCAGGCGATCGTCTACGCCTACGAGGTGGGGCTCGTCCGGCCCGGCGACTGATACCCGGGTGGCACGCCGTCGGACCGTGGTCGCACGCCGCAAGACGGCTCCGCCGGGTGATCCCCGGCCGGGTGTCCGATTTCTACCTTCCTGATCAGTGCTGCGAACCACTGACCAGGAAGGACGGGCCCGATGCCGGGTGTGCGCCAGTCCCTTGCCGCCGTGTCGCTCCTCGCGGCGGGCTCGGCGGCCCCCGCGGCGGGGCACGCCGACCCGTACGCCGCTCCAGGGCCGCTGCCCGCGCTGTCCGCGCCGGCCCTGACCGCCCGCTACCAGACCACCGAGCGGGACATCGGCCGGGCCCTGGCCACGGCGGAACGCGTCCACGATGAGGACCGGGCGCGCGCGCTGTCCGCCTTCGTGGGCTCGGGCAGGCGCTTTCTTGCCTTCGACCCCCGCGGTTCTGGGCGGGCCGTCGAAGTAGTAGGCGACCTGGAGCACGCCGACCGCATCGCCGTCGTCGTTCCCGGCGCGGACAACACGCTGGCCAACTACGACTCGCCCAAGTTCGTCGGCGGCGGAACCCGAGCCCTCTATCAAGAGGCTCGCGGGAACGCCGCGCACTCACGGTTCGCGGTCATCGCCTGGCTCGGTTACGACTCGCCCTCCACGCTGAGCCCCGGCGTCCTCACGGGCCGCCGAGCCGAGGACGGCGCGCGCGGGCTGGAGCGCCTCCTCACCGGCATCCACCGGGTGAACGGGAACGCCCGGTTCGCCCTGCTCTGCCACAGCTACGGCTCGGTGGTCTGCGCGAAGGCCGCCCCGCGCATCGCGCCACTGCCCGTGGACGACATCGCGCTCTTCGGCAGCCCCGGCACGACCGTCGACACGGCCGCCGACCTGGGGACGCCCGCGCGCGTGTGGGCGGGCCGTGCCAAGGGCGACTGGATGCGCTACGTGCCCAACGTCCGCTTCGCAGGGCTCGGCTTCGGCACGGACCCCGTCTCGCCGCGCTTCGGCGCACTCCGCTTCGACGCCGGCACCGGCCCGCACAGCGCCTACCTCAAGCCCGGCTCGCGCGCGCTTCGCAACCTCACCCTCATCGCCCTCGGCCGCACCGCGGAGGTCAGCCGTGCTTGACACGCGTTTACGAGAAGCGAACGTCCGCCCGGCCCGCGCGCACGTTCGCCCGGCCCGCGCGCCGGAACGCGACTACGCGGTGGACGCGCTGCGCGTCCTCGCGATCCTGGGCGTCGTCCTCGGCCACTGGCTGGTCACCGCGTTCGTCGCGGACCCCTCCGGCCGCGACCTGCACGTCACCAGCCCGCTGAAGACGATGCCCCACCTCGCACCCATCTCCTGGGTCTTCCAGACGCTCGCCGTGTTCTTCCTGGTCGGCGGCTACTCGGCGGCGAAGTCGCGGCGTCCCGGCGAAGCGTGGGGAGCGCTGATGCGGCGGCGCCTGACCCGGTTCGCGCGGCCCCTGCCCGTCCTGGCCCTCGCGTGGATCCCGGCCGCCATCGCCCTGCGGTGGGCCGGGTTCTCGTCCGGCACCGTCCGGACGATGCTCGAACTGGTCCTGAGCCCGCTGTGGTTCCTCTGCGTGTACGTGGTGCTGACGGCGTGCGGCCCGCTGATCGCGTCCGCGTGGGACCGGTTCGGGCCGCGCGGCGCCGCGCTCCTCGTCGCGGCGACCGCCGCGATCGACCTCGGCCGCTTCGCGCTCGACACGCCCGGGTGGACGGGCTGGGCCACCGTCCTCACCGCCTGGCTCCTGCCGTTCTACCTCGGCACCGGCTGGGCGCGCGGCGCGCTGCGCTCCCGCCGCGCCGGGCTCGCCCTGCTGGGCGGCGGCACGGCGGCGACCGCGCTGCTCGTGCTGCTCGCCGGGTATCCGGCGAGCATGGTCGGCGTGCCGGGCGCCGCGGTCTCCAACCTCAGCCCGCCGACGCTCGCGGCCGTCGCGTTCGGCCTCGCCCAGACCGGCCTCGCGGTGCTGCTGCACGGGCCCCTCACCCGCTGGACGCGACACGCCCGGGTGCGGTCGGCCCTGGACGCGTCCGGCCGCTCCGCGATGACGGTCTTCCTGTGGCACCAGACCGCGCTGATGGCCGTGACCTCGGTGACGCTCCTCACGTTGGGTAGCCTGCAAGGGGTGCACACGGCACCCGGCCGCCCGGAATGGATCATGATGCGGCTGCCGTGGCTGGCCGCCTTCGCGGTGGTGCTGGCCGTGCTCCGCGCCCTGACCGGCCGGTTCGAACGGGCGCCGCGCCGCCGCACCGACCCTGGAGGGTAGACATACGCACGATGCCGCCGAACGCCGTGATGCCGGGGTCCCACGTCCGGCGGCCGCCGGGGACGCATGTCCGGCGGCCGCGCTCGCGGCGGCTGCGCCGGGCCCTGGCGGGCGCCGCGTCCATCGGCGTGATCATGCTGACGACGGCCGGGACCGGGCACGCCGACCCCTACGCCGCGCCCGTCCGCGTCCCCGAACTGGCGCCCTCGACGCTGGACGTCCGGTACACCGCCGAACGCGGCGCCATCGAGAAGGCGCTGAAGACGGCGCAGTCGGTCGGCGACACCGACCGCGGCAAGGCGCTCGGCGCGTTCCTCCAGCCCGGACGCCGCTTCCTCTACTTCGACCCGCGCGGCGGCGGGCGCGCCGTCGAGGTCGTCGGCGACCTCACCCGGGCGCGGCGGGTCGCGGTGCTCGTCCCCGGCGCCGACACCACGCTGTCCGCGTTCGACACGCGCGGCGGCAAACCGTGGTCGACACCGGGCGGCGGCGCGCGCGCCGTCTACGCGCAGGCGCGTTCCATGGCGCCGGACCCGGAGCTCGCGGTCGTCGCCTGGCTCGGCTACGCGGCGCCCAAGACGTTCAGCAGCGACGTCCTCACCGACGACCGGGCCGACGAAGGCGCCGGGAAACTGCGCCACTTCGTGAAGGGCCTGCACCGGGTCAACCCCAGCGCGACCGTGGGTCTGCTCTGCCACAGCTACGGCTCGGTGGTGTGCGGCCGTGCGGCATTGGACGCGCCCAAGAGCACGTCCTGGCGTCACGTCACCGACATCGCCCTCTACGGCAGTCCCGGCACGTCGGCCTGGTCGGCGTCCAAGCTGAGCGGCACCGCCCGCGTCTGGGCGGGGCGCGGCACGACCGACTGGATGGAGGACGTCCCCCACGTGCGCTTCCTCGGCATCGGCCTCGGCCCCGACCCGGTCTCCCCCGAGTTCGGCGCGCGGGTCTTCGACGCCGGATCCGGCGGCCACAGCGACTACCTCGCCCCCGGCTCGGCGTCGCTGCGCAACCTCACCGACATCGCGCTCGGCCGCGCCTCCGAGGTCACGCACGGCTGACCCGTCCGGCACTCGGGGTCGGGTCATCATCGGGATAGTGGCACCCTGGGGTGGTGGACACCGCGAACGAGGCCGAAATCCGCGACCAGACCACCCAGCGCCTGGAGAAGGCCATGGGGACGTTCGGCACCGCGGCGCTGGCGAGCATGGAGGAGCAGCTCCCCTGGTTCCGGCGCATGCCGGCCGACCAGCGGTCCTGGATCGGCCTCGTCGCGCAGGCGGGCATCGCCGCGTTCGTCGAGTGGTTCAAGAACAACGAGAAGACGCGCCCGGCCATCGCCGGCGAGGTGTTCGGCACCGCGCCCCGCGAGCTGCTGCGCTCCATCAAGCTGCACCACACCATCGACATGATCCGCGTCATCATCGAGGTGGTGGAGACCCGGCTGGACGAGCTCGCCGCGCCCGGCGGCGAGGCCCAGCTCCGCGAGGCCATCCTCCGCTACACCCGCGACGTGGCGTTCGGCGCGGCCCAGGTCTACGCGCGCGCCGCCGAGACGCGCGCCGCCTGGGACGCCCGCCTGGAGGCCCTCGTCGTCAACGCGGTGCTGCGCGGCGAGGTCGACGACGGCATGCACTCGTGGGCCGCCGCCCTCGGCTGGACGTCCAAGCCCGTCACCGTCATCGCGGGGTTCACCCCGGAAGACGAGGAGCCCGAGGTCACCATCGACCAGATGCAGCTGGCCGCGCGCCGCGCGCGCGCCGACGTGCTCGCCGGCGTGCAGGGGCACCGCGTCATCGTCATCGTCGGCGGCGATATCGACCCCGTCGAGGCGGCCCGCCCCATCGCCGCCAAGTGCGGCCCCGGGCCCGTCGTCGTCGGCCCGCAGGTCGCCGACCTCTACGAGTCCACCCACTCCGCGCAGGCCGCCGTCGCCGGCCTGCGCGCCGCCGCCGGATGGCCCGACGCGCCCCGTCCCGTCCACGCGACCGAGCTGCTGCCCGAACGCGCCCTGGACGGCGACGACGACGCGCGCCGCTACCTCGTGGAGAGCGTCTACAACCCGATGCTCGCCGCCGGCGCGCCCCTGCTCGACACGCTCACCACCTACCTCGAACAGGGCTCGTCGCTGGAGGCCACCGCGCGGCTGCTGTTCGTCCACCCCAACACCGTCCGGTACCGGCTCCGCCGCGTCACCGAGCTGACCGGGCTGGCGCCCACCGACGGCCGCAACGCCTTCACCCTCCGCATCGCCCTGGTCCTCGGCCGCTTCGGGACGCGCTCCGCCCACGGCTGACCTCCCGGCCGACCCCTACCCGGCGGACGCGCCCTAAGGGGTTGTAGGGGTCGTACAAAGGGTTCCGACCAAAGTTCGTGCTGATCGGTATCGAGGTCAGCGGACATTGACGGAATGCTGGACGCTGTGATTCTCCTCGCATCGCCCGGCCAGGGCGCCCAGACCCCCGGCTTCCTGCAGCCATGGCTAGAGATACCCGGAGTCGCCGACCGTCTCGCCTGGTGGTCGGCCGTCACGGGGCTCGACCTGGTCAGGTACGGGACGGAGGCGGACGCCGAGGAGATCCGCGACACCGCCGTCGCGCAGCCGCTGCTGGTCGCCGCCGCGCTCGCCGCCTACGAGGTGCTCTACGAGGACGCCGTCCCCGGCGCCGTCGCCGGGCACAGCGTCGGCGAGCTCGCCGCCGCCGCGATCGCCGGGGTGCTGACGCCGGAGACCGCGCTGGTCCTCGTCCGGGAGCGGGGCCGGGCGATGGCCGACGCCGCCGCCGTCACCGAGACCGGGATGACCGCGGTGCTCGGCGGCGACACCGACGAGGTGCTCGCCTCCATCGACAAGCACGGGCTCACCCCCGCGAACGTCAACGGCGCCGGCCAGATCGTCGCCGCCGGGACGATGGAGCGGCTCGCGAAGTTCGCCGACGAGCCGCCCGCCAAGGCGCGGCTCCGGCCGCTGTCGGTCGCGGGCGCGTTCCACACCGAGCACATGGAGCCCGCCGTCGACACGCTCCGCCGGCTCACCGCCGGCGTCCGCGCCGCCGACCCGCGCACCACGCTGCTGCAGAACCGCGACGGCGCCGCCGTCAGCGGCGGCGGCGACTTCGTGGCCCGGCTCGTCGAGCAGGTCAGCGCGCCCGTCCGCTGGGACGCGTGCATGGAGACGATGCGAGAGATCGGCGTCACCGGCATCATCGAGCTGCCGCCCGCCGGGACCCTCACGGGCCTCGCCCGGCGCGAGCTGAAGGGAGTCCCGCTGGTCGCCCTCAAGACACCCGACGACCTCGACAAGGCCCGCGAGCTGATCAAGGCGGACGCGTCATGACCGCCGGGCTCACGATCCCCGCGCCGACCGCCGGCGCCCGCGTCCTCGCCTTCGGCGACTACCGGCCGGCCCGCATCGTCACCAACGACGAGCTGGCCGAGACCGTCGACACCAGCGACGAGTGGATCCGCAGCCGCGTCGGCATCACCGAGCGGCGCATCGCCGGCGACGACGAGGGCATCGTCGAGCTCGCCGTGCACGCGGGCGGCAAGGCCCTCGCGGGCAGCGGCCTCGACCCGTCCGACATCGACCTCGTGATCCTCGCGACCTGCTCGGCGGAGTCGCCGATGCCGAGCCACGCCGCGCTCGTCGCGCACCGCCTCGGCATCGACGCGCCCGGCGCGTTCGACCTCAACGCCGCCTGCGCCGGGTTCTGCTACGCCCTCGCCACCGCCAGCGCCGCCGTCCAGGCGGGCAGCGCCCGCAACGTGCTGGTCATCGGCTCCGAGAAGATGTCCCAGTGGATCGACTGGACCGACCGCTCCACCTGCATCATCTTCGCGGACGGCGCGGGCGCCGCGGTCGTCGGCGGCAGCGACTCGCCCGGCATCGGCCCGGTGGTGTGGGGCAGCGCCGGCGACAAGTACGACAAGATCATCATCGATGACCGGCACTCGTTCATCCGGCAGGAGGGCCAGGCGGTGTTCCGCTGGGCCACCACCGCCATCGCCCCCATCGCGCTCCAGGCCTGCGAGCGCGCCGGGATCAAGCCGGAGGACCTCGCCGCCATCGTCCCGCACCAGGCCAACCTGCGCATCATCGAGGCCATCGCCCGCAAGGTGAAGGCGGCCAACGCCGTCGTGGCCGACGACATCGTCCACTCCGGCAACACCTCGGGCGCCTCCATCCCGCTGGCGCTCTCCCGCATGATCGAACGCGGCGACGTGCCGTCCGGCGCCCCGGCCCTGCTGGTCGGCTTCGGGGCCGGACTGTCCTACGCTGCCCAAGTCATCCAGATCCCGTAGGCCGTCACGCCTGCCCGCCGGGCCTGGACCAACCCACCGAAGGAGAACGCAGAACCATGGCAGTCGCCACCGAAGAGCAGATCCTGACCGGCCTCGCCGAGATCATCGACGACATCGTCGGCATCGACAAGGCCGAGGTGACCCCCGAGAAGAACTTCATCGACGACCTCGACATCGACTCGCTGTCGATGGTGGAGATCGCCGTGGCCGCGCAGGACCAGTTCGGCGTCGAGATCCCGGACGACGAGCTGCGCAACCTGAAGACGGTCAAGGACGTCGTCAACTTCGTCCAGAACCTGCAGAGCTAGCACCTCGGGACGGCGCGCCGCCGGCCCGGCCGGAAGGCGGCGCGCCCGCCCTTCTCCCCTCCCAGTCCGCAAGGAGCACCCAGTATGAGCAAGAGCCAGACCAGAGTCGTGGTGACCGGTCTCGGTGCAACGACCCCACTCGGCGGAGACCTGCCGTCGACCTGGTCCGCCCTGCTCGCCGGAGAATCCGGGGTCCGGAGACTGGACTGGGAGGGCGTCGATCAACTGCCGGTCCAGTTCGCGGCGACGCTGAAGGTCCAGCCGGACGAGGTCCTGCCGAAGCAGGCGATGCGCCGCCTCGACCGCAACCAGGCGATCGCGCTGATCTCCGCGCGCGAGGCGTGGGCCGACGCCGGGTTCGCGCCGTCGACCGGCGGCAAGCCGCAGAAGGGCATGGAGAAGGCCGGCGTGGACGGCGGCTACACCGTCGACGGCGAGCGCCTCGGCGTCGTGTTCTCCAGCGGCATCGGCGGCCTGCACACCGCCCTCAACAGCTATGACGTCTACCGCGAGAAGGGCTGGTCGCGGGTCTCGCCCTTCACCGTCCCGATGCTGATGCCGAACGGCGCCTCCGGGCACGTCGGCATCGAGTTCGGCGCGATGGCCGGCTCGCACGCCCTGGTCAGCGCCTGCGCGTCCAGCGGCGAGGCCGTCGGCTACGCCATCGACATGATCCGCGCGGGCCGCGCCGACGTGGTGATCTGCGGCGGCACCGAGTCGTGCATACACCCGCTGCAGATGGCCTCGTTCGGGGCCATGCGCGCGATGTCGACCCGCAACGAGGCGCCGGAGCGCGCGTCCCGCCCCTACGACAAGAACCGCGACGGGTTCGTCCTCGGCGAGGGCGCCGCGGTGCTGATCCTGGAGTCGGAGGAGCACGCCCGCGCCCGCGGCGCCCGCGTCCTCGGCATCGCCGCCGGCTGTGGCTACTCCGGCGACGCCTACGACATCGTCCTGCCCGACCCGAGCGGCGCGGGGCAGGCCAAGGCGATGCAGCGCGCGCTGAAGGACGCCGGGCTGGAGCCCGCCGACATCGTGCACATCAACGCGCACGCCACCTCCACCCCTGCCGGCGACGTGGCCGAGCTCGCCTCCATCAAGGCGGGCCTCGGCGAGGACGCCGCCCGCCAGGTGGCCGTCACCGCCACCAAGTCGATGACCGGGCACCTGCTCGGCGGCGCCGGCGCCCTGGAGTCGGTGTTCACCGTCCTCGCGCTGAAGGAGGGGCTCATCCCCTTCGTCGCGAACCTGGAGGAGCTCGACGACGAGGCCGACCTGGACATCGTCCGGGACGAGCCGCGCAAGATCTCCGACGGCCCGGCGGCGGCGCTGAACAACTCGTTCGGCTTCGGCGGCCACAACGTGTCGGTCGCCTTCCAGCGCGCCCTCTGACACCCGCGCACGGGAACGGCCCGGCGAGCCTCACGGCTCACCGGGCCGTTCCCGTCCCAAGCCCTCGGCCGGCGCGCCGCCCACTCGCCGGTAGCGGTGGCCGTCAGCGCGGTGGTCGCTCACCGGCGTGGGGGCGTGCGCGTTGAGGGGCGGGCACGCCCCGGCCGGCCACGTGCCGGGCGCGGCGCGCGGACCGGCGGGGCTCAGACGGCGGCGTGCAGCCAGCGGACGGGGGCGCCGTCGCCGGCCCGGCGGAAGGGCTCCAGCTCGTTGTCCCACGGCGTGCCGAGGAGGCGGTCGAGCTCGTGCTCCAGCGTGGTCTTGCCGACCGCCGCGTTGGCCATCACGGCGCGGAGCCGGTCCTCGGGGACGAGGATGTCGCCGTTGGCCCCGATGACGCCGGAGAAGACCCCGAGGGACGGCGTGAAGCTGAACCGCACGCCGTCGGTGCCGGGCGTGGGGTCCTCGGTGGCCTCGAACCGCACGAGCTTCCAATTGCGCAGCGCCGAGGTGATGCCCGCGGCGGTACCGGGCCTGCCCTCCCAATGCAGCTCCGCGCGCAGCGTTCCCGGCGCGGCCGCCTGATCTGCCCACTCAAGGGAAACGGGCACACCGAGAACACCTGCGGCGGCCCACTCGATGTGCGGGCTCAGCGCAGGCGGCGCGGAGTGGACGTAAAAGACGCCACGTGCGGTCACCGGACCTCCTGGATCTGTACCGAGGCTCGTCTTCCCCTACGGCCTCGTACGTCCCAAGTCGGCGTCCGCGTCCCTCATTGTGCATCATCGGCCCGTCTGGCACCACCGTGAGTTCCTTGTTTATCGAACGCTTGACCGCACGATGCGCGCCGTTCACCGGGTCCGCGCGACAAGGGTAGGCCCTCGGCGGGCGGTCCGCGACGAAAGCACGCAACCCGGTGGGGCCGTCGCCGACCACCGCGACGCCCTTCACCGCCAGGCACTTTCCGTTCGTTTCCGGTGACGGTGCGTCGATGATCCGGCACCATGACCGCGGGGCCGCGAGGGCGAAAGCGAGGACGGATGTTCGACCAGCAGGCGCGGATCGAGCGGGTGCTCGTCCGGCATCCCGGCGCGGTGGTGGTGGAGCCGCTGCCGGGCCGTCCGGCCCTGATCCGCCGGGACGAGATCCTCGTCGCCGGGCGGGACGCCGGCGCGGCCGAGGACGTCCTCCGGCGCTGGTCCGACGCACGGCACGACGAGTACGGCGTCTCCCGGCTGCGGCTGCGCGCCCCCGCGAAGGTGGACGTGTGCGAGGTCGCGGCCATGCTCGCGGCGGGCGTGCCCGGCAGGGGCGCGCGGTCCCGCGGGCTGAGCGCGGCGCCGAACCACCTCGTCCTCGGCCAGCCGATGTGGTGGAGCGGGCCCGCCGACCTGCCCCGTCCGGCCGCGCCCCTGCCCGCGCCGGAGGCCGTCCAGGCGCGGCGGGACGTGACGGTCGCGATCCTCGACACGGGCCTCGCACCGCACCCCTGGTACGCCGGCGCCGACTGGTACCGGGAGCAGCGCGCGGAGGACGCGGAGGTCCTGGACGAAGATCTCGACTACGCGCTGGACGCGCAGGCGGGGCACGGCACGTTCGTCGCGGGCGTGGTGCTGGCGCAGGCGCCGGCGGCGCGGCTGCGGGTCCGCCGGGTCATCGGCGGGGACGGGGTCGGCGACGAACTGGACGTGATCCGGGCGCTCGCCGGCCTCGCCGAGTCGGGCGGCGCCGACGTGGTGAACCTCTCCCTCGGCTGCCACACCTACGACGACCGCCCGTCGCCGGTGGTCGCCCAGGCCGTCGCCGCGCTCGGCCGCCGGACGGTCGTGGTGGCGTGCGCGGGGAACGCGGCGACCGACCGCCCGTTCTGGCCCGCCGCGATGAAGCCGGTCATCGGCGTCGGGGCGCTCGACGGGGACGACCGCGCCTGGTTCTCCAACCACGGCTGGTGGGTCGACGCGTGCGCGCAGGGCGTCGACGTCGCCAGCACGTTCGTCTCGTTCGACGGGGCGCGGCCGCCGGTGCGCGGCATCGACCCCGACCGGTTCGCGGGCTACGCGACGTGGAGCGGGACGTCGTTCGCTGCGCCGGCGGTCGCGGGCCGGATCGCCGGGCTCGCGGGGGCGGAGGGCGTCGGCGCGGTCGCGGCGGCCGACCGCGTGCTCGATCCGGCGGCGCATCCGGTCCGCGCGGGCCTGGGCGTCGTCATCGGGTCGCAAAATGATACTGACAGTCAGCGTTCGATGGCATAGGGTCAGCAATAAGCGGGGGGCCTCGGAAGGAGACTTCGGTGGCCCATAAGGACGGAACGGACGAGCTGGTGGTCCGGGCGCGCGGCGGCGACGGTGACGCGTGGGCCCGGCTGGTCGAGCGGCACAGCGCGCTGCTGTGGTCGATCGCCCGCTCGCACGGATTGAACGACGCCGACGCGGGCGACGTGGTGCAGACGACGTGGCTGCGGCTGGTGGAGCGGATCGACGGGTTGCGGGACCCGGCGGCCACCGGCTGCTGGCTGGCCACCACGGCGCGGAACGAGAGCCTGCGGCTGGTGCGGCGCAGGAGCCGCGACGTGCCGCTGGTGCCGGCGCCCCGGCGGCCGGAGCCGGGCCCCGAGCGGGTCGTCGCCGACCGCGACCGGCTCGGCCGGGTCGGCGCCGCGCTCGACACGCTGCCGCGCCGCTGCCGGACGCTGCTGCGGCTGTTCGCGCTGGCGCCGAGCCACGCCGAGCTGGCCGCCGCGCTCGGCATCCCGGTCGGCAGCGTGGCGCCGACGCGGGCGCGCTGCCTGGAGGCGCTGCGGAGGCTCGTCCCGTGAACGACGACGAGCTGATGTCCGGGGTCCGGGACGCCTTCGAGGTCCTGGACCCCGTGCCCGCCGACGTGCTGGCGGCGGCGCGCGCGTCGATCGCGTGGCGGCTCCCGGCCGCGGCGCTGGCGGAGCTGGCGCACGACCGCAGCGGCCGGACGGCGGCCGGGGTGCGCGGCGGGGCGTGCCGGACGCTGACGTTCAGCTGCCCCGGCCGGGAGGTGGAGATCGAGGTGGCCGAGCAGGGCCGGGAGCGGGAGATCAGCGGGCGGCTCGTCCCGTCCGCGGCGGCGCTGGTCGAGGTCCGGCACCGCGACCTGCCGCCGGGCGGGATCAGCGCGCGGACCGAGCCGGCCGGGCTGTTCTGCGTCCCGCGCGTCCCGGAAGGGCTGGTCAGCCTCGTGTTCCGGCTGGAGGACGGCTCCTCGATCGTGACGAGCTGGATCCATCTGTGACCGGGCGGGACGAGAGCGCGCTGCTGGCGTTGGCGGGGACGGACCCGGCGACCGCGTGGGCGCGGGCGCGGGAGCTGCTGGACGACGACGGCGGCGATGTCCTCGCGCTGCGGGTGGCGGGGCTGGCGGCCAAGGAGCTGGGGCGGCTGGACGAGGGCATCGCCCACCTGGACCGCGCCCTGCGCCTCGCCGAGGGCTACACGGCCGCACAGGTGCGGATGAACCTCGTCGGCCTGCTCACGGCGCGCGGCGACGTCAACGAGGCCCTCGCCCGCGCGGACGAGGCGCAACCCGTTCTGCACGGCCGTGACGCTGACAGGCTCGCCGCGAACAGGGCATGCGCCCTGGCTCGGGCCGGACGGCTGGACGAGGCCCATGCGGTGGCCGAGGCCGCCCTGCCCCGGTTACGCGAAGGCAATGACGCGGCCGCGTTGAACGGCCTCCTCACTAATCTGGGTCTGGCGTGCGCCTTTCGCGGTGACTACGACGGAGCTGAACAGGCCCTGGCGGAGGCCGTCGCCGTGGGTGAAGCCGCTGGGCTGTGCCATCAGACGGCCATGTCGAAGGGCAACCTGGCCTTCGCGGTATCGCGGCGTGGGGACGCCCCGCGCGCGCTTCGCCTCTTCGCAGAGGCCGAACCGGGCCTGACCGGTGAACGTCTGGCGCAGTGCCGGTTCGACCAGGCGGAGACCCTCATCATGGCGGGCCTGCCGGATGAGGCGCGTCCCGTCCTGACCGCCGCCTTGGAGGCGGCCATGGCGAACGGGTACGGGTGCGATGTCGCGGACGGTTTCCTGCTCCTCGCCCACGCCGAACTGGCCGGCGGCAACCCGGAGGACGCCACCGCCGCAGCCGAGCACGCCCGCACCATGTTCGCCGAGCAGGAGCGCACAGGATGGATGCTCCTGGCCGAGCACGCCTTGCTCAGGGCCAGATGGGCGTGCGGTGAACGTTCCCCGGTCCTGCTCCGTTCGGCGGCGGCGACGGCCGAGCGGCTGGAGGGCGGCGGCTGGTCCGACGCCGCCGACGAGGCCCGCATCGTGGCGGCGCGTGTCGCGCTGGAGCTGGGCAGGCCCGCCGGGCACCTGCTGTCCTCCGTCGGGCGTTCGCGGGGGCGTGCGTCCACCCAGATCGCCGCCTGGCACGCCCTCGCCCTCGAACGCGCCGCGCGGCACGACCGGGAGGGCGCCGTGGCCGCCGTCAACGCGGGGCTGCGGGTGACCGAGGAGCACGCGGAGGTGCTCGGCGCGCTCGACCTGCGCGCCCGCGCGGCCGGCTTCGCCGCCGAGTTGGCCGAGCTGGGCCTCGCCCTGGCCCGTTCGGCGGCGGAACTGCTCGCCGTGGAGGAGCGGCGCCGGGCGATCGCGCGCCCGGTGCGGGTCCGCCCGCCCGCCGACCCCGAGCGCGCCGCCGCGCTGGCCGCGCTCCGCGCGCTGAGCAGCGGCCACACGGCCGACACCGCGCGCGGCGGCGGGCCGTCCGCGCTCGCGCCGGACCTGGGGGCGCTGGAGGCGCGGATCCGGTCGCGGACGCGGTGCCGCCCGTCCGGGGCCGCGCCGCCCCGCACCGCCGAGCCCGCCGAGATCGCCGCGGCGCTGGGCGACCGGGTCCTCGTCGAGCTGGTCGCGACCGGCGGCGAGCTGCACGCCGTCACCGTCGCGGACGGGCTGCCGCGCCGCCACCCCCTCGGGCCGTGCGAGGGCGTCGACCGCGAGACCGGCCTCCTCCGGTTCGCCGCGCGCCGCCTCGCCGAACGGGACGACCCGCAGGCCCTCGCGACCCTCACCGCCGCGGCGGAGCGCCTCGACCGGCTCCTGCTCGGCCCGCTGGGCCCCGTCACCGGCGACCGCGACCTCGTCATCGCCCCGACCGGCGCCCTGCACGGCCTGCCGTGGGCGGCGCTGCCGTCGCTGGCCGGGCGGCCGTTCACGGTCGTCCCGTCCGCGAGCGCTTGGCTCCAGGCCCATGCGGCGGCTCCTCCCGGCGGGCACGCCGTCCTGGTCGCGGGTCCCGATCTGCGCCACGCCGAACGGGAGGTCGCCGCGCTCCAGCGGCTCCACCCTCAGGCGCGCGTCCTGACGGGTGTGCAAGCGCGCGCGGAGGCCGTCCGGGACGCCCTGGACGGCGCGTCCCTCGCCCACATCGCCGCGCACGGCGAGTTCCGCGAGAGCAATGCCCTGTTCTCGCGGCTGCGGCTCGCCGACGGCCCGCTGATGGTGCACGACCTCGACGACCTCGCTGACGCGCCGCACCTGGTCGTGCTGTCGGCCTGCGACATCGGCCGCGCCGGCGAGGGCGACGCCGTCCTCGGCATGGCCGGCGCGCTCCTCGCCCTCGGTACCGCCACGGTGATCGCCAGCGTCACCCCCGTCCGCGACGAGGCGACCCCGGAGTTCATGGCGGCCTTCCACGCGGCCGTGGCGTCCGGCCGCCGCCCCGCCGAGGCCCTCGCCGCGCTCCCCCGCACCCCGGCCACCACCGGTTTCCTGGCGATGGGCGCGGGGTGAGAGGGTGGTAAGAGCCGGGTCAGGCGTCGCCGGTCGCGACGGGATTGGACGGGTCGCTCACCCAGTCCGACCAGGAGCCGACGTAGAGGGCCGCGGGGATGCCGGCGAGGTTGAGGGCGAGGATCTCGTGGGCGGCGGTCACCCCGGAACCGCAGTAGGCGCCGACGTCGAGGGCGTCGGTGGCGCCGAGTTGGGCGAAGCGCTCGCGCAGCAGCCCGGGCGGCAGGAAACGGCCGTCCACGCCGACGTTTCCGGACGTCGGAGCGTTCCGGGCCCCCGGAATGTGACCCGCGACCGGGTCGATCGGCTCCTGCTCGCCGCGGTAGCGCTCGGCGGCGCGCGCGTCGAGCAGGACCCCCGCCTTCGCCAGCTCGGCGGCGCCCTCCGCGTCCAGCACGGGCAGCCGGCCCGGGTTGGCGATGAAGTCGCCCGGCTTCACCTCGGGTTCGGCCGTGCTCAGCCGGTGGCCCGCCTCCGTCCAAGCGCGGTAGCCGCCGTCCAGGACGCGCACCCGGTCGTGCCCGAAGTAGCGCAGCGACCACCAGACGCGGGCGGCGGAGGTGGAGTCGGCGTCGTCGTACACCACGACCAGGCTGTCGTGCGACACGCCCGCGCGGCGCATGGCCGCCTCGAAGACGGCGGTCTCGGGCAGGGGATGCCGGCCGCCGTTCCCGGGCGGGCCCGCCACGTCGCGGTCGAGATCGACGAACACGGCGCCCGGCAGGTGACCCTTGCGGTAGGACTCGATCCCCGGCGGACCCGCCAGATGCCATCGGACGTCCAGCAGGACCACGGGCGCCTGCCGCCGGAGCAGCCGGTCCAGCGCGGGCACTTCGATGAGAGGGTGCACACGGCCAGTTTGCGCGTAAATGCCCTGATTAGGGAGGGGCGAATCCTGGTTCATCTCATATCCGCTGTGTGTCAGGGACGGGACGTGGCGAGCAGCGGCACGAGCTGCTCCGCCGGGACGAGGGAGCCGTGCATGCCGACCATCCGGTTCAGCCACGGCTCCCGCTCGGACGCGACGATCGCGAGATCGGTGCGCGGGACGGCGATCACGTCGCCGATGCGCTCGCGCATGCCGTCGCCGAGGGGGCCGAACCAGCCGTCCGCCACGGCCTGCTCGCGCGGCACGACCCAGGCGCGGTCGCCGAGCAGGGCCGTCCAGGCGGCGAGTACGTCGTCGTGGGCGCCGGGCTCGCTGTAGACATACCGGGCGCGGGCGTCCCCGCCGAGGAGCGCGACGCCGTCCTGCAACTCGGGGACGGTGTCGACGTCCACCCGCTCGGACGGGTCGACCATGCCGTGGTCGGCCGTCACGTACAGGGCCGCACCCGGCGGCAGGACCGCCGCGATCTGCTGGGCGAGCACGTCCACGAACCGCAGCTGGTGCCGCCAGTCGGCGGACCCGACGCCGAAGCGGTGGCCGGTCCCGTCCAGGTCGGCGTGGTAGGCGGTGACGTAGGCGCGGTCACCGCGGCGCAGCGCCGCCTCGGCGCGCCCGACGAGCTGCCCGAGGCCCTCGGCGGACAGGTACTCGGCGCCGCGGGCGGTCGCCCGGCTCAACCCCGACCGCTTGTGCTGGCGCAGCGAGATGTAGCCGACCTCGACGCCGTCCGCCCCCGCCCGCTCGTACGCGGTCGGGACGGGCTGGAACGCCGCCGGATCCGGGTCGTCGTCCTTCCAGTGCAGGCAGTTCAGCAGCCGGCCGGTGCCGGGCACCGCCACCTGCAGGCCCAGCAGCCCGTGCCCGCCGGGCGGCGCCCCCGTCGCCAGCGACGCCAGGCTGGTGACGGTCGTCGCCGGGAACCCGGCCGTGATCGGGCCGCCGTCCATCGCGTTCAGGAAGGGGGCCTCGTCCGGATGCTCCCTGAGCTGCTCCCAGCCGAGCCCGTCCACGAGCAGAACGCACGCGCGCGGCAACTCGGGCAGCCCCAGCACGTTCACCGCACCCGGAACGCCGAGCGCCGCCAGCACCGACCCGGGAAGATCAGAAAGCGCCCCGGCCCCATACCGAGGTACAGGAACCTCCATCACCGAGCGCCCCTCCCCGTGGGGGGCGACCCCCCACACC
>NZ_VCKZ01000597.1 GCF_005889745.1 Actinomadura geliboluensis
TCGTGGGCTCGGAGATGTGTATAAGTGACAGGGGCCTCCGACCAGGCGTTCTGTGATCGCCGTGGACGCTGGGTGACGACACGCCCGGGACGAAATCGGGGAGGCGGGAGGTGACCTGCGCGGACGCGCCGGATGTGACGTGCGAGGCTCCCGATCAGGTTGCGAAGCCCTGCGTCGAGCCGTACGGTTGACCACAACATCTAGTAGTCACATCGATGTAGTTCCCTATATATGGCGATCACATCGGTGTAACTCGTTTACGTCAGGGAGGTATCGAGCGTGCACTGCCCGTTCTGCCGCAACCCTGACACCAAAGTGATCGACAGCCGTTCCACCGATGACGGGGCCGCCATTCGGCGGCGCCGGTCGTGCGCGGAATGCGGCAAGCGATTCACCACGCAGGAGAATGTGCTCGTCATGGTGGCCAAGCGCAGCGGGGTCACCGAGCCGTTCTCCCGAGAAAAGATCATCGCCGGGGTGCGCAGGGCCTGCCAGGGCCGTCCGGTCGACGAGGATGCGCTCGCGAAGCTGGGGCAGCGGGTCGAAGAGGCGATCAGATCGTCCGGATCCGCGGAAATCCCCTCGCACGAGGTCGGCCTCGCGATTCTGGGGCCACTGCGCGAACTCGACGAGGTCGCGTATCTGCGATTCGCCTCGGTCTACCGGAGCTTCGAGTCGCTGGACGACTTCGCCAAGGAGATCGAAGCACTGCGGAAGGCCGGTTCCTCGGGGGAGCCCGGCCCGCCCCGGTAGGGGCGGTCACGGCATCCACAAAGCACAGTGAAAGCGCCTCCGCGCGGGCATGGTCCGTGCGGTGGCGGGGTTGTTCCTGAACAGGGTCCGGCGGGAGGGCCCGAGAAGGGGGAAGGTCATGACGGAGACGGTGAGCGGCTCGGCGGCACGGCGCGGCAAGGGGGGCCGCAAAGGGCTGAAGGTCGAGCGCATCTTCACCACGCCCGGCGTGCACCCGTACGACGAGATGCGCTGGGAGCGTCGTGACGTCGTCATGACCAACTGGCGCGACGGCTCGGTGAACTTCGAGCAGCGCGGCGTCGAGTTCCCCGACTTCTGGTCGCTGAACGCGGTCAACATCGTCACGTCCAAGTACTTCCGCGGCGCGGTCGGCACCCCGCAGCGGGAATGGAGCCTGAAGCAGCTCGTCGACCGGGTCGTCCGCGGCTATGTGGAGACCGGCCTGCGGGAGGGCTACTTCGCCTCCGAGGAGGACGCCGAGATCTTCGACCACGAGCTGAAGTACGCGCTGGTCCACCAGCTCTTCAGCTTCAACTCGCCGGTCTGGTTCAACGTGGGCACCAAGTCGCCGCAGCAGGTGAGCGCGTGCTTCATCCTGTCGGTGGACGACACGATGGAGTCCATCCTCGACTGGTACAAGGAAGAGGGCGTCATCTTCAAGGGCGGCTCCGGCGCCGGCCTGAACCTGTCCCGCATCCGCTCCAGCAAGGAGCTGCTGTCCTCCGGCGGCACCGCCAGCGGCCCCGTCTCCTTCATGCGCGGCGCCGACGCCTCCGCCGGGACGATCAAGTCCGGGGGCGCGACCCGCCGCGCCGCGAAGATGGTCGTGCTGGACGTCGACCACCCCGACATCGAGGAGTTCATCGAGACCAAGGCGCGCGAGGAGGACAAGATCCGCGCGCTGCGGGACGCCGGGTTCGACATGGACCTCGGCGGCAAGGACATCGGCTCCGTCCAGTACCAGAACGCCAACAACTCCGTCCGGGTCTCCGACGAGTTCATGCAGGCCGTCGAGTCCGGCGGCGAGTTCGGGCTGCGCGCCCGGATGACCGGCGAGGTCGTCTCGACCGTCAAGGCCAAGGAGCTGTTCCGGCTGATGGCGAAGGCGGCGTGGGAGTGCGCCGACCCCGGCATCCAGTACGACGACACGATCAACGACTGGCACACCAACCCCGAGACGGGCCGCATCACCGCGTCCAACCCGTGCTCGGAGTACATGAGCCTGGACAACTCGTCCTGCAACCTCGCCAGCATCAACCTGCTGAAGTTCCTCACCGACGCGGGCACCTTCGACGTCGCGAAGTTCGTGAAGCTCACCGAGCTGATCATCACGGCGATGGACATCTCCATCACGTTCGCCGACTTCCCGACCGAGAAGATCGCCGAGACGACCCGCGACTACCGGCAGCTCGGCATCGGCTACGCCAACCTCGGCGCGCTGCTGATGGCGACCGGGCACGCCTACGACTCCGAGGGCGGCCGGTCCCTCGCCGCGGCGATCACGTCGCTGATGACGGGCGTCGCCTACCGCCGGTCCGCCGAGATCGCCGGCGTCGTCGGCCCGTACGCCGGCTACGCGCGCAACGCCGAGGCGCACAAGCGCGTCATGCGCAAGCACGCCGCCGCCAACGACGGCATCCGCACGCTGGACGAGATGGACAAGACCATCCACGCCGCCGCCGCCAAGCAGTGGGCGGACTGCCTCAAGGCCGGCGAGAAGCACGGCTACCGCAACGCCCAGGCCAGCCTCCTCGCGCCGACCGGCACGATCGGCCTGATGATGGACTGCGACACCACCGGCATCGAGCCCGACCTCGCGCTGATGAAGTTCAAGAAGCTCGTCGGCGGCGGGTCCATGCAGATCGTCAACCACACGGTGCCGCGCGCCCTGGAGCAGCTCGGCTACCAGCAGGAGCAGATCGAGGCGATCGTCGAGTACATCGCCGAGCACGGCCACGTGGTGGACGCGCCCGGCCTGCGCCCCGAGCACTACGAGGTGTTCGACTGCGCGATGGGCGAGCGGGCGATCAGCCCGATGGGGCACGTCCGGATGATGGCGGCCGTCCAGCCGTTCCTGTCCGGCGCGATCTCCAAGACGGTCAACATGCCGGAGCAGGCCACCATCGAGGACATCGAGAAGGTGTACTTCGAGGGCTGGCGGCTCGGCCTGAAGGCCCTCGCGATCTACCGCGACAACTGCAAGGTCGGCCAGCCGCTGTCGGCCGCCGGCAAGAAGGACAAGGACAAGGCGGAGCCGGCCGAGACGCTGGCGCCGCGCCCGGTCCGGCGGCGGCTGCCGAAGCAGCGCCCCGCGACCGTCACCCGGTTCTCCGTCGCGGGCGCCGAGGGCTACATGACCGCCTCATCCTACCCGGACGACGGCGTCGGCGAGGTCTTCCTCAAGCTCGGCAAGCAGGGCTCCACGCTCGCCGGCGTGATGGACGCCTTCTCCATGGCGATCTCCATCAGCCTGCAGTACGGCGTCCCGCTGGAGACGTGGGTGGAGAAGTTCACCAACATGCGGTTCGAGCCCGCCGGGATGACCGACGACCCCGACATCCGCATGGCGACCTCGGTGATGGACTACATCTTCCGCCGCCTGGCGCTGGACCACCTCCCCTACGAGGAGCGCGCGGGCCTCGGCATCTTCACCGCCGAGGAGCGCGCGATGCAGGCCAACGGCGAGGACCCGGCGGCCCTGCACGCCGAGGACGAGGTCGACCACGAGTCGCTCGCCCAGTCCGCCGCGATCACCCGTCCGGCGGCGCCGGCCCCGGCCGCCGAGGCGCACTCGTCGGTGGAGGCGATCGAGAGCCGCCAGGGCCGCACGGCCGACGCGCCGCTCTGCCTCACCTGCGGCACGAAGATGCGCCCGGCCGGCAGCTGCTACGTCTGCGAAGGCTGCGGCTCCACCAGCGGCTGCAGCTGATCAGGGCCGATATCGGCTGAATGACGCGTAGTCGGAGCGGGGTACCGGGGGACGACCGGTACCCCGCTCTGGTCTGTGCGTGGTCAGGCTCTGCGCGCTTCGTAGGGCGTTCTGGCTCGTCACGGCCTTCGCCTGGCCACGGGACGCGCCCGAGGACCGCGAGCGGGTTCCGGCCGTCCTGTTCGGACGGGCTCCGGCCCGCCGGGCGACCTTGATCGCTTCCGGTCAAGGGGACGTCTTGTCGTCGCCCGCCGGGGGCTTGATCGGCTGGGTCGTCGAGGCGCGGCGGCGATGGGACGCCTTGCGGCGGCCCGCCACCAGGACGTCGTCGCCCGGGTCGTCGGTCGGCTTGTTCTGGGC
>NZ_VCKZ01000598.1 GCF_005889745.1 Actinomadura geliboluensis
CCGCAGGCTGGCGGGGCTGGGCGCGCTGCTGCTGACCGGCACCGCGCTTCCCGCCGCCGTGCTGACCGTGCCCGACGCCTCCGCGGACGTGCTGCCCGCCGCGCTGGGCGACCTCGGCCTCGGCGACTCCGGCGTCCCCCGGCTGCTGCAGGCCACCGGCCTGTCGCTGCCCGCGCTGCTGCTCGCCGTGCCGCTCGCCGCCGCGGCCGCCCGCCGGTTCCCCGCGTGGGCGGTCCTCGCGATCGGCCTGGCCGTGCTGCTGGCCGGTCTCGGCGCCGCCCGCGCGGCCCCGTCGCTGCCGCTGATCGCCTTGGCCCGCACGGCCCAGGGCGCGGGTGCCGGCATCGTCCTGCCCGCCTCGCTCGTGCTCGTCTTGGAGCGCCGCGACCGGCGCCTCACCGCCGTCTGGGCGGGCGTGCTCGCGGGCATGCTCGCCCTGGCGATGCCGCTGGCGCTGGCGGCCGCCCCCGGCCCAGTCGGCGCGGTGGGAGCCGACTGGCGTGCCGCCCTTGCGCCGTTCCCCTGGTTCGCCGTCGCCGCCGTGGGCGCCGCCCTGCTGCGCCCGCTCCTGCGCGGCCGCGCCCGGTGGGCGCTGCCCGCGGGCGGGCACGGCGAACGCAGCCTGCTCCTGCTGCCGCTGGCCCCCGCGGCCGGTTTCGGGTTCCTCGCCGTCGCCGCCGCCCACGAATGGTCGCCCGGCGCGCGGGTCGTGCTCGCGGGCCTCACCGTGCCCGCCCTGCTCGGGCTCGCCGCCGCCGCCGGACGGCGCGCCCCGGCGGGCAGCCCGCACGGCTGCGCCATCGCCATGATCGCCGTCGGCCTGCTCGGCTATCCGGTCGCCGCGCCGCTGGCCGGCCTCGCCGCCGCCACCGCCCACGCGCGCGGCGCCGGCGCGCCGCTGCTCCCGTTCGCCGCGGCGGCCGCCGCCGCACTGGCCGCCGCGCTCGCCGCGACCCGCGCGCCCGCCCGCGGCGCGGTGCCCGCCGGGTTCCTGCTGCTGGTCCTGGCACTGCCGCTCGGCCTCGCCGTCGACATCGGCGCGGGGCCCGGCGGGCAGTGGGCGCTGCTGATCCCGCTCGTCCCGCTCGGCGCCGGCGCCGGGCTGGCCCTCGCCGCCTCGCTGCGCGGCGCGGCACCCGGCGCGGCCCTGTTCGGCCTGTCGCTGTGCTTCCCCGCCGTGCTCGCCGGGCAGCTCCTCGTCCTGTCCCTGCAGGCGGCGCGGCTGGGACGGGCCCGTCCGGCGACCGGCGCCGAGCAGGTCCACGCCCTGCTGGCCGGCTACCACGACTGGCTCATCGCCGCCGGAATGGCGGCCGTGCCGCTCGCCGCCGCCACCGCCGTCGCGGCGGCGCGCCGCCGTAATGCCGCTTCCGGCCCGCGGGCCGGGTAGTATTCGCGCGCTTACCGAAACCGAAAATTCCGCAAGGAGAACCACTCGTGTCCGAGCGCACTCTCGTCCTGGTCAAGCCCGACGGCGTCCGCCGCGGTGTCATCGGCGAGGTCATCTCCCGGATCGAGCGCAAGGGCCTGAAGCTCGTCGCGCTGGAACTGCGCACCCTCGCCCGCGAGACCGCCGAGTCCCACTATGAGGAGCACGCGAGCAAGCCGTTCTTCGGCGAGCTGGTCGAGTTCATCACCGGCGGCCCGCTCGTCGCCATGGTCGTCGAGGGCCCGCGCGCCATCGAGGCGTTCCGCTCGCTGGCCGGCGCCACCGACCCGGTCAGCGCCGCCCCCGGCACCATCCGCGGCGACTTCGCCCTGGAGATCGGCGAGAACATCGTGCACGGCTCCGACTCCACCTACTCCGCCGAGCGCGAGATCAAGCTCTTCTTCCCCGAACTGGGCTGAGACGCGCCCGCGAGGGCGCCGTTCGAGCGCGGGCCGGATCTTCCGGCCCGCGTCTTCTTTAGCGAAAACCGAGCTGGTCAGGACGCGTTTTTTCCGCGACGCGCGGCGGCGGGGTGACTGCCCGCGGACGGGGGCGCACGTTACGATGGACGCGCCGCTATACACGCCCGTCAATCATGAAGGGCTCCCTTTCTTCATGGGTAACAAGCTGTCGTTTCTTGGCCGTGACATGGCCGTCGATCTTGGTACCGCCAACACACTGGTGTACGTGCGCGGGCGTGGCATCGTCCTGAACGAACCCTCCGTGGTGGCGATCAATACCAACACCGGAAAGATCGTCGCGGTGGGCATCGAGGCGAAGCGGATGATCGGCCGCACGCCCGGCAACATCGTGGCCGTCCGCCCGCTGAAGGACGGCGTCATCGCCGACTTCGACGTCACCGAGCGCATGCTGCGCTACTTCATCCAGAAGGTCCACAAGCGCCGGCACTTCGCCAAGCCGCGGATCGTGGTGGCCGTGCCGAGCGGGATCACCGGGGTGGAGCAGCGCGCGGTGAAGGAGGCCGGCTACCAGGCCGGCGCCCGCCGCGTGTACATCATCGAGGAGCCGATGGCCGCCGCGATCGGCGCCGGGCTGCCCGTCTACGAGCCGACCGGCAACATGGTCGTCGACATAGGAGGCGGCACCACCGAGGTCGCGATCATCTCCCTCGGCGGCATCGTCACCAGCCAGTCCGTCCGCGTCGGCGGCGACGAACTCGACCAGGCGGTGATCTCCTTCTCCAAGAAGGAATACTCGCTGATGCTCGGGGAACGGACCGCCGAGGAGATCAAGATGGCCATCGGTTCGGCCTATCCCGGCGGCGACGAGGAGCCGCACGCCGAGATCCGGGGCCGCGACCTCGTGAGCGGGCTGCCGAAGACCGTCGTGATCTCCGCCGAGGAGGTGCGGCGGGCGATCGAGGAACCGGTCAACGCCGTGGTGGACGCGGTGAAGACCACGCTGGACAAGTGCCCGCCCGAGCTGTCGGGCGACATCATGGACCGCGGGATCGCGCTCACCGGCGGCGGCGCGCTGCTGAAGAACCTCGACGAACGGCTCCGCGAGGAGACCGGGATGCCCATCCACCTGGTGGACAACCCGCTCGACTCGGTGGTGCTCGGCACCGGCAAGTGCGTCGAGGACTTCGAGTCGCTCCGCCAGGTCCTCGTGCCGGAGCCGCGGCATTGATCGGACGGGTCCGCCCGCCGTAGGACGGGTTCGCCCGCCATTGGCAGTGCACCCGGGGGACTGAGGAAACCGGAGGTCGGTGCGTGAAGGACACCCGGCGCACCCGCATGGTGCTCGGCGGGCTGCTCGTCGTGGCGCTCACGATGATCACCGTGGACTACCGCGGTGGCGCGCAGTCGCCGCTGCGCGGCCTGCGCGACCTGGGCGCGAGCGTGTTCGGGCCGGTCGAGCGGGCGTCCGCGTCCGTCGTCCGCCCGGTGGGCGACACCTTCGACACGATCACCGACGCGCCCGGCGAGCGGCGCCGCGCCGACCAGCTGGCGCGGCAGAACCAGCGGCTGCGCGAGCAGCTGCGCTCCGCCCGGCTCGACACGGAGCGGTCCGCGCAGCTGCAGCGGCTGCTCGGCACCGCGGGAATGGGCGGCTACACGATCCACGCCGCGCAGGTGATCTCCGCCGGGCAGGGCTTCGAGGACACCGTCACCATCGACGTCGGCAGCCGCAGCGGCATCAAGCCCGACATGACCGTGATCAGCGCCGCCGGGCTCGTCGGCCGGGTCACCCGGGTCGGGCCCGCGACCTCGACCGTGCTGCTCGCCACCGACCAGACCTCCTCCATCGGCTCCCGGCTGGAGGCGTCCAAGGAGATCGGCATCACCCAGGGCCGGGGCCGCCGCGGCCTCGGCGGCGGCGGCGCCACGCCGCTGCGCTTCCAGCTGCTGGACGCGTCCGCGCCGATCCAGGTCGGCCAGCGGATCGTGACGCTCGGGTCGCAGGGCCAGCGCCCGTACGTGCCCGGCGTCCCGATCGGCGAGGTCGCCCGCATCGAGAAGTCCACCAGCGGGCTGACCCGCACCGCCTACGTCCGGCCGTTCGTGAAGTTCACCAGCCTGGACGTCGTCGCCGTCGTGGTCGCCCCGCCGAAGACCGACCCCCGGGAC
>NZ_VCKZ01000102.1 GCF_005889745.1 Actinomadura geliboluensis
GGGCAAGGGCGGGTTCGTGCGGTCGTCGTGGCCGGAGGTCACCGAGCTGATCGCCGCCGCCCACGTCCACACGATCAAGGAGTACGGGCCGGACCGGGTCGTGGGGTTCTCGCCGATCCCGGCGATGTCGATGGTGTCGTACGCGGCCGGCACCCGGTTCCTGTCCATGATCGGCGGGACGGTGCTGTCGTTCTACGACTGGTACGCCGACCTGCCGATCGCGTCGCCGCAGGTGTACGGGGACCAGACCGACGTCCCCGAGTCCGGCGACTGGTGGAACGCGTCCTACCTCGTCATCTGGGGCACGAACCTGCCGATCACCCGGACGCCCGACGCGCACTTCATGACCGAGGCCCGGTACCGGGGGCAGAAGGTCGTGGTCGTCTCCCCGGACTTCTCCGACCACACCAAGTTCGCGGACGACTGGCTCGCGGCGGCGCCCGGCACGGACGGCGCGCTGGCGATGGCGATGGGCCATGTGGTGCTCACCGAGTTCTTCCGCGACCGGCAGGTGCTGTACTTCACCGAGTACGTGAAGACCTACACCGACCTGCCGTTCCTGGTGACGCTGGAGGAGCACGGGGACGCCGTCCGTCCGGGCAAGTTCCTCACCGCCGACGAGCTGGGAGACGCCGGTGAGGGCGCCGCGCACAAGCCCGTCCTCCTTGACGCGCGCACCGGCGAGCCGGTGGCGCCGAACGGGACGCTCGGCTTCCGGTACACCGAGTCCGGGCAGGGCCGCTGGAACCTGGACCTGGGCGACGTCGATCCAGTCCTGACCCTGTACGGGCGGCACGAGGACGCGCGGCCGGTCGACCTGCCGCGCTTCGACACCGGCGAGACCGAGGGCGGCACGGTCGTCCGGCGCGGGGTCCCGGTGGCGCGGGTCGGCGGGCGGCTGGTCACGACGGTGTTCGACCTCCTGATGGCGCAGTACGCGGTGCCGCGCGACGGGCTCCCCGGCGAGTGGCCGGACGGCTACGGCGACGCCGCGCACCCGTACACGCCCGCGTGGCAGGAGGAGGTCACGTCCGTCCCGGCCGCGGCGGCGGCCAGGGTGGCGCGGGAGTTCGCGCGCAACGCCGAGCTGTCGCGGGGCCGGTCGATGATCTGCATGGGCGGCGGGACGAACCACTGGTACCACTCCGACCAGATCTACCGGGCGTTCTTCACGCTGACGATGCTGTGCGGCTGCCAGGGCGTGAACGGCGGCGGCTGGGCGCACTACGTCGGGCAGGAGAAGGTGCGGCCGCTGACCGGCTGGCAGCAGGCGGCGTTCGCGCTGGACTGGCAGCGCCCGACCCGGCACATGACCGGCACGTCGTTCTTCTACCTGCACACCGACCAGTGGCGGTACGAGACGTTCGGGCCGGGGGAGATGTCCGGCCCGCTGAGCCGGGGGCTGTTCCGGGGCCGGACGTTCGCCGACTGCGTCGCGCAGGCGTCCCGGCTCGGCTGGACGCCGTCGCATCCGGGGTTCGACCGCAACCCGCTCGACATCGCCGACGAGGCCGCGGCGGCGGGACGTCCCGTCGCGGAGCACGTGGTCGACGAGCTGAAGGCCGGCCGGTTGAAGTTCGCCTGCGAGGACCCCGACGCGCCGCAGAACTGGCCCCGCGTGATGACGATCTGGCGGGCGAACGTCCTCGGCTCGTCCGGCAAGGGCATGGAGTACTTCATGCGGCACCTGCTCGGCACGGACGACGCCGTCCGGGCCGAGGAGTCGCCGCCCGGCCTGCGCCCCGCCGAGGTGGCCTGGCGGGACGAGGCGCCGCGCGGCAAGCTCGACCTGCTCACCACCATCGACTTCCGGATGACGAGCTCGTGCACGTACGCGGACGTCGTGCTCCCGGCGGCCACCTGGTACGAGAAGCACGACCTGTCCAGCACCGACATGCACCCGTTCGTGCACTCGTTCAACCCGGCGATCGCGCCGCCGTGGGAGTCGCGCACCGACTTCGACGCGTTCCGGCTCATCGCCGAGGAGTTCTCCCGGCTCGCCGCCGGGCGCCTCGGCACCCGCACCGACGTGGTCCCGGTGCCGCTGATGCACGACAGCGCGGACGAGACCGCGCAGCCCGGCGGGCGCGTCCTCGACTGGAAGGCGGGCGAGTGCGAGCCCGTCCCCGGGGTGAGCATGCCGCGCCTGGTGACGATCGAACGCGACTACGCGGCGGTGGCGGAGAAGATGGCCGCGCTCGGCCCGCTCGTCGAGACGCTCGGCACGTCCACCAAGGGCGTCTCCCTGGTGCCGTCGGAGGCGGTCGCCTACCTGCGCGAGACGAACGGCGTCGTGCGCGGCGGTGTGGCCGACGGGCGTCCCTCCCTGGCGCTGGACCTGCACATGGCCGAGGCGATCCTCGCGCTGTCGGGCACCACGAACGGGCACGTCGCCATGCAGGGCTGGCGCGACCTGGAGAAACGGACGGGCGTCGCCCTCGCCGACCTCGGCGAGGAGCGCGCCGGGGAGCGCATCTCGTTCAGCGACACGGTGGTGCAGCCGCGCCCGGTCTTCGCCAGCCCGGAGTGGTCCGGCATCGAGTCGGGCGGACGCCGGTACTCGCCGTTCACCGTCAACGTCGAGCGCAAGAAGCCCTGGCACACGCTGACCGGCCGCATGCACTTCTTCCTCGACCACGACTGGATCCACGAGTACGGCGAGGCGCTGCCGACGTACCGGCCGCCGCTCACCTACGCCCGCCACTACTCCGGCGAACTGGGGCTGCGGGACGAGGGCCGGCCCGAGGTCACCGTCCGGTACCTCACGCCGCACTCCAAATGGTCGATCCACTCCGAGTACCAGGACAACCTGCACATGCTGCGGCTGTTCCGGGGCGGACCGGTCATCTGGATGAGCCCCGCCGACGCCGCGACGATCGACGTGCGCGACAACGACTGGATCGAGGCGTACAACCGCAACGGCGTGGTCGCCTGCCGGGCCGTCGTCACCCACCGGATGCCGCGCGGCACGGTCTTCATGTACCACGCCATGGACCGGCACCTGATGACCCCGAAATCGGAGATCTCCGGCTGGCACGGCGGCTCCGACAACTCCCTCACCCGGCTCGTGGTGAAGCCGACGCACCTGATCGGCGGCTACGGCCAGTTCAGCTACGGGTTCAACTACTACGGCCCCACCGGCAGCCAGCGCGACGAGGTCGCCGTCATCCGCAGGAGGTCCCAGGAGGTGCGGTTCTGATGCGTCCCATGGCGCAGGTCGCGATGGTGATGAACCTCGACAAGTGCATCGGCTGCCACACCTGCTCGGTCACCTGCAAGCAGACCTGGACCAACCGTCCCGGCACCGAGTACGTGTACTTCAACAACGTCGAGACCAAGCCCGGCCTCGGCTACCCGCGCCGCTACGAGGACCAGCACCAGTGGAAGGGCGGCTGGACGCTCGACGGCAAGGGCCGGCTCCAGCTCAAGGCGGGCGGGCGGCTGCGCAGGCTGCTGTCCATCTTCTACAACCCCGACCTGCCGACGATCGACGACTACGGCGACCCCTGGACGTACGACTACCAGACGGTGATCGACGCCCCGCTCGGCACGCAGAACCCCAGCGCGCACTCCATCTCCGCGCTCACCGGCCGCGACATGTCGCCGCGCTGGGGCAGCAACTGGGACGACGACCTCGCCGGCGCCCCCGAGCACGCCCTCGCCGACCCCGACCTCGCCGGCATCGAGGACCGGGTCCGGATGGAGTTCGAGCAGGTCTTCATGTTCTACCTGCCGCGCATCTGCGAGCACTGCCTCAACCCGTCCTGCGTGGCGTCCTGCCCGTCCGGCGCGATGTACAAGCGGGCGGAGGACGGCATCGTCCTCGTCGACCAGGACCGGTGCCGGGGCTGGCGGTTCTGCGTGTCCGGCTGCCCGTACAAGAAGGTCTACTTCAACCACCGCACCGGCAAGGCGGAGAAGTGCACGCTCTGCTTCCCGCGCATCGAGGGCGGGCAGCCCACCATCTGCGCCGAGACCTGCGTCGGACGGCTCCGCTACCTCGGGCTGTTCCTGTACGACGCCGACAAGGTCACCGAGGCCGCGGCGACGCCGAACGAGCAGGACCTGTACGAGGCGCAGCTGTCGGTGTTCCTCGACCCGTCCGACCCTGAGGTGCGGAGGGCGGCGGCCGAGGCGGGCATCCCCGCCGACTGGATCGACGCCGCGCGGCGGTCCCCGGTCTACTCGCTGGCCGTCCGGCACCGGGTGGCGCTGCCGCTGCATCCGGAGTACCGGACGCTGCCGATGGTCTGGTACATCCCGCCGCTGTCCCCGGTCGCCGACGTCGCGCACTCCGCCGGGTACGGCGACGCCGACCCCGACCGGGTGTTCGCCACCATCGACGAGCTGCGCATCCCCATCGAGTACCTCGCCAACCTGTTCACGGCGGGGGAGACGGGGACCGTCCGGAACGTGCTGCGCAAGCTCGCCGCCGTCCGCGCCGTACAGCGCGCCGGGCAGCTCGGGCTCGACCTCGCCGAGGACCTGCCCGCGTCCGTCGGGTCCACCCCGGACGAGCTGGACGACCTGTACCGCCTCCTCGCCATCGCCAAGTACGAGGACCGCTACGTCATCCCGAAGGCGCACGCCGAGGACGCCGGACGGCTCATGGCCCAGCACGAGCAGCTGTTCTGCAGCCTCGACGGCGACGGCGGCCCCGGCATGGGCGGGCACGGGCCGCAGGCGAGCGTGGAGAGCTTCCACCCGGGCGAGGTGCGCGGCGGCGCGGGCACGTTCCGGGCCGACGACGGCAGGACGCACTTCAACCTGCTCGGCTGGGACGGGCGCGGCGACGCCCCCCACCTCTTCCCGGAAGGGGACGCCCAGTGAGCGAGAAGGCGGGCCAGGCGTACAAGCTCGCCTCCGTGCTGCTCCAGTACCCGACCATGGCGCTGTTCGAGGGCCTCGACCGGCTCGACGCCGCCGCGTCCGAGACCCGGCCGAAGGCGTCCCGCGAGGCGTTCGCGCGGTTCCTCGGCTGGCTGCGCGCCACCGAGCCGACCGAGGTCGCGCAGCACTACGTCGAGACGTTCGACCTGCGGCGCCGCTGCGCGCTCTACCTCACCTACGCCCGGCACGGCGACACCCGCAAGCGCGGGATGGCGCTGCTGGCGTTCAAGACCGCCTACCGGGTCGCGGGGTTCGCGCCGTCCGACGACGAGCTGCCGGACTACCTGCCGCTCGTCCTCGACTTCGCGGCGCTCGCCCCGGACGGCGAGAAGCTGCTCCGCCGGCACCGCGCCGACCTGGAGCTGCTGCGCACCGCCCTGCACGACGCGGGCACCCCCTACGCCGACCTCGTCGAGGCGGTGTGCGCGCGGCTGCCGCGCCCCGGCCGCCGCGACCTCGCGCTCGTCCGGCGGGCGCGGGAGCAGGGTCCCCCCGAGGAGGAGGTGGGGCTCGCGCCGTTCGCCCCGCCGGAGTACCTGGACGGAACCGGAGCGGGGGCTCGGCGATGACCGACGCGATGACCAGCGGCGACCTGTGGTGGTGGGTGATCCTGCCCTACGCGGCGATGATCGTCTTCGTGGTGGGGCACATCTGGCGGTGGCGCTACGACCAGTTCGGCTGGACGAGCCGCTCCACCCAGCTGCAGGAGCGCCGCCTCCTCAAATGGGGCGCGCCGCTGTTCCACTACGCCACGTTCGCCGCCATCGCGGGCCACGTCATCGGCATCCTCGTCCCGAAGTCGTTCACCGAGTGGCTCGGCATCCCCGAGCGCGCCTACACGCTGTTCTCCGGCATCGCCGGGTCGGTCGCGGCGATCGGCGTGCTCGTCGGCGCCGGAATCCTGATCTTCCGCCGGATGGGGGTGCCGCGCGTCCGGGCGACGACCAGCGCGGTCGACTACCTCGCGCTGATCCTGCTCGGCATCATCAGCGTCCTCGGCATCTACCTGACGCTCGGCGTGCAGCAGTTCGGGGGCGGCTACGACTACCGCAACACGGTGTCCCCGTGGTTCCGCAGCCTGTTCGCCGGCTCCCCGGACCACCGCGCGATCGGCGCCGCTCCGATCATGTACCAGGTGCACGCCACCGCCGCCTGGATGATCTTCGCGGTGTGGCCGTTCAGCCGGCTCGTCCACGCGTGGAGCATCCCGCTGTGGTACCTGTGGCGGCCCTACGTCGTGTACCGCGACCGCCGCGCCGCCCCGCCGCCCGAACCGGGGACCGGGGGACGGAAGTGGCGCAAGATCGGCGTACCGTACTGATTTGACTCCCTCCCCTCGCAAGGAGGGGATTCCCGCGGCTTGCGCCGCGGGCGTTTCTGCTTCCGTGCCGACTGCGGTGGGGAGATCCCCTGCCGTCCGACGTCAGCTCCACAGACCTCGCCGGGCGCCTGCCCGGCTACGGCTCGACCAGCCGCAACGATGTTCTTGGCCGCGTTGATGTCCCGGTCATGCCGGGTGCGGCAGCCCGGACACGTCCAGTGCCGGGTGGAAAGACCCAGGGTTTCCAGCAGGTGCCCGCACGCCGAGCAGGTCTTGGACGAGGGGAACCAGCGGTCGATCACCACCAGGACGCGCCCGGCGCGTCCGGCCTTGTACTCGAGTTGGCGGCGGAACTCGCCCCATCCGCAGTCGGAGATGGCGCGGGCCAGCCTGTGGTTGCGCATCATGTTGGCGACCGCGAGGTCTTCGATCACGATCACGTCCGCCCGGCGGACGAGGTTCGAGCTGGTGCGATGCAGGAAGTCGGCACGGGCATCGCGGACCTTGCGAGAGGCTCGGGCGAACTTGGTTCTGGCCTTGTGCCGGTTGTTGCTGCCGGGCTGCTTGCGGTTCATACGCCGCTGGTACCGAGCCAGACTGCGCTGCTTCTTCTCCAGGTGGCGGGGGTTGGCGATGCGGTCGCCGTCACTCGTCACCGCGAAGTCCTTCACGCCGAGGTCGATTCCGATGGCGTGGCCGATGGCGGGCATGGGCGCGGGGACGTCGGTGTCAACGGCGAAGGTCACATACCAGCGGCCGTCCGGGTCCCGCGAGACCACCACCCTCGTCGGGTTCAGTGTGGCCAGGTCCACCTCGTCGAAGGACCACACCAGTGGCAGCGGCGCGGTGGTCTTGGCCAGCCACAACTCGCCGTCCTTGATACGGAACGCCGAACGGGTGTAGTGCGCGGTCTGGCGGGAGGCACGGTTCTTGAAGCGGGGATGGCGGGCGCGGCCGGCGAAGAACGCTGCGAACGCTGCGTACTGGTGCCGCAGCACCTGTTGCAGCGGCGCGTAGGACACCTCGGACAGGAACGCCAACTCTTCAGTCTTCTTCCACGCCGTCAGCGCGGCGTCGGCCTCCTTGTAAGAGATGCGCCTGCCCTCGGAGCGCCAGGCGCGGTGGCGTTCGGCGAGGGCCTTGTTCCACACCAGGCGGACGCAGCCGAACGTGCGGCCGAGGATGGCCGCCTGCTCTGGATCGGGATAGGCCCGGCACTTGTACGCCGTCCGCATGACCGGCACATTACAGAAAGTGAACGTGGATGTACGGAGAATGCGGCCGTGCGTCGACGAAAGTCGATGCCGGACTGTCCCGACCCCTTCGGACCTGAGCTGAGAGACTACGAATCCCACCTGGCCCAAAGCGCCGGGGGTGGCCTTCGGAGGATTGGTGATCAGCGAGCGCACGGGGGAACGGCGTGGCGCGGTCGAGCAGGCGGTGGCGAGTCTCAATCCGGGGTACTTCGCGCTGGTGATGGGGACCGGGATCGTCTCGATCGGCGTCCATACCAACGGGCTGGAGACGCTCTCCCACGCGCTGATGTGGCTGGCCATCGCGTGCTACGCCGTGCTCGTCGCGGCGACCGCGTGGCGGGCCGTCGCGTACCGCGCCGAGCTGCGCGCCGACTTCACCGACCCGGCCCGCGGCTTCGGGTTCTTCACCTTCGTCGCGGGCACCGACGTGCTCGGCACCCGCATCGCCGGGACGGGCGAGCACGGCATCGCGTTCGCGCTGCTCGCCGTCGGCGGCATCGGCTGGATCGTGCTCGGCTACGTCGTGCCGTGGACGGCGGTGCTCGGCCGCGAGGACCGGCCCGTCATCGCCGGCGCCAACGGCACCTGGTTCATCTGGGTGGTCGCCAGCCAGTCCGTGGCGGTGCTCGCGGCGGCGCTGGAGCCGGTCAGCTCGATGCGCTCCGAACTCGCGCTCGTCGCCGTCTGCTCCTGGTCGGTCGGCGCGATCCTGTACGCCGCCGCCGGCGTGTTCGTCGCCGCGCGGATGCTGATGTACCCGCTGCGCCCGAAGGACCTGACCCCGCCCTACTGGGTCGCCATGGGCGCCACCGCCATCACCGTCGTGGCCGGCGCCCGGATCGTGGAGATGGCCGACGCGCCGATGGTGAACGCCACCCGCGGCCTGATCGCCGGGACCAGCGTCGTGTTCTGGGCGTTCGGCAGCTGGCTGATCGTCCCGCTGGTCGCGGCCGGGGTGTGGCGGCACGCCGTCAACCGCGTCCCGCTCCGGTACGAGGCGACGCTGTGGAGCATCGTGTTCCCCCTCGGCATGTACGGCGTCGCGGGCCAGTACCTCGGCGTCGCCGACGACCTGCCCGCGGTCGAGTGGATCGGCAGGCACGAGATGTGGGTGGCGGTCGCGGCGTGGACGCTCGCGTTCGCCGCGATGATCGTCCACCTGGGCCGGACGCTGGTCTGGCCCCGACCGGCGGCCGCCGAGTCGTAGCGCTCGGGGAAGTCGCAGCCCTCGGGAAGGTCGTAGCCCGGCATCATCCGATCGGTTGATGCCGGGTCGAGCGGGCCGGGCGATGTGCGCGGGCGGCGCCCGCCGGGATGCTCGAAGCATGCCGATCATCGAAGTCAACGGCCTGCGCAAGGTCTACGGCGGCCGTCCCGTGGTGGACGACGTCACGTTCGCCGTCGAGGAAGGGGAGATCTTCGGGATCCTCGGCCCCAACGGCGCCGGGAAGACGACGACCGTCGAGTGCCTGGAGGGGCTGCGCGAGCCCGACGCGGGCGCCGTCCGCGTCGCCGGGCTCGACCCGCGCACCGAGCGCGGCGAGCTGACCCGGATCCTCGGCGTCCAGCTCCAGGAGAGCGAACTCCAGGAGAAGCTGACCGTGCGCGAGGCGCTGGAGCTCTACAGCGCCTTCTACCCGGACCCGGCGGACTGGCGCGAACTCGCCGAGCGCCTCGGCATCACCGGGAAGCTCGCCAGCCGCTTCGGCAAGCTGTCCGGCGGCCAGAAGCAGCGCCTGTTCATCGCCCTCGCCCTCATCGGCCGCCCCCGCATCGTCGTCCTGGACGAGCTGACCACCGGCCTCGACCCGCGCGCCCGCCGCGACACCTGGCAGCTGATCGAGGACGTCCGGGGCTCCGGCGTCACCGTCCTGCTCGTCACCCACTTCATGGAGGAGGCGCAGCGCCTCTGCGACCGGATCGCGGTGTTCAAGCAGGGCCGCCTCGCGGCGCTCGACACCCCCGCCGGGCTGATCCGGCGCAGCGCCGGCGGCACCGTGCTCTCCTTCACCCCGTCCCGTCCCCTCGACGACGGCGAGCTGACCGGGCTGCCCGAGGCCACGACCTTCGAGCTGCGGGACGGCCGCGTCACCGTGCACGGCACCGACGCGACCGTCAACGCGGTCATCTCGCTGCTCGCCCGCCGCCAGATCACCGCCCACCAGCTGCGGATCACCGATTCCACGCTGGACGACGCCTTCCTCGAACTCACCGCAGAGCAGGAGAACTGACGTGTCCGCGTCCACCGCCGTCCTCAGGGCCGAAGCCCGGCTCTTCTCCCGCGAGCCGTTCAGCCTGTTCTGGATCGTCGCCTTCCCGACCGTGCTGCTGACGATCCTCGGGCTGATCCCGTCGTTCCGGGAGCCGGACCCCTCCCTCGGCGGCAACCGCGTCATCGACCTGTACGTCCCGGTCAACGTGCTGCTCGCGCTGATCATGGCGGGGATCCAGGCGCTGCCGCCCGTCCTGTCCGGGTACCGGGAGCGCGGCATCCTGCGCCGCATGTCGACCACGCCGGTGCGGCCGGGCTCGCTGCTGGCCGCGCAGATCGTCCTGCACTTCGCCGCCGCGCTGGGGTCGGCGCTGCTGGTCATCGCCGTCGGCCGGATCGCCTTCGGCGTGGCGCTGCCCGGCCAGGTGCCCGGCTACCTGCTGGCGCTGCTGCTCGGCGCCCTCAGCGCGCTCGCGCTGGGCGCGGCGGTCACGGCGGTCACGCCGACCACCAAGGCCACCACCGTCGTCGGGTCGGTCGTGTTCTTCCCGGCGATGTTCCTCGCGGGGGTGTGGGTGCCGGTCCAGGCCATGCCCGACCTGCTGCAGGACGTCGTAGAGTACTTCCCGTTCGGGGCCGCGTCGCAGGCCCTCAACCAGGCCGCCGAGGGCGGCTGGCCCGACTGGGCGCACCTGGGCGTCACCGCGGGGTGGGCCGCCGTCCTGATCGCCGCCGCCGTTCGCTGGTTCCGCTGGGAGTAGGGAAAACTGGGGCAATGGCGACAATCCAGGAGCAATGGGAACGGTTCTATCGCTGGGGACCGTTCGCCCTGCTGCCGCTCGCGACCTTCCTGGCCCTGCTCATCCGCGACATGGTCATGTCGGTGGCGGAGGAGCGGGCGGCGGCGGCCCTCCTGGTCACCGCGCTGGCGCTCCAGATCCTGCACGCCGGGCGGAAGATCCCGGGGCCCGTCTACTTCTGGACGCGGACCGCCCTCGCCTTCGCCATGTCCTGGCTGAACCCGTTCTTCTCCGTCTACGCCGTGCTCGGGTACTTCGACTCCCAGCACTTCCTGAGCCGGCGCTGGGCCATGGCCGGGGCGTTCGTCACGGCGGTCACCATGGCGGGCGCGCAGTCGGGCGGGCTGCCGCCGCAGAGCCCCGGCCAGGCGGCCGGGTTCGCCGGGCTCCTCGTCCTGAACAGCGGGCTGATCGTCGTCTTCGGCGCCCTCGCCGACCGGGAGGCCGAGCGCACCCGCGTCCAGGACGAGACGATCGCCGAACTCGAACGGACCAACGCCCGGCTGGAGCAGGCACTCGCCGAGAACGCCGGCCTGCAGGCCCAGCTCCTCGTCCAGGCCCGCGAGGCCGGCGTCAGCGACGAGCGCCGCCGGCTGGCCGCCGAGATCCACGACACCATCGCGCAGGGCCTCGCGGGCATCATCACCCAGCTCCAGGCCGCCGAGGACAGCGAGCACGTCCGCCGCGCCACCGACCTCGCCCGCGCGAGCCTGCGCGAGGCCCGCCGGTCCGTGCAGGACCTCGCGCCCGCCGACCTGGAGCACGGCACGCTCCCCGAGGCGCTGAAGAAGGCCACCGAGGGCCGGGCCCGGTTCACCGTCACCGGCACGGTCGAGCCGCTGCACGACGAGCTGGAGGCCGCGCTGCTGCGCATCGCCCAGGAGGCCCTCGCCAACGCCGCCCGCCACGCGCACGCCGAACGCGTCGGCGTGACCCTCTCCTACATGGACGACGAGGTGACCCTGGACGTCCGCGACGACGGTCGCGGCTTCGCCGTCGCCGCCCGCCCGTCCGGCGGCTTCGGGCTGACCGCCATGCGCGAGCGCGCCGAGCGCGTCGCCGGCACCCTGGAGGTCGAGTCCGAGCCCGGCCGGGGCACGGCCGTGTCCGCCCGCGTACCGTTGATCCGCCATGCCTGACGCCGCCGCCGAGAACACCGCTGACATCACCTTGCTGATCGTGGATGACCACCCGGTCGTGCGGGACGGCCTGCGCGGCATGTTCGCCGCCGCCCCCGGGTTCGAGGTGCTGGCCGAGGCCGCCGACGGCCGCGAGGCCGTGGCGCTCGCCGCGGAACTCCGGCCCGACGTCGTCCTCATGGACCTGCGGATGCCCGGCGGAGGCGGCGTCGAGGCCATCTCCGAGCTCACCCGGCGCGGGCTGCCCTGCAAGGTGCTCGTCCTCACCACCTACGACACCGACACCGACACGATCCCGGCGATCGAGGCGGGCGCGACCGGCTACCTGCTGAAGGACGCGCCGCGCGACGAGCTGTTCGACGCCGTCCGCGCCGCCGCCGAGGGCCGGACCGTGCTGTCCCCGGCCATCGCGGCCCGGCTGGTGTCGCGGGTGCGCGACCCGCGCGGCGGCGGCTCGCTCAGCGCCCGCGAGCTGGAGGTGCTGCGGCTGGTGGCGCGCGGCACCGGCAACCGGGAGATCGCTTCCGAGCTGTTCATCAGCGAGGCCACGGTCAAGACCCACCTCACGCACATCTACGCGAAGCTCGACGTCAACGACCGGGCGGCGGCCGTGGCCACCGCCTACGAGAGGCACCTGCTGCCCTAGCCGGGCTCCTCGGGAGGGCCGTCGATGATGGCCTTGATCGCGCTGATGGTGAAGTCGGTGACGGCTGCGGGGTCCTTGCCCGCGTCGATGGCGCGGACGGCGGTGTCGACCAGCGACTGGACGGCGCTTTGCAGCAGGTCGGGGTGCCGGACGTCCAGCTCCTCGACGGACCCGCTGAGCAGGGCCTCCAGGTCGCGGTGCAGCGCCATGATGCGGGCCGTGCCCTCGGGAGAGAGGGACGCGCGGGCCAGGCCGACGCGCCATTTGTGGTCGCCGCCGGAGCCCTCGGCGATGTTGGCGCGGGCGTAGGCGAGGACCCGCTCCGCCGGGGTGGGCGCCGCGTCGACCGCCCGCCGGACGGCCTCGGTCCAGCGCGGGAAGTCGCGGGCGACGACGGCCTCGATCAGCTCGTCGACCGTGTCGACGTACTTGTAGACGCTGGACCGGGCGATGCCGACCCGGCGCGCCACCGCGCCCACGGTGAGCCCGGCGCCCTCGCGCAGGATCTCCTCGGCCGCGTCGACCAGCGCCGCCTCCATCCGGCTGTGGTGCTCCCGGACGGTCGGCGCGTTGATCTTCGGCACCCCGTCGCCTCCGCTTCCCCCACCCCCGGACGGCCCATCGACCGGGCCCGGATATGGTATCCGCAGTTATAGCGACACCCTGTTTCCAAAATTCCCCGTCCCCATGATGAAGGTGCCCATGTCGGCTCTGCTGCGGGCGATGCTCGCCTCCAAACGCTCGGCGGCCCTCACGGTCGCGCTCTGGATCGTCCTGACCGGTGCCCTGGCCGGGCTGGCCCCCGACCTGAAATCGGTGCAGGACAACTCGTCGGCGAACAGCGCTCCGGCGGCCAGCGACTCGTCGGTCGCGCAGCGGGAGCTGGAGCGGGCCTTCCCCGGCAGCGACGCCCTCCCGGCCGTCGTGGTCGTGAAAGCCGAGGACGGCCCGGCCGCCACCGCCGCCGTGACCCGCGCCGCAGGGGCCGCGGGGGAGGGGTTCGGCATGCCGGTCTCCCCGGTGTGCGGCCAGGACGGGACGAAGCCCGGCACCGACTGCGTCCCCGGCGGCGACGGCCTTACCTCGGCGGACGGCAAGACGCGCGTCGTCATCGTCCCCGTCACCGGCGACCCGACCGGTGACGCGTTCGAGGACGCCGTCGCCGGTCTCCGGACGGCCGTCAAGGACGCCGCCCCGGCGGCGACGGTCGCGGTGACCGGCCCCGCCGGGATCATCGTCGACACCGTGAAGGTCTTCTCCAGCGGGGACAAGGTGCTGCTGCTCGGCACCGTCCTGCTCGTCCTGGTGATCCTGCTGGCGGTCTACCGGTCGCCGCTGCTGGCCCTCGTGCCGCTGCTCGCGGTGGGCGTGGCCATGCGTGTCACCCAGACGCTCGGCGCGCTGCTCGCCGACGCGGGCGCCATCACCGTCAGCTCGCAGACCGCGTCGATCATGACCGTGCTGCTGTTCGGGGTCGGCACCGACTACGCGCTGATCATCACCAGCCGGTACCGGGAGGCGCTCGCCGACGCCCCCGACCGGTTCGCCGCCATGCGGGCGGCGCTGCGCGGGACGGCGGAGTCGGTGCTGGCCAGCGCGTCCACCATCGTGCTCGCCATGTTCGCGCTTCTGGCCCTGGTGTCCCCGGCGCTGCGCGGCTTCGGGCCCTACCTGGCGCTCGGCGTCGCGGTGATGGCGGTCGTCGCCTTCACCTTCATCCCGGCGGCCGTCCTGCTGCTCGGACGCGCGGTGTTCTGGCCGTTCTCCGAGGTGGCGATGGCCCGGCGCGCGGCCGGCGGAGGCGTCTGGCGGCGCGCCGCGGACCTGGTCGTCGTCGCGCCGCGCCGCGTCCTCGCGGCCACCCTCGTGCTGCTGGCCGTGCTCTGCCTCGGCATGACCGGCTACAAGGAGAGCTTCGACTTCGTCAGCGGGTTCCGGGTCGGCACCGACTCGGCCGCCGGGCAGCGCATCATCGACCGCGACCTCGGCCCGGGGGAGATCGCGCCGTCCACGCTGCTCGTGCGCGGCACGGGCATCACCCCAGGCCAGGCGGAGGCCGTCCGGGCGAAGATCGCCCCGCGGGCGGCGCGGACGGCGTTCGACCCGTCCCGCGACATCGCGCCCGGCGGCGGGGCCGCGCGGATCACCGTCGTCCTGAAGGACAACCCCTACTCGCCCGCCGCGATGGACGCCGTCGACCCGCTCCGGGCCGCCGCAGCCACGGCCGCGCGGGACGCCGGGATCGCCCAGGCCCGGGTGCTCGTGGCCGGGCCCACCGCCGAGACCGCCGACATCAAGTCGGCGCTCGACCGGGACATGCTCGTCCTCGTCCCGCTGGTGCTGCTGATCGTCGGGGCGGTGCTGGCCGGGCTGCTGCGGTCGGTGCTCGCGCCGCTGTACCTGCTCGCCACGCTCGTCCTGTCGTTCCTGGCCACGCTCGGCCTGACCGTCGCGATCACCGTCTGGCTGGGCGGGGACCTCGGCATCGGCAACCGGGTCACCGCCTACGTGTTCATCTTCCTGGTGTCGCTCGGCGTCGACTACAACATCTTCATCATGAGCCGGTACCGGCAGGAGGCGGCGCACAAGCCTCCGGTGGAGGCGCTGCGCGCCGCGATCACCCGCACGGGCGGCGTGGTGTCCTCGGCCGGGCTGATCCTCGCCGGGACGTTCGCGGTGCTGATGACGCAGCCGATCCGCGAGCTGTACCAGTTCGGCATGGCGATGGCGATCGGCATCCTGCTGGACACGTTCGTCGTCCGGCCGCTGCTGGTCCCGGCGATCGTGCGGCTGCTCGGCGACCGGGCGCTGTGGCCGCGCCGCCCCGCCGTCCGGGGCTGATCGGGAGGGGCTGATCGGGAGGGATCAGGACGGGCGGATCAGCCCGCGGCGGGTCGCGGCGGCGACCGCCGCGGTGCGGGAGTCGACGCCGAGCTTGGCGTAGATGTGCACCAGATGCGTCTTGATCGTCGTCTCGCTGAGGAACAGCCGCTTGCTGATCTGCCGGTTCGACAATCCCTCGGCGACCAGGCCGAGGACGTCCAGCTCCCGCGCGGTGAGGGTGGCCGCCGGGGTCCGCATGCGGCCGAGCAGCCGGGACGCGACGCTCGGCGCGAGCGCGCTGTCCCCGGCGGCGGCCGACCGGATCGCGGCGAACAGCCGGTCCGGCGGGGCGTCCTTGAGCAGGTAGCCGGTGGCGCCCGCCTCGATCGCGGCGAGGATGTCGGAGTCGGTGTCGAACGTGGTCAGCACGAGGACGCGCGGCGCGTCCGGCCCGGCGGTGATGCGCCGGGTGGCCTCGCCGCCGTGGATGCCCGCGCCGAGCCGCAGGTCCATCAGGACGACCGACGGCTTCAGCCGCCGCGCCTCCGCGACGCCCTCCTCGCCCGTCGCCGCCTCGCCGACCAGCTCGAAGTCGGGCTGGTCGGCGAGCATCGCGCGGATGCCGGAGCGCACCACCGGGTGGTCGTCCACCAGCAGGATCCTGATCGGGCTCATGTGCCGCCCCCGTCGCCGGCCGGTACCGGGAGGGTCGCCACGACGGCGGTGCCCTCGTCCTTCGCGGACTCGACCTCCAGCGTGCCGCCGAGCGCGCGGGCCCGCTCCCGCATGGCCCGCAGGCCGTAGCCGTCGACCGGCGCCGCCGGGTCGAAGCCGCGGCCGTCGTCGTAGACGTCCAGCACCACCATGTCGTCGAGGTAGGTCAGCGTGACGCCGACGTTGCCGGCGCCGGAGTGCTGCGCGGCGTTGCCGAGCGCGCCCTGCGCGATGCGGACCAGCGCCACCTCGTACTCGGTGGGCAGCTCCAGCGGCTCGCCGGACGTCTCGAACCGCATCCGGGACGCCGACCGCGCCGCCGCCGACTCGGTGATCCGGCGGAGCGCGTCGGTGAGCGACGACCGCTCCAGCACGGGCGGCGCCAGCTCCCGCACGAAGTTGCGGGCCTCCGCGAGGTTCTCCGCCGCCGCCTCCTCGGCCTCGGCGAGCCGTCCCCGGGCGGTGTCGCGGTCGGAGTCGAGGTCGCGCTGCGCGGCGCGCAGCAGCAGGATGATGCTCGACATGCCCTGCGCGAGCGTGTCGTGGATCTCCCGTGCCAGCCGCTCCCGCTCGGTGAGCCGCGCCGCGTCCGACTCCGCCCGGACGAGCCGCTCCCGGGTCCGCACGAGGTCGTCGATCAGCAGCCGGCGCTCCTCGCTCTCCCGGTAGAGCGCCTGGTAGGCGAGCGCCATCAGGGTCGCGACGGCCGCTCCGACGCTCGGCCCGACGACCTCCGCGAGCGTGACCCCGTCGCCGTGCCAGGCGACCGCGCCGATCGCGGCGGCCGTCAGCAGCACCACGCCGGGCAGCGCCCACGCGAGCCGCAGCAGGTGGACGTACAGGAAGAACAGCGGGAAGGCCAGCCACACGAAGGCGGGGGACGCGAGCGCCAGCGCCGCCCACCCGGCGGTGAGCACCGCCAGCCACGCCCGCGCCGGCCCGAGCCGGGGACGGTGCCGCGTGCTCTGGACGATCCCGCCCGCGTACACCGCGCCCAGCAGGAGCCCGCCCGCCAGCACCGGGCCGTCCCGCAGGCTGCGCGCCAGGGCGATCGCGAGCAGGACCACGAAGGTGCCGTGCATGGCCCAGGCGAGCAGGCGCATCGCCGGGGAGAACGGATCGTTCCTCATTTCTCACCCAGCGTAAGTGAGGAACTCCTAGGTCACATCGATCGAAAGGTTGATTCCGGCCGTCCGGAAGGAGGCGGCCCGGCGGTGCCGCCGCACGATGTGCCGCCCCGTCCCGTGCGGCGAGGCTGGAGGCACTGGAACCGAGCTGGACGGGGGATTCACGGTGTTCTTGGCGCTACGGGACCTGCGCTTCGCCAAGGGGCGGTTCGCGCTGATGGGAGCGGTCGTCCTGCTCATCACCCTGCTCGTGACGATGCTGTCCGGGCTCACTGAGGGCCTGGCCCGCGACAGCGGCTCGGCGATCGCGAACCTGCCCGCCGACCGCGTCGTGCTGAACGGCGACTCCTTCACGACCAGCCGCATCGACCAGCGGACGCTGCAGGGCTGGCAGGACGTCCCGGGCGTACGGGCCGAACCGCTCGGCATCGGCATGAACCGGCTGGGAGAGGGCACTCCGGTCGCCCTCTTCGGCGTCGACGCGGGCAAGGACGCGCCGCCGCCGGGCCAGGTCACCCTCTCCCGAGACCTCGCCGAGGAGACCGGGCTCAAGCCGGGCGCCACAGCGGAGATCGCCGGACGCTCCTTCACCGTCGCGGGCGTCGGCGGCGCCGCGTCCTACAGCCACAATCCGGTCGCCTGGCTGCGGATGGACGACTGGAAGGCCGCCGACCCGCAGGGCTCGTCCGTCCTGCTGCTGCACGTCACCGGCGACCCGGACCTCGGCGCCGCCGACCGGCGGCTCGGCACGACCGCGCTGACCCCGGGCGACGCGGTCTCCAAGATCCCGTCCTACGCCGCCGAGAACGGGTCGCTGCAGCTCATGCGCGGCTTCCTGTTCGCGATCTCCGCGCTGGTCATCGGGGCGTTCTTCACCGTCTGGACGATCCAGCGCCGCGGGGACGTCGCCGTCCTCAAGGCGCTCGGCGCGAGCACCGGCTACCTGCTGCGCGACGCGCTGGCCCAGGCCGTGCTCGTCCTGCTCGCCGGGGCGGGCCTCGGCGGCGCGATCGGCGCGGCGGCCGGGCTGGCGCTCGGCGGCGCGGTGCCGTTCGTCGTGTCGGCGGGGACCACGGCCTTCCCCGTCGCCGCCATGATCGCGCTCGGCGCCGCCGGGGCCGCGCTCGCCATCCGCAAGATCACTTCTGTCGACCCGCTGACCGCGCTGGGAGCGGCACGATGAGCCTGAACCTGACCGATGTCGTCCTCACCTACCCTGACGGCGACCGGACGCTGACCGCCCTCGACCACGTGAGCCTGGCCGTCCGGCCGGGCGAGTTCGCCGCCGTCGCCGGGCCGTCCGGCTCCGGGAAGTCGAGCCTGCTGGCCGTCGCGGCGACGCTGATCCCGCCCGCCGCCGGCACCGTCGAGATCGCGGGCCGGGACGTGACCGGCCTCGGCCCGGCCGAGCGCACCCGGCTGCGCCGCGACCTCATCGGCATCGTCTTCCAGCAGCCGAACCTGCTGCCGTCCCTCACCGCCGCCGACCAGCTCGCGGTCATGGCGCACCTGTCGGGCGGCCGGGCCGGCCGCCGGAACGCCGCCGACCGCGCCTGCGAACTGCTCGACGCCGTCGGCCTGGCGGGGATGGAGCACAAGCGCCCGCACCAGCTCTCCGGCGGCGAACGCCAGCGCGTGAACATCGCCCGCGCCCTGATGAACGACCCGAGGGTCCTCCTGGTGGACGAGCCCACGAGCGCCCTGGACCACCACCGGGGCGAGCAGATCGTGAAGCTCCTGGCCGACCTCACCCGCGACGCCCGCGTGGCGACCGTCATGGTCACCCACGACCGGGCGCAGCTGGCCGCCGTCGACCGCGTCTACGAGATGACCGACGGCCGTCTCGCGCAGCGGTCAGCGCTCGGAGAGGTAGCGCTCCGCGGTCTCGCGTAGGCGCGCGTGGACGCCGTCGTAGGCGGACACCCCCGGCAGGGCGGACTTGGGGAGCTTGGCGAGCATCGTGTAGTTCGTGTCGACGACGTTGCCCGCCGGGGCCAGGCCCGCCTGGCTGACGAGCTGGTAGGCGTCCAGCTCCTCTAGGCCGGCGAGGGCGGACGTCCAGGTGACCAGGTCGTGCTGGCTGATCCGGAAGGCGTCCTCCAGCGGGCGCGCCGAACCGGTCGACATCAGGTGGAGGTCGTCCTCCAGCCGGGGCCACGCCGGAGCGGCGCCCTTGATGAGGTCGACGACCACGACCGTGTTCATCGCCGCCTCGACGGCCGTCCCGCACACCTCGCCCTCGCCCTGCCGGCAGTGGCCGTCGCCGAGGGAGATCAGCGCGCCCGGCACGTTGACGGGGAAGTAGGCCGTCGTGCCCGCCCGCATCTCCGGGGTGTCCATGTTGCCGCCGTGCGCGCCCGGCGTGATGCTCATGATCACTTCGTTGGCGGCGGGCGCGACGCCCACGGTGCCGTGCATCGGGTCGAGAGGCAGCTCCACCTCGAAGTCGCTGCGCCGGGCGCGGAAACGGCAGACGCCGCGGGCGGCGTCCACCTCGTAGACCCACACCCGCTCCTCCAGGGCCGGGTGCAGCATCGCCGTCGCGTGCGTCGTGGTCAGCGCCCCGAAGTGCGGGAACGTGGTGGAGACCGCCCAGTCCCGGGCGGGGCGGATGTCCACGAAGTGCACCGCGACCGCGTCGCCGGGCTCGGCGCCCTCGACCGCGATCGGGCCGGTCACCGGGTTCAGGTAGGGGAACGTGCACACCCGGCTCGGCAGGTCGTCCACCCCTTTCACCGCGCCGCCGAAGCAGTCCTCGGTGGTCAGTTCGACCACGGTGCCGGGGGCGACCGTGAGGGCCGCCTCCCGTCCGCCGAACGCGTAGGCGGGCTCCGCGCCGTCCAGCGCGACCACGTCGAGCGTCACTTGCCGTCCTCCTCCTCTTCGATGCCGGCCAGGGCCGGGCGCCGGTGCATGACGAGCAGCGCGACCAGCACGGCCGCCCCGACCGCCAGCCACAGGAACGCCAGCTTCTGCGCCGCGACCTTCGCGTTGATCACCACATAGCCCAGGATCAGGAAGCCGATCGCGGGCGCGACCAGGTGCCGCCCCCAGTCCCGGCTGCCCGAGCGGACGACGTAGTGGACGACGACCGACACGTGCAGCGTCAGGAACGCCGTCATGGCGCCGAAGTTCACCAGCGAGCTGAGCAGCGTGATGCCGTCGTCCCGCTCCGCCATGTAGAGGCCGAGCACCAGCGAGACCGCCGCGACCAGCAGCGTCGCGTTGACCGGGACGCGCCGCGTCGGGTGCACCTTGGCGAGGAAACGGGGCAGCTGCCGGTCCCGCGCCATCGCATACAGCAGCCGGGACGTCGCCGCCTGCGCGACCAGCGAGTTCGCGAAGCCCCACGCGATCGCGGTGGCGAGCGCCGTGAGCTTCGCCAGCCAGGCCCCGCCCGCGACCCGCGCGGCGTCGTAGAACGCGGTGCCGTCGGGGTCGCCGTCCTTCACCAGCGCGTCCGGGTCGGGGACGAGCAGCGACGCCACCCACGTCTGGACGATGAACAGCAGCCCGACCAGCACCAGCGCGGCGACCATCGACCGTCCGATGGCGCGGGCTGACTCGCGGTTCTCCTCCGCCAGCGTCGAGATGCCGTCGAAGCCGAGGAAGCTCAGCACGGCGATGGACACCGCGCCGAACACCAGCCCCCACGAGAACGTGTCGCCGTTGTAGATCGGCGTGAAGCTGCCGCCGCTGTGCCCCTTGCCCTGCGCCAGCGCCACCACGCCCACGGCCAGGAAGATCAGCAGGATGACCAGCTCGGCGAGCAGCATGACGCGGTTGATCCGCGCGGTCATCTCGATGCCGAAGAAGTTGACGACCGTGTTCAGCACGACGAACGCGGCCAGCCACAGCCACACCGGGACGCTGGGTACCAGCGAGTTCATCGCCACGCTCGCGATCAGGTACAGCAGGCCCGGCACCAGCACGTAGTCGAGCAGGATCATCCAGCCCGCCAGGAACCCGACCGGCGCCGCGATCCCGCGCCCGGCGTAGGTGTAGACGGACCCGGCCATCGGGAACGCCCGCGACATCTGCGCGTACGACGCGGCGGTGAACAGCATGGCCAGCATGCCGACCGCGTACGCGAGCGCGACCATGCCGCCCGCGCCCTCGAAGACGCTGCCGAAGATGCCGAACGGCGCGATCGGCACCATGAAGATCAGCCCGTAGACCACCAGGTCGCGGAAGCCGAGCGAGCGCTTCAGCTCCTGCGTGTAGCCGTACTGTTCGAGCTTCGCCTGCTCGGTGCTCATGGCCCCTCCTCCGCGCGGGGGACCCGCCCCGCGCCGTGAGCGACCCTAGAGCTTTTCTTTTCAGATGAAAAGATTCCAAACGAAAAGACTTCACAGCCGGGCGATCACGGCGAGGTCCAGGCCGTCCGCCCTGGCCAGGTAGGTCGCCGCGGGCGGCGGCCCGAGCGGCGCCGCCGACCACGCCAGCCGGGCCGCCCGGTCGTCCCCGCCGAGCAGCCGCACCGCGCCGGACCGCCCGTCCCGCGCGGTCAGCAGCCCCGCCGCCGCGAGCGCCGCCGCCAGGTGCACGCCGTCGTAGCAGCCCTCCGCGTAGGTGTCGAGGACGGGCGCCGCCGCCCCGAACGCCGCCCGGTACCGCTCCGCCAGCGCGATCCGGCGGTCGTCGCCCTGCCCGGCGAACGACCGCATCGCCGAGTACAGCTCCCCGGTGTCGTCACCGCCCGCCGCGAGCAGCACGTTCTCCTCCAGCGCCCCGGACAGCCGCACCACCCCGGACGCCGGCCGCGCCGCCGCGAACACCCGGTTGAACACCGCGAGGTCCCGGCCGACCAGGCTGAGCAGGATCGCCTGCGCGCGCGCCCGCTCCAGCGCGTCCACCAGCTCCTCGAAACCGGCCTCCGGATCGTCGCCGGACGCCAGCGGGAACGGGACGAGCCGGTCCAGCACGACCTCGGCACCGAGCGACCGCACCAGCCGCCCCGCCACCCGGTGCACCGACCGCGGCCAGATGTAGTCGTTGCCGACCAGCGCCCACCGCCGCAGGCCACGCCGCTCGCTCAGCCGCCGCACCGCGGGCCCGAGCTGCCGCTCCGGCGAGTCGCCGAGCAGCACCACGCCCGCCCGCCGCGGCCCGCCCTCGTGCGGCGGCGTGAAGATGTACGGCACCACCCCGGCGAGCGCCGCCTCCAGCGCGGCCCTGCCGGCGCCCGCGCCCGCCGGCGTGACGTTGACCTCGATGCGGTCGATGGGCGCACCGGGGTCGCGCTTCCGGTAGCTCGCCCAATCGATGATCATGGACGGGGCGGACGGCGTCACGGACGGCCGGTCGGCGTAGATCCCCGCGATGCGGAACGTGCGGCGCGTCCCGTCCTGGTAGCGGCCGTCGATCGTGGTGCCGACCGTCCAGCCCTGCGCCGCCGCGACGCCGCGGCCGACGAGCAAGGCGTCCCCGCGTACGGACGGCGTCCCCTGCTGGAGCGGCAGGCGGAAATGGCCGAGCAGCTCGCCCGGCTCGCCCGCCGCGGCCGTCCGGACGGAGCCGTCCAGCTCGAACCGCGCCGTCCGGATCGGGATCGCCGACCGCACGCCGTCCGCGCCCGCCACCGCGCGCGCCGCCTCCGCCGCCACCGGCGTGATCTGGCTGCGGCCGGTGACCTGGTAGTCGGCGGTGAGGCCCGCGTCGAGCTGCCGGTCCACCGACGAGGCCATCGACTGGACGACCACCGACACCGTCGCGATCAGCGCGAGCCCGATCGTCAGCGCGGACGCGGTCGCCGCCGTCTGCCGGGGGTCGCGCAGCGCGTTCCGCCCGCCCATCCGGCCGGGGTTCCCGCCGAACCGGGCGAACGGCCAGGACAGCGCCCGGATCACCGGACGCCCGGCGACCGGCGACACCACGACCACCCCTACGAAGAGCGCCATCGCGCCCGCCCCGGCGAGGGTCAGGGCCGTCGACCCGTCCGCCGCCAGACCGGCCGCGATCAGGGCGCCGCCCACCGCGAGCG
>NZ_VCKZ01000599.1 GCF_005889745.1 Actinomadura geliboluensis
CGGTCGGGAGGCCGCGGGCTTGGAAACCGGCGGCGGTCTCGGCGAAGGCGTCGAAGCGCAGGCAGCGGACGAACATGCGGGGCAGGTCCGCGTCGGGCGGCGGGCCGGGTAGTGGCTCCCGGTGCGTTCGCACCGGCATCGGAGTGGAGCCGGCGCGCAGCCACTCGGCGTCGTGGGGATCGTCCACGCCGATGGCGGCCGGATCCAGCGGCCGGGCACTGTCCCCGCCGGCGGCCAGATCGGTGAACACGTCGGCCAGCCACGGCAGAATGTCGAAGCAGGACTGCCCGGGCTCGGGCACGAAGGCGTCGACGTAGACGAGCGCGGACACCCGGTGCGGAGCGCGTCCGGCGACCCCGGTGATCACCATGCCGCCGTAACTGTGGCCGACCAGTGTCACGCGTTCCAAGTCCTCACGTTCCAGGTAGCCGAGCAGGTCGTCGATGTGCGCGCGAAGGCCGATCCCGGCACCGCGCGGGTCGTCGCCGCGCTCGGCAAGGCCGGGCAAGGTGGGCGCGTGCACGCGGTCGCCGGCCGCTTCCAGCAGGGGGGTCAGCCGGGACCAGACCCAACCGCCGGCCCACGAGCCGTGCACCAGGACGTACGTCCGGTCCAGATCAGCCGAGGACATCGGGCTCCTCCTCGAAGACCAGAGATGACAGGAGCCGGAAGTTGTTGCGGGCCATGTTCGCGCTGCCGAACTGGCGGTGCGCCACCGCGGCCTCCTCGTCCGTCATGATCCGCGGTGCGCCGGCCGCCTCGGCCAGAAGTTGCATTTCGCAGGCGCGGTTCATGGTGATGAACCACCAGGCGGCCTCCTCCACGGTGCGGCCGACTGTCAGCAGGCCGTGATGCCGCAGGATCGCGGCACGCTTGTCCGCGAGCCGGGCGGCGATCCGCTGGCCTTCGTCCTGCTCCAGGACCAGCCCCCGGTACTCGTCGAACAGCACGTGGTCGCCCCAGAACGCGCATGACTCCTGGACGATCGGGTCGAGCGGGCGGTCCAGGGCCGCCCAGGCGCGGCCGTGGAGGGTGTGCGCATGGGCGACGGCCACGACGTCGGGACGTGCGTCGTGAATGGACGAGTGGATCCAGAACGCGGCCTTGTTCGTGCGCCTCGCGCCGTGGACGATCCGGCCCTCGGCGTCGACGAGCAGCAGATCGCTCACCTTGATCTTGGAGAAGTGCACCGAGTAGGGGTTCACCCAGAAGTGGTCGGCCAGTTCCGGGTCGCGGGCCGTGAGGTGCCCGGCGACCCCCTCGTCGTACCCGTATCGGGCGAAGATCCGGAACGCTGCGGCGAGCTGGCGCTTGCGGTGCAGCCGCTGCTCTTCGACGGAGGCCGATGTGAACGTGGGGGCCTCATCGAGATCGAGTTCGGGTGCCGGGTCTGGTGCGTGGGTCGTCATCGTGTCGCCACTCCCTTCGTCGTCCGCTCAGGATGTGACCCACGCCATGGCATGTCAACCTCAGAGGCACAATTATTTGCCTCCTAGACAAGCAGGATAAGCTCTCGACCGTGACCTCTCACGTGGACGGCGGCCCCGGAAACGACCATGACGATCCGGAGAAGCGGGTCTCGGCCAGGCTCCGAGAGTTGCGGCGCGAGCGCGGGCTGACCCTCACCACGCTCGCCGAGTGGACCGGGATCTCCGCGGCACATCTCTCCCGGATGGAGAAGGGCGGGCGCCAGCCGTCCATCGGGTCGCTGATCCAGCTCGCCCGGGCATACGGCGTATCGCTGGGGGAACTGGTCGGTGACGAGCGACCGCAAGAGCACCATGTCGTGCGGGGCGACACCGCACCCGTGCATCAGGGCCCCGATGGGCCCTTCGCGACGATGACCGGCCTCGGCCCCCGCTCCGTTCTGGAGGCCGTCCGGCTGGAGCTGGCGGGTGATCGCCCGCAACGCACCGTCACCCATGCGGGCGAGGAATGGGTGTACGTGGTGCGCGGCCAGGTCGTGGCGCGGGTCGGCGGGGAAGACGTCACGCTGGCGACCGGGGACGCTCTGCACTTCGACGCGGCCGCCCGCCACTCACTTTGGTCGATCGACGGCCCCGCCACCGTCATCATCGTCTCCGTGCCCCCCAAGGCCGTGCGCGCTCCGCACAGTTCGGGACCGGGGCCCGTGTAGGCGGCCGACGGCCACGGCAGCCGTTCTCACAGCCCGTGAGTGAGCAGGTCGAGTCCGAAGTCGAAGCGGTCCTCGAACGCACCCTCCGCCAGATGGCCGATTACCCGGGTCAGCGCGGGATGCGCGTCCTGTACCACCGCCGTGCGCAGGGTCTCACCGACGGACGCCGGCGCGGCCTGCTCCTCCTGGGTGAGGCCGAGCGCGAAGTACACCGCCGTCCACGCCGTCCAGGCCGCTTCCCGCTCGCCCGCTCCAGAGTCCAGCAGCGCACTCACCAGGGCCTCCGCGATGCGCAGCGTGTGCTCCTCGGCGGCGTACGTCCCGGCCACCACCCTCGCTCCGTCGCGAACGTACAGCAGCGCCCGCCGGTAGCGGCGCATCAGCTCGCGGAATCGGTCGGCCGGTCCGGTCGGCAGCTCCTCTGCCGACACACGCGCGACGATCGCTTCCGCCATCAACTCCAGCAGCCGCGCCTTGGTCTTGACGTGCCACGAGACGGTATTCATTCGGACGCCCATCCGTTCGGCCACCGCGCGTAGGCTGACGACGTCCGCACCCCCCTCGTCGAGTAGTTCGAGCGCCACGGCCACGATCTCGTGTTGCCGTCTGGTGTTCGCCACCGAAGCCTTCTCCCGCCTCTTGGTTGACGACCAAGAATATCTGGGACATCCTCTTGGTCACCGACCAAGAGATGAAGGGGGCTCGAAGTGGAAGATGTGGTCATCGTCGGGGCGGGACCGGTGGGGCTGTGGCTGGCGGCCGAACTGCGCCGTGGGGGCGTGCCCGTTCTCATCCTCGAACAGGCCGAACAGCGGAGCCCGCATTCCAAAGCGCTGACCATGCACCCGCGGACGATCGAGGTGCTGGCCATGCGCGGGGTGGAGAAGGAGTTCCTGGACGAAGGCGTGACGTTGCCGGACGGGCACTTCGGAATGCTGGAGGACCGGCTCGACTTCCGGCCGCTGCCGACGCGCCATCCGTACACGCTGTTCCTTCCGCAGGCGCGCACCGAAGAACTGCTGGAGAAGCACGCGTCCGAACTCGGCGCCCGCCTCCTGCGGGGACACACCGTCACCGGACTGGCACATCGCGACGAGAGCGTCGAACTCGACGTCGAAGGCCCGGACGGGCGGCAGTACGCGATCGGCGCACGCTACGTCGTCGGGTGCGACGGGCCCGGCAGCACGGTACGGCGGGCCGCAGGCATCGCCTTCCCCGGCACCGATGCCACGGTGTACGGCTTCCTCGGTGACGTCCGCCTGGACGACCCGCCGCAAAGCCCCGCGATATCGGCCCACACGCCCGACGGTGCTTTGATGGTCGTCCCCATGGCGGGCGGCCTCCACCGCATCGTCGGTGTCATGCCCGGAGGTTCCGGCGACGAGCTCACCCTCGACGAACTGCGCGGCAACGTGGCACGGATTCTCGGCCACGACCTCGGTATGCGCGATCCGATCTGGCTTTCCACGTTTGGCAACGCCTCCCGGCAGGCCGCCGAGTACCGGAAGGGCCGGATCATGGTCGCCGGCGACGCCGCGCACATGCATTTCCCCACCGGCGGCGTGGGGCTCAACGTGGGCGTCCAGGACGCGATGAACCTCGGCTGGCGGCTCGCCGCAGTGGCCCGGGGCCGCGCCCCCGACAGCCTGCTCGACGAATACCAAACCGAGCGTCACCCGGTGGGCGCGGACCTGCTGGAGAAGAGCAAGGCCCAAACCGCGCTGGTCACGGCCTTCACACCCGAAGGGCGAGCGCTGCGGGCCGTACTCGGCGAACTCATCACGGCACATCCCGACGTCTCACTGGACCTTGCATCCCGCCTGGCCGCACTGAACGTCGCCTACCCCCCGACCGACCCCGACGC
>NZ_VCKZ01000600.1 GCF_005889745.1 Actinomadura geliboluensis
CGGAGATGTGAATAAGAGACAGCCCCCACCCACACGAACACCCGCACGCCCAGTACGTCGTTCACCCTCACGGCAGCCGCCTGTAACAGCACCGCCAGAACGAACACAGGCACGGCTAAGAGCAGACAGACCCCGCCCGTAACAACCCTGTCGGTGACCCGTCCATGCGTGGCCGCCGCGTACGCGCCAACGAGAATCCCCAGCACGCCACCCACGACCCCGCCGGGAACCAGCAGGCGGAGGCTGACACCAAGCCGCCGCCATAACTCCGCGTTGACGGGCTCACCCTCCTGCGTCCGGCCGAAGTCCCCTTGCAGGACGCCCCGCGCCCAGGTCCGGTAGCGGTCGGCCAGTGGAGTCCTGTCGTTCAGGTTCAGCGCGCTGAGCCGGGCATCGATGACGGCGTCGGGCGGGCGCGGTGTCCGGCCCTGGAACGCCGTCCGCGGATCGAGGACGGCGGCGGCGAGCAGATAGGCGAGGCTCCCGGCGAACACGACCAGCACCGCACGGCTCACCACGCGCCGCAGCACGAACACCGCCACCGACTCCCCTCCCGCACCGCCCGCCGACGAACACGGAATGCTACACATCGAACACAGAACGCGCAGATGGACGACAAAACACCGCCCTGACCTGCACTTTCCGACTTCTCACATCCGGGCGTCGCGGCATCGGCGCATCTCGCGCGCACGGCGGAACGGGCAGCGGGGAGGCAGTTCCCGCCCCAACTCGGCGGACCACCTCAAGCCGGGACAGATCTTCCCTGCTCAGGGCGCGCCATCGTAGGTTAGGGCTCCCCTGTTGGTTCCCCTAGGTAGATCATTCGGCCGGATGCGGCTCTCGGCCTGGGTCTCCACGACCTGGACGCTTTAACATTCCATTACTTTCGGGCGGGGAGTGCATGATGGAGACGGCAGCACACGGCCGCGCGGCGGGGCGCCTCGGCGTCCTCCTCGCGCTGGCCGCGGTCGCGTTCGTCGTCACCTCCCTGACCCTCGGCGCCTGGCTCCCGTCCGCCGAGCGGATGGTCTGGTGGCACCCCGAGATCCTCGTCGCGCTCGCCTGGACGCCCGTCGGCGCCGTTCTGCTGCGGCACCGGCCGGGGCTGAAGGTCGCCTGGCTCATGGTCGGCGCCGGCTTCAGCGCGGCCCTGTACGTCCTGACGCTGAACCTCGCCCCGTGGGCGGACCGGCACGACTGGGCCGCGGCCGGGTTCCTCGACTGGCTCGGGACGTGGCTGTGGGCGGTCGACACCTACGCGCTGACGCTGGTCCTGCCGCTGATCTTCCCGGACGGGCGGCTCGTGTCGCGCCGGTACCGGCCGGTGCTCGCGCTCGCCTGCCTCATGCCCGCCGTCGTCTGCGTCCACCTGACCATCGACCCCGGGGTGCGCCGCTGGCACAACGGCGTGTCGGTCTACCCCTTCGACGGCATCCCGCTGCCGATCAGCGCCGTCATCCTCGGCACCCTGGCCGCGGGCCTGTTCTCGGTGCTCGTCCGGTTCGTCCGGTCGCCGCCGGACGTCCGGCGGCAGATCGCCTGGGTCGTCTACCCCGGCATCCTCGCCGAAGGGGTCATCTACATCGGCGAGAACAGTCCCATCGGGGATCCCTTGCGCAACATCACCATCGTCGCCGTGCCGATCTGCATCGCGATCGCCATCACCCGCTACCGCCTATACGACATCGACCTCGTGGTCAGCAGGACGCTGGTGTACGCCGGGCTGGTGGTCGTCATCACGGGCGTGTACTTCGCGCTGGTCGGCGCGGCGAGCCTGCTCGCGCACGGCCGGGGCACCCTCGCCGGGCTGGCCGGCGCGATCGTCGCGGGCGCGGTGTTCGAGCCCGTCCGGCGCCGCCTGCAGCGGATGGTGGACGGCGTCATCCACGGCGAGCGCGACCCGTACCGGATCGCCGACACCCTCAACCGGCGGCTGCAGACCGCCGCCGACCCCGGGGCCGCGCTCGCCGCGGCCGCCGAGGTGGCCCGCTCCGCGCTGCACGCGACCGGCGTGGTGATCGAGGTGCTGGACCGCGACGGCCGGACGATCTCCGCCGAGGACGGCGTGCTCGGCCCGCGGCCGCAGCTCGTCCCGCTGGTGTGGCACGGGGAGCCGGTGGGCCGGCTGCTGTTCGGCGTCACCCGCACCCCGGACGCGCGGCTGTCGGGCATCCTCGCCCGCAACCTCGCCGAGCTGGCGAACGCGGCGCGGCTCGCCGCGGACGTACAGCGCTCCCGCGAGCACATCCTGCGCACCCGTGAGGAGGAGCGGCGGCGGCTCCGCCGCGACCTGCACGACGGACTCGGCCCGACGCTCGCCAGCCTCGCGATGACGGTGGACGCGGCCCGCATCACGCTGAAGACCGACCCGGAGGCGGTGGACACGCTCCTGGAGGAGCTGCGCGCCACCATGGGGCGCACCATCGGCGACATCCGCGACCTGGTGTACGGGCTGCGCCCGCCCGCGCTGGACGACCTCGGGCTGGAGGGCGCGATCCAGGCGCTCGGCGGCGTCGTCGCCACCGGCGACGGCCCGACGGTCGACGTGCGTGTGGAAGGCGACCTCAAAGGACTGTCCGCCGCCGCCGAGGTCGCCGCCTACCGGATCGTGCAGGAGGCGCTGACCAACGTGCACCGGCACGCCAACGCGTGCTACGCCGAGGTCACGCTGTGCCTGAACGGCGATCTGCACGTCACCATCGGCGATGACGGTGTGGGGTTGCCCGACCGGCTTCGTTCCGGGGTCGGCATGTCGTCGATGCGAGAACGCGCTACGGAACTGGGCGGATCCTGCACGGTCGGCCCCGGCCCCAACGGCGGAACCCTCGTCCGGGCCCGGCTGCCGGTCAACGGCGCCCATTCCTGACGCCGGCCGCTGACGCTCTCCCGGGGCGCGCTCACCCGGGGTTCTCCGGCCTCACCCTGGTGGGAGGGCCGGTGACCGCCCCCCGCCAAGAAGGTCGCCACCGGCCCTCAGGCTCCGTACGGCCCCGGGGCTCCCATCCCGGTCCGTACGGGCCATTCACCAGAGGGTGTGCAAGAAAGAAGTTATGCGGCTCAGGGTCCCGTTGGAGAGGGACACCTGTCCCGTTCATGCCGGGACGACTCCGGACCCGCCGCAACCCCTGGTGAGGCAAGGGTTCCGCTAGATCCACCCAGGACGCGTCTCACCCTCGGCGACGAGCACCGCCGGGCCGCGCAGATGGCTGGTCCGCCCGTCGAGGGTGACGGTCACCCGGCCGCCGGGAACGTCCACGGTCCATTCGGACGCGCCAGGGGTCCCCTGGGCCGCCGCGGCGGCCACCGCGACCGTCCCGGTGCCGCAGGAGCGCGTCTCGCCGGAGCCGCGCTCGAACACCCGCATCTCCACGTGCCGCTCCCCGACGGACCGGAAGAACTCGACGTTCACCCCGTCGGGGAACACGGCCGGGTCGAAGCCGGGGGCACGCGACAGGTCCAGCGCGGCGACCGGCCCGTCCACGCGGCACGCCAGGTGCGGGTTGCCCACCGACACCCGCCGGCCCTGGAACGCCGCCCCCGCCAGGGACGCCTCGCCGTAGCCGAGGAGCTCCGGCGCGCCCATGTCCACGCTCACGTCGCCGGACGCGCCGAGCGTCACCCGGCGCAGGCCCGCGCGGGTCGCCACGTCCCACTCGCCGGGCGCGGCCAGGCCGGCGTCGACGAGGTAGCGGGCGAAGACCCGGATCCCGTTGCCGCACATCTCGGCGATGCTGCCGTCGGCGTTGCGGTAGTCCATGAACCACTCCGCGTCGGCGCCCGCGTCGGCGTCGAGTTCCGCCGCCTTCGTCCGGACGACGCGCAGCACGCCGTCGGCGCCGATCCCGGCGCGCCGGTCGCACAGCCGCGCGACGGCCTCCGGGGCGAGGTCGAGGACGCCGTCCGGGTCGGGCAGGATCACGAAGTCGTTCTCGGTGCCGTGGCCTTTGACAAACCGCATCCTTCGATCGTATTGCCTCGCTCAGGTGCCCCGCCCGGCC
>NZ_VCKZ01000601.1 GCF_005889745.1 Actinomadura geliboluensis
ACTGAGGCCCCGCCGGGGGTGGCGGGGCCTTGGGTCGTCAGTGGGGGCGCGCGTGCTTCTAGATGGTCGCCTCGGCCTCGGCCGGCCAGCTCATCCGGATCTGGACTCCCTTGGGCGTGGCGGCGATCTCCACGTCGTCGGCGAGGCCGGCGATGACCGCCAGGCCCAGCTCGGCGGTGCCCTCGCCCCAGCCGGAATCGAACTCGCCCTCGTCCAGTGCCGCCGAGAGGTCGCCCGGCGTGTCGTCGCCGGGGACGGTGTCGCTGACGGTCACCTCGAAACGGCGGTCGGCGCCGTTCAGTTCGAGGCGGACGGGCTCGTCCGGGCAGTGCCGGCGATGCGCCTCCACGGCGCGCGAGCACGCCTCGCCGACCGCGAGCCTGACCTCGTCCAGCAGCGGCTCGGCGACGCCACTGCGGCGGGCCACGGCGGTCACGATCAGGCGGGCGGTCCGCACATGGACGGGCAGCGCGCTGAAGGACAGTTCAACGGTCGACATCTTCGAGCCGCGGGCCGCCTACTTGGCGCCCTTGCGCTTCTCCTCGGCCTCGGCGATCGAGTCGTGGATGCCGAAGACCTTGGTCAGCCCCGTGATCCGGAAGATCTTGAGGATGCGCTCCTGGGTGCAGACCAGTTCCAGCGAGCCGTCGTGCGCGCGGACGCGCTTCAGCCCGCCCACGAGGACGCCGAGCCCGGTGGAGTCGAGGAACTCCACCTTCTCCATGTCCACGAGCAGGTGGAACTTGCCCTTGTTGACCAGGTCGATGAGCTTCTCGCGAAGCTTCGGCGCCGTGTAGACGTCGATCTCGCCCTCCACGTTGATGACGGTGAGGCCATCGTCGGTGGTGTAGTCGTTCACCTTCAGGTCCACAGATCCTCCACGCGCCGTGCAGCACTATCCGATCTCGATGCCCGGTGGCCGGCCATCGAGACTTCGCCGTGATTCAACCACGCTCCGGCGTCGTACACGCACGTAATCGCCCACTCGGGCGAAAGTTCGCGCCATCCCGTCTGACCTGCTGATCTACCGGCCAGGTCGGGGGGACGGGCATACCGGCGCCGGGGCGTTCCCGTAGTTCTGCCCAGGCTGGCAAACTGAAAACCTGATGGGCGTCCAAAGATCTTCAACTCCCCTCGACCGGCTCCTCGCGGACCCTTCGCGGCGCGACCGCATCACCCATGTGGAGAGCGTTCCCGCACGTCAGGGCCGCCGGGCCGGGTGGCCGTCCTGGGCGCCGCCGCTCCTGGTGGAGCGGCTCGCCGCGGCGGGCATCGAGGCGCCCTGGGAGCACCAGGTCGCCGCCGCCGAGCACGCCCGTGCCGGACGGTCTGTGATCATCGCCACAGGGACCGCGTCCGGGAAATCCCTCGCCTACCTGCTGCCCTGCATCGATGCCATCTATGCGGGGGAGGAGAATCCGCGCCGGGAAGGGACCGTCCTCTACCTGTCTCCCACCAAGGCCCTCGCCGCCGACCAGCTCCGTGCGCTCCGTTCCCTGCACCTCACGCGTGTGCGCGCGGCGACCTACGACGGCGACACCCCGCAGGATGAGCGGACGTGGGTCCGCCAGCACGCGAACTACGTGCTGACCAACCCCGACATGCTGCACCGGTCGATCCTGCCGGGGCACGCACGGTGGTCGTCCTTCCTGCGGCGCCTCCAGTACGTGGTCATTGACGAAGCCCATGGCTACCGCGGTGTCTTCGGGTCGCACGTCGCACAGGTGTTGCGCCGGCTACGCCGGATATGCAAGCGGTATCACGCGTCCCCCACGTTCATACTCGCGTCGGCGACGACGTCCTCGCCGGCGTTGGCCGCGTCCCGTCTCACTGGGGTGGACGTGGTCGCGGTAGACGACGATGCCTCACCGCGTGGCCCCGCGACGTTCGCGCTATGGGAACCGCCGTTGACGGAGCTGCGCGGTGAGCGCGGTGCGCCCGTCCGTCGTACCGCCACGGCCGAGGCAGGTGACCTTCTGGCCGACCTTGTTGTCGAGGGTGTTCAGACGCTCGCGTTCGTCCGCTCTAGGCGCGGGGCAGAGTCGGTGGCGCTCAGCGCCAAGCGCGCGCTGCACGAGGTAAGCCCGGACCTGGCCGACCAGGTCGCCGCCTACCGTGCGGGTTATCTGCCTGAAGAACGGCGTGCTCTGGAGGCCGCCCTCCGCTCGCGTTCGATCATCGGCTTGGCCAGCACGAACGCGCTGGAGCTCGGTGTTGACGTCTCCGGGCTCGACGCCGTCCTCGTCTGCGGCTGGCCGGGCACCCGCGCGTCCCTCTGGCAGCAGGCCGGACGCGCCGGACGATCCGGGCAGGCCGCCCTCTCCGTCCTCGTCGCCCGGGACGACCCGCTCGACACGTTCCTCGTCCACCACCCCGAGGCGATCTTCGGGACGCCGGTCGAGGCGACCGTTCTCGACCCGGACAACCCGTACGTCCTGGAACCGCACCTCTGCTCCGCCGCGTCCGAGATGCCGCTCACCGAGGACGACCTCCCGCTGTTCGGCCCGGCGACCGCCGACCTGCTGCCCGACCTCGTCCGCCGGGGCTTCCTCCGGCGTCGCCCTGCGGGCTGGTACTGGACGCGCCGCGACAAGGCCGCCGACCTGGCCGACATCCGCGGAGCCGGCGGCGCACCCATCCAGGTGGTGGAGCTGGCAACGGGTCGCCTACTCGGCACCGTGGACGAGGCTTCAGCGCACACCACCGTCCATGAAGGCGCGGTGTACATCCATCAGGGCGAGTCCTACATCGTCCAAACCCTGGACCTAGACGACTCTGTCGCGCTCGTAGAGGCGGCCGACCCCGACTATTCGACGACCGCCCGCGATGTAACCGACATCAGCATCGTCGAACGGCTGCGCTCGACCTCCTGGGGCGAGGCCACGCTCAACTTCGGAACCGTCGAAGTCACCCGTCAGGTGGTCGCCTACCAGATGCGCCGTCTGCAAACGGGTGAGATGCTCGGCGAGAAGCCTCTGGACCTACCGCCTCGCACCCTCCGCACCCGCGCCGTCTGGTGGACGCTCTCGGAGACGCAGGTTTCCGCTCTGGACGACGACCTCGATCTGGCGGGCTCTGCCCACGCCGCCGAACACGCCTCGATCGGCCTGCTTCCACTGTTCGCCACGTGCGACCGCTGGGACATCGGGGGCGTGTCCACCGCCGTCCACCCCGACACAGAGCTCCTTACCGTCTTCGTGTACGACGGCCATGAGGGCGGTGCGGGATTCGCCGAACGCGGCTACGGGGACGCCGCCTCCTGGCTGCGCGCCACGCGCGACGCGATCGCGTCCTGCGAATGCGACTCGGGCTGCCCGTCCTGCATCCAGTCACCGAAGTGCGGCAACGGCAACGACCCCTTGGACAAGCACGGCGCGATCACCCTGCTCGACGTCCTCCTGTCCGGAGCCTCCGAGTAGCCCGGCGGCGGGCCTCAGTTCGGTGCGACGCGCTGGGCCGGGACCGGCGGCTGGTCGTCCATGCCGCGGCGCGCCTGGGCGAGCGCCTGCTGCAGCTTCCGGCGCTCGAGTTCGAGCGTCTGCAGGGACTCCTCGTGCTCGTCCCGCAGGTCGCGCAGCTCCCGCCGCACGTTCATCGCCCGCCGGAACCCCAGCGTGGCGACCATCATCCCGGCCATGAACACGATCGCGACCACGGCGCCGGCCATGAAGATGTGCCACTGCTGCGTGATCCCGGGTATCTCGTCGCCGAACACTGCCAACCGCGCATCACCAGTGTTGTCCAGCACGACGGCGACACCGGCCGCGGCGGCGGCGAGCGCGACGATCAGCCCCAGAATGATCATGCGGGGTCTCCTCTCCATCAGGCCCGGCGGGGACAGGGCCGAGGTCTCGGACGACAGGGACGCATTGCCGGACGATCCGGGCGATCCGACTGGCAAGGCAGCCTAGACCCTGCCCATACGCCCCGCCAGCCCACCTGATCAGCGGGCGTCCCGCCCGCCCCACGTCCGGCCACCGCGCTC
>NZ_VCKZ01000103.1 GCF_005889745.1 Actinomadura geliboluensis
CCCGGCGGTGGCCCTCCCGGCGGTGGCCCCCCCGGTGGTCCCGGCGGCTTCGACCCCGGCTCCACCAGTCCCGGCGGCCCCGGCTCGAAGTTCCCGACGTCCGACGGCGCCGGCGCCTTCAACCCCAACGCAGGCGGCACCAGCCCCTTCACCTCGGGCGGAACGAGCCCCTTCACCCCCGATGGCGCGGGTTCGTACAACCCGGCACTCGGTGGCGGCGGCAGCTCGCCGTTCGGCGGAGCGGGCGGATCGCCGTTCGGCGGCGGCTCGGGCACCGATCTCGCGGGCATGCCGGGCGGCGGCCCCGGAGGCGGCGGCCCCGGGCTGGGCGGCGGTGGCGGCGCTCCGTTCGGCGCCGACCCGGGCGGCTTCGGCGGCCCGAACGCCGGCACGTCCCCGGCCGGCGGTCCCGGTGGCCTCGGTCCCGGCGGCGCCGGGCCCGGCGCGGCCGGTGCCGGCGCGCGCGGCATGCCCATGGGCGGCATGCCGATGGGCCAGGGCGCCCAGGGCGGCAAGGGCGAGGAGCGCGAACGTAACACTTGGCTCACCGAGGACGAGGATGTGTGGGGAGCCGATGACGACACCGCTCCACCGGTGATCGGCTGACCTCTCGGACACGGGCGGGGCGGACGGCCGGCGGCCGCCGCGCCGCCCGCCCCGGCACAACGGACTAGGGAGTGCGACAGATGCGGTGGCTGCTTCGGACGGTGGCTGCGACGGCGGCGATCGGGCTGGCGGCGGCGCCCGCCGTTCCCGCGCACGCAGCCCCGGGCCCCAGGGCGGACCAGTGGTGGTTCCGTTCCTGGAGCATCCAGAAGGAAGTGTGGCCCGTCACCAAGGGCAAGGGCGTGACGGTCGCGGTCATCGACACCGGCGTCAACGCGCAACTGCCCGACATGAAGCCCGTGGTGCTCCCCGGCACCGACCTGACCGGCAAGGGCGGCGACGGCCGCCGCGACAACGACTCCAACAACCACGGCCACGGCACCGGCATGGCCAGCCTCATCGCCTCGCAGGGCACCAAGACGGGGTTCGTGGGCATCGCGCCCGAGGCGAAGATCCTGCCCATCGCGGCTCCCTCGGTGAGCGGCCCGACGACGGCGAAGGCCGTCCGGTACGCCGTCGACAATGGTGCCAAGGTCGTCAACATCTCCGAGAGCAGCGAATCCGCCGGCATCTACCCGAACCAGTGCCCGCCGGAACTGCTCGACGCGGTCAAGTACGCCGCTGAGAAGGACGTTGTGATCGTCGCCTCCGCCGGCAACTCGGGCGACATCGGCAACAAGCCCAACTATCCCGCGTCATGCCCGGGAGTCGTGGCCGTGGGGGCGTTCGGCCATGACGGCAAGCCCTGGAAGTCGACGCAGCGGCAGCCCTACGTCACCGTCGCCGCGCCGGGAGCCGACGTCGGGTATCTCGGCAAGGAGGGCCACGCCTACAACTCCGGCGCCGGGACGAGCCAGGCGTCCGCACTGGCCTCCGGGGCGATCGCCCTCGTCCGCAGCCGCTACCCGGAGATGTCGGCGCGGCAGGTCGTGCAGCGCATCACCGCCACGGCGAAGGACTTCGGCCCCACCGGCAAGGACGACCTGCTCGGGTACGGCGTCATCAGCATCCCCCGCGCGCTCAAGCAGAACGTGCCGGACACCGCGCCGAACCCCGTCTACGAGCGGCTGGACAAGGTCGCGGGCGGCGCGAAGGCCGGGGCGGGCGCCACCAAGCCGGCCGCGGCCGACGAGGACGACTCCGGCGGCTTCCCGATCCTGATCGTGGGCGGCGTCGTGGTGGTGCTGCTCGTGCTGGGCGTCGGCGGTTTCCTGCTGATGCGCGGCCGCAAGAAGCCCGCCGCTCCGTCCGGTCCGGCGCCGATGGCGCCGCCGCAGCCCTTCGGGGCGCCCGGGCCCGGCCCGCAGCAGGGCCCCCCGCCCGGCGGGCCCCACAACCGGCCTCCCGCTCGCTGACGGACGCCTACCGGCTCAAGCAGGTGCCACAGGCCGCGAGGGCGGCGGTGGCGCTCCGGGCGGCGGCTTCGGCGGCCGCCCGGCCGTTGGCCTTGTCGAGCGGCGCTTCGGGGGTCTTGGGAGAGGCGTCCTTGCCGGCCGGTGACGCCGTGGCCCGGAACCGCACCGTGATGACCGCGTTCCGCAGACGGACGGTGGCCGCGGCCGTGCCGGACTGTCCCAGCGGACCCGTCAGCGTCAGGTGCTGCGCGAACGCCTGATCGCCGACCCGGAGGAGCACGGGAGCTTCGGCGCGCAGGGATCCGGGTGCTCCCTTCGACGTCCCCTCCATCGTCCGGGCGCCGCTCCAGGCCGCGTCATACTCCGCCTTAGCGGGCGTGACGCCTTCCAGGTGCAGCCGCACCGAGACCTCAAGCCGCCGCGACGCCTGGACACCCGCCAGGCCCGGCCGCTCCGCCCATGAGCAGGCGGCGTACCGCTCGTCCGCCGACTTCGCGTCCTTGTCCGGGACGGGCGGATCGGAAAGCGGCACGTACCGTTCGAGGATCTCGCCGGGACCGAGGGTGAGACGGCACGCGCGGATCGAACACCCGCAGCAGCGGCGGCGACTCGTCGTAGCGGGGCTGGGCCGTCCACCCGCCCCGCCGCAACCGGCGGGCGAGCCGGTTGAGGTGCCGGCGCGCCCGCCAGGCGTCCGGGAGGGACGGCGCGACCGGTGGGCCCGGGGGGAGCCCGCCCGGCCGCGCCGCTTCCCTCCCCGGGGCCGTCCGGGGGCGGACGGCCCGCTCCGGCGCCGAGCTCACCGGAGGTCTCGGACGGAGCCGCGCGCCCGCGCGGCCTCCCGCATCAGCTCGGCCCGCAACTCCACCGGGTCGGGCCGCATGACGGTCGCGTCCACCCCGGCCGCGGGGTCGATGAGCGTGGCGACGTACTCGCCGAGCCGCCCGTCCCACCGGCGCGACCGCCAGATGTGGTGCCCGGGGAAGTCCACGCGCAGCCGATCGAGTGCGGGGTTATCGAACGCAATTGTGTCTTCCATGGAAGGTCCCGTAGTCGTTTTCGCCGCCAGTGAATGTGTTATAAGAATCACAGCGCGCATGACTCCTGACCAGGAAGAAGTCAAGAGCGGCGTACAACCCCCCGGAAGATCGAAGAAACCCGGACATGGGTTTCAGCAAGGAGCCCCCCATGGGAACAAGGAGCGAACCATATGAAGCTCCGGCAATTCAGACATTCGCCACGGAATTGGTGGCGTGGCGAATGGACGCGGACCTCACCCAGACCGCCCTCGCCGAGGCTCTCGGCTACACGCCCCAGTGGATCAGCCAGATCGAGTCCGCCAAGAGCATCCCGTCCAAGGAGTTCGCGGAGAACCTCGATACGTTCTTCAAGACCAACGGCCTGTTCCACCGGCTGTGGAAGCGCATCATCGACACCCGCCACCAGGCCATCCTCCCGCCCGGCTTCACCGAGTACATGGAACGCGAGGCCGAGGCGAGCCAGGTGCGCATCTACCAGTTGGCGCTGGTACATGGGCTGCTTCAAACAGAGAACTACATCCGAGCGGTCATCGGGCACGAGCAGGACTCGGACACGGCCGAGAGGCTCGTCACCGAACGTCTCAAGCGGCAGGAAATCCTGACCCGGGAGGACGCTCCCAACGCGTGGTTCACGCTCGACGAGGCGGCACTCCGGCGCGACATCGCCAATCCCGAGCTCATGCACGAGCAACTCGGGCACCTACTGGCCATGACCGAGCGCCCGAACATCTCGATCGACGTTGTCCCGATGAGTGCCAAGTACTACCCCGGCCTCGCGGGGAGTTTCACCATCCTGAGCTTCCTCAACGCGCCCGACGTCGTCTACGGCGAGATCGCTGGGCAGGGAATGCTCATCACGGACCAGCGAACCGTCGCGAACTTCGCGGTAAGGTACAACTCGCTGCGAGGTGACGCGCTTCGCGTCGAGGAATCGCGGTCCCTGATCAAAAGCGTCATGGAGGAGTACGGATGATCCCCACACCGCATCTGTCAGCCGTGAAGTGGCGCAAAGCGAGCCGAAGCGCTCACGAGGGCGGCGACTGCGTTGAGGTCGCGGGCGTCTCGCAGGTGGTCGCAGTCCGCGACTCCAAGGACCCAGATGGCCCGAAGCTCGCCTTCTCGTCCAGCGAATGGCGTGCATTCGCCAGCCGCATCACGTCCGGCGCCCACGACCTGCCCTGACCCCCTGACCGACGAGCCCCTGCCCCTTCCGGGTGGGGGCTCGCGCACACGTTCCATCACGAAGTCACGAGTTGTCGCTGATGTCGCAGTAATGCCCGGCTCACTGCCGGGAGAGGCGCTTCGCATCCAGAAATCGTGGATGCTGCTCAAGAGCGTCTTGGAGGTGCACGGATGATTCCCTCACCGGATCTGTCGGCCGTGAAGTGGCGCAAGGCGAGCCGCAGTGGCCATGAGGGCGGCGACTGCGTCGAGGTCGGCGCCCTCCCGTCCGTCTCAGCTGAGGTCTGGCGCAAGGCGAGCCGAAGTGATCACCATGGCGGTGACTGCGTCGAGGTCGCGGGTGTCGCGCGGGTGGTCGCGGTTCGGGATTCCAAGGATCCGGACGGGCCGAAGCTCGCCTTCTCGTCCAGCGAATGGCGTGCATTCGCCAGCCGCATCACGTCCGGCGCCCACGACCTCCCCTGACCGCCGACAAGGGTGTTCGGTGTTCGGTCATGACCGAACACCGAACATCAGGCGCGCCGGGGTCAGCCCAGCGAGGAGACGAAGGCGCGGATCACCCGTGGCCGCGCGTCAGCCGCCGCCGTCGCCGGGTGCGGCCCCGGTGATGGCCTGCGTCTGCCGCCCGGTGATCTCCTGCAGCGGTATGTCGTCGTAGTTGCCGAGGATGACGCCGACCCACCCGCTATCCGGGTAGAGGCTGTAGTAGGTGGAACTGCCGGGGTGGGGACCGCCGCGCCCGAGTTCCCACTGGCCTTCGACGATGTGGGCTGTCGGCCCGTAGGTGGTGAATCCCGGTGAGCCTCGGAAGTTGGGGGCCTTGACCGAGGTGTACACGTCGGCCCAGCGCGGGTCGAGCACGGTGCCGTCGTACAGCGCTTCCGTGAACCGGACCATGTCCGGTGCGGTGACGAACCCTCCGTCCGGGACGAAGTTGCGGGCATTGTTCATGCCCGCCATACCCGGGTGAGGGCTGCCCCTGTCCAGGTTGCGGACGGCGTCCACCCGGCTGCCGTCGGCCTGTCTCATGTACGAGCGCGCGATGTGCTCGTCGGCCAGCCACTGCGGTCTGGTGTAGTACCCCGAGCCGGTCATGCCGCAGCGCTCGAAGATGTGCTTTTGCACGTAGTCCCAGAACGTCATGCCGGACACCGCCTCGACGATCTGCACGACGACTTCCGAACCCCAGCCGGGTTTCTCCGAACCCGCACCGGGGGCCGCGACCAGCGTGGCCTGCCGGGCGTACTGCTGGTCGTACTCCCGCTGCTCTTCCTCGCTGTGGAAGATGCGCTGGTAGTCACGCTCCGGAAAGGACAACCCCGAGGTGCCCACGAGCAGGTGATGGACGCGCACCTGCTCAGCGATCTCCTTGGCGAAACCGGTCAGGTAGGTGCCCACCGTGTCCCACAGCTTCACCTTGCCCCGCTGGGCCAACTGCACGATGGACAGGCTGACGAACGGCCCGCCGTACTGGTTGAACGCGACACCTTCGTGGTTGCGGATCCCTTTCTCCTCGTCGGCCATGCCGTAGCTGCGCGACAGCACCGTCCGGCCCCGGTGGGAAAGCAGCACCACGCCGGAGAACCTGTCCTCGGCGGCCAGCTTCGCGATGTACCGGTCATAGGCGCCGCCGGGACGGGTGTCCGGCGGGATCGGGCCGAGCTGCGCACCTCTGCCGGTTCGTGCCGTGGCCGTCCCGCCCAGTAGCGGTGTGACCGCGCCGGCGACGGCCGCCACTGCGGCGCCCCGCAACATCGAACGCCGTTCCCATGCCCCGCCACTCGCACCGGCCATGTCCGTTTCCTTCTCCCAGTCTCGCGATGGACTGCGAAGCCGGGTCACCGGGCCTTCACCCGCGCCCCTGCTCCGCGCCTCCATCGAAAACCGGAGACTGTTGCGGTGGCGTATGCGATTTTCAATACGCCCGCGATACACCCGACCGCCGGCACCCCGTCCCATGCGTCGGGGTCAGCCCAGGGACGAGACGAAGCCGAGGGCGATGACCGTCAGCCCGCCGTCCTGTAGACGAACCCCTCAAGCGAGGTCACTGTCTCGGCGCGGTTGTAGCGGTGCCGCATGCAGTACCGCGTGGGGTACCAGCCCGAGCGCTCGTACGCCTGCGGCAGCTTGAGCGGAACGCAGCGGTCATCAATGGTGCCGTTGCGCAGCCCGTTGTACTGCGCGAGGTTCACCATCGGCTCGTAGAAGGTGACCTTCCCGTTCCAGATGCCGTAGATGAACGAGGACGTGAATTTTCCCCCATGGAATTCGGGGGCGGTTGTGTCGACGAGGTGGTTGCCCATTCCGGGCTCGACGGCGTCGGTGTCCTCGTAGTCGGGGTGCCGGTATTTCGCGGCCGGGAGAATCTTGCCCTTGGGGTAGTCATCGCAGTTGGTGAGCTGCGGGCACGGTCCGGGGCGGATCGCCAGCCGCTCCGCTTCGGGATTCATGTAGAAGTGGACGTCGAAATGCGGTACGTCCCAAATGTGGGGAGGCATGTGCCCCATCGGATTCCAGTTGGCCAGGACGTAGGTGAACGGCGAGTCGACCCTCTTCGTGAACTTCGGGCTCAAATGGAGGGATCTCTCATGCCCGCCCGTGCATTCACGGTGCTGGTCGACGGTGCCGTCGCCGTTCTTGTCGTAGCACCAGATCCCGCTGGTGGGCGGCTCGTACGGAAGACCGTCGTAGGTGCCGTCCTTGGCGAGGAGCCCGATGACCAGCGGGATCTTCCCCTTTGTCTGCGAGAACGCGGTGAGCCTACCGTTCCCGAGGGGCGCGCTCTGCCCGTACTGGGCGCACGGCCCGGGATAGGAGAGGGAACGGGCAAGCAGCTTGCCGACAGCCCGCTTCGCCACCTGCACGGTCTTCTCGGTATGCGGGGCGCTCTTCGGCACCGCGCAGACCGTGACAGCCGAGTCGGCGGCCCCCATGGCGGGTTCCGCGCCGAATGCGACCGGAAATCCCGCGATCAACAGAAGCCCGGCCGCGCTCCGCGTGAATATCTGCCGACTCCAGAAAGACATGCCCGCCCCCGGTGATCGCCATGGAAAATCGTCAGCCGAAGCTAAGGCTGAATAGGGCTGAACATCCTGTCAAGTGCACTGGAGGGGACAAGCCCCTGTCAACGAAAGATCTTTACCCGAGCCGGGCACAGGCTGGACGGCTTCACCTGCCGTCGCTGTAGCGTGCGCGAGCCGGTCGAGGCCGCTGCTCGTTCGGCGAGCCCTGCCGAACTGTCATTGTTCGAGTTCGCCGAGGAGTAGATCCGCGACTAGACCGACCGTGTCCATGTCGATCTCATCACCGGGCGAGACCGCATTGATCCGTTGGACGGTGTTGACTCGCTGGTCTACGAACCATTTTCGAGCATGGAGTGCGGCGTCCTGCCGGATCCGGGCGCCCGCCTCGCGGAGTTCCGCTCGGGCCGGCGGGCCGGTGACGGGGTCCAGCGTCAACTGAACGATGTCCAGCAGATCGGTTCCCTCCTTGGCCGCCGGCCGGTTCATGATCGCTTGCAGTTTCATGGCGATCAACGAACCCGGTGATGCGACTCGGACACGCTGGATCGTGGGCTCAGAAGAGGCATCGGTGTTGAACACCTCGATGGACATCGGGGTCGCCGTATCGACGGCCCAGGCGTGAGCCATCACATGCAGCCGGTCCGTGGGGTCCTCTGGCGGCTCCGCCAATTCGAGGTCGGCCACTTCGAGGATGTCCACTTGAACCTCGCCGCGGGGGGTCGGTATTCGGACTCCCGACGGCCCTGCGGCTCGCGCCCCAGATGCGATCAGTAGTTCCAGTTGCCGTTGTTCGCCCGGCCCACGTCGATGTGCGGTGTCGAGGTCACTGGTCACTCGATACGCCGTCCCGAGCCGACAGAGCACGGCCAGTCCTCCGACCAGAGTGACCGGTCGGTCCGTCCGCGATTCGATCTCGGGAATCGCGAGTACCAGTGCCTCCATGACAGGCCCGAACAGCCTGGCCGTGGGAGCACCTGTCTCCTCACCAAACACGTTGCCACGGCTCCGGCGGACTCCAGCCCTCTAGGATCTCGCTGCCGCGGCCCGGATCGGCGGCGAGATCCAGGGCGACGAAGAGTGGATGGGCCAGCGGCCAGCGTGCGTCCCCGAGGTGGGCCTGCGCTGCGTCGATGCGGTGGTCGCAGGCCATCAGGACGGGAGCCACTCTTATCCGGCACTTCCGGTCGGAGGGGTTCTCGGCGCTGCCGAGGAGGCGGATCGCCCGGCTGAACACAGCCTCGGTCGGTACGTAGAAATCCGGTGGGTAGCCGGTGCGAACGCCGACGGGTGCGCCGTAGAGGGCGGCGGCCATCGTGTCCGTCATGGCCCAGCCCAGTGTCGATTCGGGATCTCGCAGCCCTAGTCTCAGGGCCTTGTCGACCGACCCGGAGTCGGTCATGGGCAGGGCGGCGAGGGAGGCCGTCGCAGTGTTCCAGGAGTCGGCCAGGCGCCAGAAAAGGCTTCGCGGCTCTGGCGGGGCGGAGCCGGTCAGGATTCCCTCGTCTCGAAGGCCGTTCAGCACCTCTGAAACGGTACTGGCGGATCGCTTCAACGTTCGGGCGATCCCTCGCACGCTAGGCCGTTCACCGGGGTGCAGCAACAGTAGTGCGGCTACTTCGAGCCCGACCGAGCCGGCGAGGGCGTTGGAGCGCCTTGGGCGAGAAATAAAGGGCTGAACTTCAGCGTCAATAAAGATTCCTGGACCTTCTAGATGCAAGTGGCCGCGAAGGTCCAACCAACCCCATCCATGGTGACGCAGCAGCGCACGCGACGCGTCGAATATTCGCTCACCCACCAGGACGGGAATCGCATCCGGCGTCTCGTTGCGTCTCTCTCGGGCCCTCACGAGACGGTTGACGATGGCAGGCGTCACCGTGCCTGCTTGCTTGATCTCTATTCTGGCGGGCGCTCCCCCGAAGGTGATCGACAGGTCGTATCCGGAGTTCGGGCCGACCCGCTCATCGACCACGTCCGCACCGATGCCGGTCACCGCGGCCACGAAGTCATCGATCCGCTCCGCGCCTGTCATGTGGCCTAGTGTAGCCAAGTGTTCGGTGTTCGGTCATGACCGAACACCGAACACTCGCGTGCTGGGTCATCCCAGTGAGGAGATGAAGGCGAGGGTGGTGACCGCGAGGGCGCCGGCGCCCGCGACCGCGCCCAACTGGTCATCCAACCGGGACAGGGCAGGCTGTGTCAGCCCTGCCCGTTCGGCGAGTTGAGTCTGTGTCAGCCCCAGGGCTCTCGTTCCCTGGTCTTGCAGAAGACAGTGAGTAAGACGATGCGGCGCGCGGGCGCGAGCCAGTCGGTGGGTGGGATGCAGAACGCCCGCCGGTGCGTCCACCGGCGGGCGTTCTTTGTACTTCGGGTCAGGAGCTGATCAGCTTGGCGTAGACGATCAGGTTGTCCTTGTAGTGGCCGATCTTCTTGTCGAAGGCGCCGCCGCAGGTGACCAGCCGGAGCGACGCGTGGTCGAGCGCCTCACCGAACACCTTCTCGTGCGGGAAGGCGTCCTTGTCGACGCGCTGGGCCTGCTGGACGGCGAACGTCGCGGTGGAGCCGTCCTTGCGGGACACCGCGATCTTGTCGCCGGGCTTCAGGTCCTTCAGCCGGGCGAACACCGCCGGCTTCCCGTTGGCGTCGACATGGCCGAGGATCACCGACGGGCCGACCTCGCCCGGGGTGACGCCCTCGTCGTACCAGCCCGTGAGGTTCGGCTTGCTCAGCGGCGGCTCCTCGACGCGCCCGTCGGGGCGCAGCCCGATCGAGCCCACCGGGGCCGACACGCCGATCTTCGGGATGGAAATCTTCGTCGGCGGCGACTCGGTCAGCGGGTGGACGTTCGACGCGGGCGCGGTCGCGCCCGTCGACTGCGTCGCCGCGGGCTCCGGGGTGCCGGGCGACGCGGTGTCGCCGTCCCCGCCGCCGCAGCCGCCGAGCAGCAGTCCGATGAGCAGCGCACCGGTCACCGCGCCGGCGGCGCGGCGACCGATGGCCGAAGCAGGCAGTTCCGGCAACGTTACGACCGCTCCCCGGCCGTCCGGCGGCGCAGCGCGACGGCGCCGAGGCCGAGGGCCATCAGCGCGCCGAACCCGGCGGCCAGCAGGCCGGCCGGCGCGCCCTCGTTCTGCGCGTAGGTGCTGCCGTCACCGGTGTCGATGCGGCCGGTCGGGATCTTCGGCGTCTTCGGCTTCATCTGGCCGGGCTTGCCGGGCTTGCCGGGCTTGGTCTCGCCCTTCTCCGGCTGGGTGCTGTACTTGACCGAGCCGAAGTCCTTGCAGATGACCGTGGCGATGGTCGGGTTCGGCAGGTTCTTGCGGAACGTGCCGGTGGCGGTCCAGGTGTTCTCGCCGGTCTTCTTCACGGGCAGCGACTTCTGCGTGTAGCCGTTGCCGGTGATGATCACCGAGGTCGGGCAGGTCACCGTGAACGTGGTCTTGTAGCCCGGCGCGACGCGCAGGCTCGACAGCTTCACCTTGTCGTAGCCGAACTTGAAGGTCGGCTTCGGGTTCTCGTTGCCCGGGTTCTCGCCGCCGGGGTTCTCGCCGCCGGGGTCACCCGGCTTCACGGGGGACGCGACCCACGTGAGCTTGCCGTCCTCGCCCTTGACGCAGGTCAGGCCCATGCCCTCCGCGTCCTTGGCGGTCTCGCCCGCCGTCTTGCACTCGTCGCCCACCTTCGGCGCGGTCTCCGGGGTGGCGAAGGCGGGGGCGGCCATTCCGAGCATCATGGAGCCCGCAGCGATTCCCACCGCAGCCAGCCGACTTGCGCGCATTGGTTTTCTCCTCTGTTGGGGGCTTCTCCGTGTCCCGGGCGAAGCGAGATTCGCACCGTGCAATGGCGGGGGATGTGCCGCGGGCCGGCGGCTGGCAATGCAGGGCACTCGCAGGACGGTGCCAGGGAGACGAAGGAGAATGTTGAGCCCGTAGCTTAGCGATGTCCGGCCGCTCCACCAGGGCATATGGACGGTCCACCCGCCCGATGGCCGGACATGGTCATCCGCGATGGCCGCGTAAACCACCGCTCGCTTCCGCGCGACTTCTTCCCACATCGGCCCGGCTGATCAGCGGAAATGACGCAGGGTGAAAAGGTGAATGCGGGCGGACTGATGTGATCGTGATCACCGTGCCTGGTGTGATCTCTGCGGGGAGTGAACTTCGCCTCACCGTGCGGGCGGCCGGATGACACGTTTTTTCAGCGCGTACTGGACGGGCGTTGAAAAACGACTCGTTGACAGTAGGGGAACGCGGGACGGATTCTTTGTGACGGCGTGATCCACCCCAATTCACGCCACGGTCAGCGCGCGCTTGCAGACTGCTCCCCGCCCCGACAAGGAGTTGTGTGATGCAGCGTCGCACCCTGCTCGCCTGCGCCGTCCTCGCCGCCTTCGCCGCCGTTCCGGCCTCCGCCGGCGCCGCCGCCTCCACCGTGAAACCGCCCGTCGCACCGAGCCCGGACGCGCCGAAGCGCGGCGTGGTGGCGGGTGCGCGGACGTTCACGCCGTCCGCCCGCAACGCCGAAGCCGTCGAGAAGTTCCGCGGGCTGCACCGGTCCCGGCTCCGCCGCGAGCAGATCCATCATTTCTGGGGCGTCGAGCCCGCCGCCGGAACGCACGACGGGTTCATGGCCTCCCAGAGCGTCGACACGAGCTACCGGGTGTCGAACAGCGCCGACTTCACCTATACCCCCACCATCAAGGCCGCGGGGTCGTGCATGGAGATCACGACGGTGTATTCGCAGGCCGTCGGGAACGAGATCTGGGCGTGGGACTGGTGCGGCGGCAACGGGCCCCGCAAGGAGATCGCGATGGACGCCGACTTCCTCCAGACCTACACCCGGCCCGTGAACGGCCACCCGGCCTACAGCGTCCAGCTCGTCCGGACGAACGCGTCCACCAATGCCTGGTCGGCGTATCTCTACAACCACACGACCGGCAGCTGGAATCTCTTCTACAGCAAGGCCGGCAGCGATACGAGCAGTCTCAGCTACGGCTGGGACATCTTCGAGATATACGCGACTCGTGACCCGCGCACCGGGAACGCCTACTACTGCTCCGACGCGAAGAACGTCGTCTTCGAAAGCAGTGGCATTCAGCTCCGCCGGAATGGCGTGTGGCGCCCGGCCGCGCCGTCCGACTCGCCCTGGCAGCCGACCGCGACGCCCGATCCGGACGACTACCTGTGCCCGTCCCTGCAATTCGTGAAGGCCGGGGCGAACGACCACTGGATCGTCCGCCAGTAGGAGCCGCTCAGGTGGGCAGCGGCCGTTCGTCCACGACGTGCTTCATCACGAGCGTGGAGTTCAGCCGCTGCACGCCGGGCAGCGCGGACAGCACATCGTCCTCCAGTTCCTGGTAGGCGGTCAGGTCGGCGGTGACGATGCGCAGCAGGTAGTCGGGGTCGCCGAACAGCCGCTGCGCCTGGACGACCTCCGGCACCAGCGCCACGGCCTCCTCGAAGCCGAGCAGCGTTTCCCTGTCCTCCTGCCGCATGGTGACGAACACGAGCGCCTGGAACGTCAGGCCGAGGGCGGCGGCGTCGACGACCGCCCGGTAGCCGCGAATGGTGCCGCTGCGTTCCAGTTCCCGCAGCCGCCGGTGGCAGGGCGAGACGCTCAGCCCGATCCGCGCGGCCAGTTCCGTGATCGTGAGCCTGCCCTCTTCCTGGAGGACGGCAAGGATCTTCCGGTCGATCGCGTCCATGAAGAAGATCCTTCCATGGTTGCTCAGCTTGCGGGGAAAAGTTGGGAGCACCTTCTGGCCGATCGTGATTAGCCTTCCCGCATTGGCGGACATGGGGAGGAAATCATGGGGGCCGGCTCCGTACTCGCCTTCTGGACGATCGCCTTACTGCTCATCGCCGTGCCGGGCCCGGACTGGGCGTTCACCATCGGCGCCGGCCTGCGCGGCCGCTCCGTCCTCCCGGCGGTGGGCGGGCTGGTCACCGGCTACGCCGCCATCACCCTCGTCGTCGCGGCGGGCGTCGGTGCCCTGGTCGCGGGCTCTCCGGCCGCGCTGACCGCCCTGACGCTGGTCGGCGGCGCCTACCTCATCTGGCACGGCGCGACGACCCTCGCCCATCCCGCCACGGCCGGCGCCGACCCCGAGGCCGGCACCGGGCGGCGTGCCTTCCTGCGCGGCATGGGCGTCAGCGGGCTCAACCCCAAGGGCCTGCTCATCTTCCTGGCCCTCCTGCCCCAGTTCACCGATCCCGACGGCAGTTGGCCCATCGCCGTGCAGATCGGCGTTCTCGGCCTCACCTTCATGGCGACCTGCTGGGTCTGGTACCTCTGCCTGGGCACCCTCACCCGGAGCGTCCTGAAGGGGGCGCCCGGCAAGACGCGCCTCATCAGCCGCCTGTCCGGCGCCGCCATGATCGGGCTGGGCGCGTACCTCGTCCTAGACCGCGTCCTGGCCTGAGCCGCGTTCGACGCAGGAGTCCAGGTAGGGGCCCAGTTCGCGGGCGACGGTGTTCAGCGGGCGGACGCTCTGCTCGGCCCTCGCCATCAGGATCGCGCCCTCCAGCGCACCGACCATGAGCGTCGCGAGACCGGCGGCCTTGCGGGACGGCACCCCCATCGCGGTCAGCTCCCGGGCGATGGGGCGGCGCCACTCGGCGAACGCGGCGGCGGTGGCGGCCCGCGCGGACGCGACCGAGTCCGCGCAGTCGACCGTCGCCGCCGCGACCGGGCAGCCGCCCATGGAGCCCTGCGCGCGGAACTCGTCCGTCCACTGGCGCACCATCGCCGCGAACAGCCCGCCGGGGGTCGGACGGGACATCGACGCCATGAACCGATCGATGCGCGCGGCGGCGTACCGGCCCGCCCACTCGACGGCCTCGTTGACCAGCTGCTCCTTGCCGCCGGGGAAGTAGTGCTGCAGCGAGCCGCGCGGCGCGCCGGCGCGGGCGGCGACCTCGCGCATCCCGGTGGCGGCGACGCCGTCCCGGCGGATGAGCTGCGCGGCGCTGAAGACCATCCGCTCCCGGGGCCCTCGATCGTCCATTTCCGGCTTCACCTGGACCATTATCATGACCGCTGTCATAATCGGCAAGGTCGGCAGGTCCCCGCGCGCGCTCCGCCGCCACCCCTGGCGGAGCGCCGCCCGGCCCGGAACCGGAGGCGAAGGTGGACGCGAACATCGGCTTCATCGGACTCGGCGTGATGGGACGCCCCATGGCGCTCAACCTCGCCCACGCCGGAGTCCCCCTCACCGTCTGGAACCGCAGTGCCGCCGGGAGCGAGGCGCTGCGCGCGGCGGGCGCGGAGGTGGCGTCCGGCCCCGCCGAGGTGTGCCGGCGCGCGGACGTCGTCCTCCTCATGCTCGCCGACGGTCCCGCCATGGATGCCGTCCTGGGGCGCGGCACGCCCGGCTTCGCCGCCGCCGTCGCGGGACGCGTGATCGTCCACATGGGCACCACGTCACCGGGCTACTCCCGCGGCCTGGCGGCCGACGTCGCGGCGGCGGGCGGCCGGTACGTCGAGGCGCCGGTGTCCGGGTCGCGCGGGCCCGCCGAGACCGGCGACCTGGTCGCGCTGGTGGCGGGCGAGCCCGCCGACGTCGAGACGGTCCGCCCGCTGCTCACCCCGATGTGCCGGCAGGTGTTCGCGTGCGGGCCGGTGCCGGGGGCGCTGCTGATGAAGCTCGCCGTCAACCTGTACCTGATCACGATGGTCACCGGGCTGGCCGAGGCGTTCCACTTCGCCGACCGGTACGGGCTCGACCGGCGGCTGCTGCGGGACGTCCTCGACGCAGGCCCGATGGCCAGCACGGTCTCCCGCGCCAAGGCCCGCAAGCTCCTCGACGGCGACTTCACCGTCCAGGCGTCCATCACCAACGTCCTGGACAACAACCGCCTCATCGCGGAGGCCGCCCGGCACGCCGGCATCGCCTCGCCCGTCCTGGACGCATGCCATGCCCTCTACCGCGAGACCGAGGAGCAGGGGCACGGGCCGTCCGACATGGCCGCGGTCGTGCACGCGATCGCATCCCGGACGGCCGCCCTCGACCGCGCCCGCCTCACCCTGTAAGGCTCCGGCGGGCGCCGGGTCAGCGGTGGGTGAAGACCGGGATCCAGGAGCCCGCCCGGTCGGAGCGCCGGTACCCGGTGAGCGGGGTGATCTTCCCCGTCAGCGTGACCAGCAGCAGCCGGTTGCGGAACTCGTTCTTGCGGGTGCACTTCTCGACGTCGCAGCCGATGGCGAACAGCCGGTCGTCGTCCGCCCAGGCCAGGGCCTGCTGGACGGGCAGTACCGCCACCTTCTCGCCGCTCCGCGCCTTGGTGACGGTGACGGAGGGGCCGGGAGGCGGGCCGAACGTGGGCAGCAGTTCCCCGTTCGGGGACAGGCCCGCCGCCTCCTGGTCGCCGGCCTCGTGCGCGGGCGCGGGGCGCCGCTCGCCGCCGGGGGTGTAGAAGACCTTGCTCGGGACCTGGGCGGTCGGCGCCCAGATCAGCGTCCCGTCCCGGCTCCAGCCGAGGTCCTGCCGGTAGTTCGGGTTGCCGGGCGCCGGCGGCAGGGGGTGGAACGGACCGGCGCCGGCCGTGCCGTCGACGATGTAGTAGCCGCTCCTCGGCGCCGTCTCGGGCGGCTGCCCCATCACGTCGGGGTTCGAGGCGTAGGACGTCAGGAGCAGCCGGCGGCCGTCGGGCGACCAGGCCGCACCTCCCACGGGCCGGTCCACCGGGATCCAGTGCGTGACCTTCCGCGTCTTCATGTCGAGCACCCCGACCTTGCTCGCGGGCAGCGGGCCCTGCAGGACGGCCGCGCGCTGCATGCCGGGCGCGACGCTGAGGTACGTCCACCGCGTCCGCTCGTACTCGCCGGTCGACGGGTTGTAGAGGTGCCAGGTGCGGCGGACGGTGCCGGCGTCGCGGCTCATGCCGGCGTTGGTGGTGTAGTAGGCGGCCACGGCCGTGTGGCCCGCGGCGACGAGGCGGCGGGGGAACGCGCTGCCGAGGTCCGTCCGCAGCGACGTGTCCGACGACAGGGACACCGGCGCGAACGCGACCTCCGGCCGGTCCGGGCCGCCGCCGGTGGCACCGCCCGCGACGAGCGCGACGGCGGTCGCCCCGGCGAGGAGCGCGCTCGTCCCGCCGAACAGGGCGACCTTGACGGTGCGGCGCCGGGCGCGGCGGCGCAGCGCGCGGTCGGCGAGCCCGGCGGGGACGCGCGCCTCGCCGGCCCACTCGTCGAGCGCGCTCTTGACGATCGTGTCCGGCTTCATCGGCGGGCCTCCTCCGGCTCCAGTGCGTTCAGTTCGGGGGCGAGTTCGCGCAGCCTGGCGAGGGAGCGGTGCGTGGTGCTGCGCACCGTGCCGACACCGCAGCCGAGGATGCGCGCCACCTCCGCCTCGGGCAGGTCCTCGAAGAACCGCAGGACCAGTACCGCGCGCTGCTTGGGCGTGAGGCGGGCCAGGGCCGTCCGCACGGTCAGCTTCAGATCGACCGCCGACGCGGCGTCCAGCCCGGCCCGGTCGGGGAGCACGCCGACCTGGGTCTCGCGCCGCCGCCGCGTCCGCCGCCAGTTGCTGACCTGCTGGCGGTACATCGTCCGCCGCACGTACGGCTCGGGGTTGTCGACGCTGCCCCAGCGCGCCGCGGTCTTGGCGAGCGCGGTCTGCAGGAGGTCCTCTGCCGCGTGCTGGTCGCCTCCCGCGAGCAGGTACGCCAGCCGCATCAGGGCCACCGACCTCGTCTCGACGAACTCGCGGAAACGCCGCTCCGCTGCGTCGTCCATCGTCACCTCCGGATTGCTGTCCCCCTTCCAGACGCCTCCGGTCGCGCGCCGCTATGTCTCGGGCGGACCGCTTTCTCCGGCGGCCCGCCCGATCAGCGGTCGTCCTCGGCCGGGGTGTCGGCGAGGGGACGGCCGACGATCCGCTGGAGCGTGGCGACGTACTCGTCGAACGCGCGGCGGCCCTCGCGGGTGAGCTTGAACCAGGTGCGGGGGCGCTTGCCGACGTAGCCCTTGCGGATCTCGACGTAGCCGGCCTTCTCCAGCGCGCTCGCGTGCTTGGACACCACCGAGTCGCTCAGCCCGAGGCTGTCGCGGACGAAGCCGAACTCGGCCTCGGTCGCCGTCGCCAGCAGGGAGACCATCTGCAGCCGCGCGGGGGTGTGGATCACCGGGTCGAGGTTCATCGGGCGACCTTTCCGGCGAGCCGCGCGAACACCATGGTCTCCGCGCGGCGGAGGGTCGCCGCGCTGTAGGCGGCGGCGACGGCGCCCGCGACGGCCTTCTGCCAGACGCCCGAGTCGGTGACCAGGCCGACGAGGGGCGGGACGACGCCCCAGACCACGAAGATCGAGGTGATCCACAGCGCCATCAGGGCACCGGCCTTCGGCGTCCAGGTGTGCGGCCGGAACTTGATGCGGGTGCGGGCGGAGAGCGCGGCGACCAGACCGAGGAGCCCGGCGACCGCGGCGGCGGTGAGGCCGACCTGGGCGGTGCCGTCCAGGTCGCTGCCGACCGCGGCGGCCGTGCCGAGACCGATGACGCCCGGGAGGTACCAGACCGGCAGCCGCTGGTCGGCGTAGGCGCGCTGCTGGGTCCGCTCGATCGCGGCGAGGGCCTCGGCGGCGTCGGTGAACTGGTCGCTCATGGGGGGCTCCTGCTTGCTCAAGAAGTACTTTCCGATGAAGAAAGTACTTTCTACTTTCCGATGCGTCAAGTACTTGCCGGGGCGGGGGTGACTGAGAGTGACGGAGGACGCCGGGGGTGACAGGTCTTCGGCGGGGGTTCTCGGACCTGTCGAATCTCGGTCATTCGGTCGGCCGAAGCTGGTCGAATGTCGACCTAGACTTTGCGCCCAGGCTCGCCACGGGTCATGATTTGCCCCACATAGGTCTCATAAGTAATTAATTACCCCCCGTGTACGGCGCGCAACGCTGGGGGACGAGGAGGGGGAGAATCTGTGGCGAACGACGGTTCGACCACTAATGGGCGCCCGTGGGCGGATCTGCCGAGGGAACTGGCAGATCACATGAGGCCGCACCTCGACGAGGTGGCGGACGACATGATCCTGGAGATCCAGACGCGCGTCAGGGAGTACGACCGCCCCGGGGACGGCTCCTACTCCGGCACCCTGCGCCTCGCCGTCGAGCGCGTGCTGCACTTCTTCGTCGACCGGGTGGGCGACCCGGCGCACGACCCCGCACCCGTGACCGACTTCTTCCGCGCCATCGGCCGCGGCGAGGCCGGCGAGGGCCGCAGCCTCGACGCCATGCAGACCGCGATGCGGGTCGGCGGCATGGTGGCCTGGCGCCGGATGACCGAGGGCGCCGAGGCGCTGAAGGTCTCCCCCCGCACGCTCGGCGCCGTCGGGGAGGTGCTGATGCAGTTCCAGGACGAGCTCGCGCACGCCGCCGCCGAGGGCTTCTCGCAGGCCAAGGCCGCCGTCGCGGGCGAGATGCAGCGCCGCCGCAAGCGGCTGCTCGACCTGCTGTTCGCCGACCCGCCGGCCGCGCAGGAGGCCATCGCCGACCTCGCCGCCGCCGCGCACTGGCCCGTCCCCCGGACGGTCGCGGCGGTCGCGCTCGGCCGGCACCACCAGGACGCCCGGCAGCCCGCGTTCCCGCCGGACGTCCTCGCCGACCTGACCCGCCGCACCCCCAGCCTGATCATCCCGGACCCGGACGGCCCCGGCCGCGCGAAGCTCGTCGACCGCGCCCTGTCCGGGACGCTCGCCGTCGTCGGCCCCACCGTCCCGCTGATGGAGGCGGCGCGGTCCATCCAGTGGGCGCGCAAGACGCTGTCGCTCGTCCAGCGCGGCGTCATCGAGGCGGAGAGCGGCGTGATCCGCAGCGTGGAGCACATGTCCACGCTGATCCTGTTCCAGGACGAGGGCCTCATCACCTCGCTCGCCGACCTGCGCCTCGCGCCGCTGGCGCACCTGCGCCCGAGCCAGCAGGACCGGCTCGCCGAGACGCTGCTCGCCTGGCTCCAGTCGGGCCGCAACGCCAACGAGGTCGCGATGCGGCTGCACGTCCACCCGCAGACCGTCCGGTACCGGCTGCGCCAGCTGGAGGAGCTGTTCGGCGACCAGCTGCTCGACCCGGACCTGCGCTTCGACCTGGAGATCGTGCTGCGCGCCCGCGCGCTGCTCGCCGACAACGCGGGCGAGCGGATCATCACGCCGTCCCGCGAGGCGGTCGGCGACTCCGGCGAGGTGGTCAGCTTCCGCCGGAGCTGACCCCGGCCGTGCCCTCCGCCGTGCTAGACGCGGCGGAGGGAGCGCAGCCGCTCGGCGGTCGCGACGCGCTCGGCGAGCCGGGTCTGCGCGTCGCACAGCAGCCACAGCTCGCCCTCGTCCGTCGCGTGGATCTCCTCCAGGCAGCCGTTGACGAGCTGGTAGTCCGACAGCCGGGTGACCCTCGTGGCGCGCAGCCCCTCGTCCGAGCGTTCGCTGCGCCATCCGGGCATGCACATGGTCACCGACATGGTCCGGGGCTCCCTCGGTCGGCCTATGGTAGGTCTACCATAGGACTACCAAGCACCGCCCACAACGCGTTCCGCAGAACCCCAAAAGGCCGCCGGGACGGGTGGGATCTGTACGGTGTGAGGTCAACGCACCGACCCGGAGCAGGATCTGATCTGGTATGCCGCGACCCCCCACGAAGGCACAGGTGATCTCGAACGCGCTCGCCGCCCGCATCGTCGAGGGCGAGCTCGACCCGGGGTCCTGGCTGCCGTCCGAGCGGCGGCTGGCGGACGAGTTCGGCGCCGACCGGTCCACCGTGCGGCGGGCGCTGCGGATCCTCGCCGAGGCGGGCCTGGTCCAGCTGCGGCACGGCGCGGGCGCGCAGGTCCGCACCGCGCCGCGGGTGCGGCGCGCGGCGGCCGACATCACCCGGCAGGTCGGCGAGTGGCGCGGCTTCCACGTGTCGGCGCAGACGGGCGGGCGCCGCCCGTTCACCCGCACGACCGTGTCCGAGATCCGCGCCTGCGAGCGGCTCGCGCCCCGGCTGGACGTCCCCGTCGGGACGCGGGTGCTGGAGCGGGCGCGCGTCCAGGGCGTGGAGGGGGAGCCGCCCGTCCAGACGGCGACGACCTGGGTGATCTGGCCCATCGTCGAGCAGATCCCGGTGCTGCTGGAGGTCAACACCGGGCCCGGCGGCATCTACTCGCGACTGGAGGAGGCCGGGCACCGCATCACCTTCGAGGAGACCGTGACGTGCCGGCTGCCCCGCGCGGACGAGCAGGAGACGCTGCGGATCGGCCCGGACCAGCCCGTCCTCACGCTGTGGCGGCGCGCCTACGACCAGGGCGACCGCGTCGTCGAGGTCACCCACCGGGTGGTGGTCGGCGACCGCCACGAACTCGTCTACCGCTACGGGTCGGGAGCCTGACATGACCGATGAGCCCGCAGTCCGCCAGGTCGCCTCGCGGATCGTCTACGAGAACCCCTGGATGGTCGTCCGGGAGGACGAGGTCGAGCGCCTGGACGGCTCGCGCGGCATCTACGGCGTCGTCGACAAGCCCGACTTCGTACTGGTCATCCCCGTCGAGGACGGCGGCTTCCACCTCGTCGAGGAGTACCGGTACCCGATCGGCAGGCGCACCTGGAGCTTCCCGCAGGGCTCGCTCCCCGGCCGGCAGGCCGCCGACCCGGAGGAGCTCGCCCGCCTCGAACTCGCCCAGGAGACGGGCCTGCGCGCCGGCACGCTGCGGCACCTCGGCCACCTGAACTGCTCGCACGGGACGAGCGGCCAGGGCTTCGACATCTTCGTCGCGTCCGACCTCGCGGCCGGGGAGGCCGACCGGGAGCCCGAAGAGCAGGACATGCGGCAGAAGTGGGTGTCCAGGGACGAGTTCAAGGCGCTCATCAGGGCGGGCCGCATCACCGACGACTCGACGCTCGCCGCCTACGCCCTGCTCACGATGGACGAGACGAGCTGAAGCAGTCCACCGAGCCGTCGGCCGGGCGCCGCTCCAGGATCTTCCTGGCCCGCGCCCGCGCGAGGTTGGCGCTCATCGCCGGCTCGTCCTGGTCCAGGTCGTAGGCGATCTCGCGCAGGGCGCACGTCCGGAGCGGCTCCGGCAGCCGGTCCAGCGCGGGCACCGCGTCGGCGGACAGGTCCCGCAGGTACGGGACGTCGATCTTGCCGGTCTCGGCGTGCCGGGCGACGTTGTGCTCGGCGATGAACCCGTCCGGGTTGAGCAGCGCGAGGGCGATCATCGCCGCCGCGCCGCTGCCCGCGACCGCGCGCGGCAGCCAGGGGACGCGCCCACGCACCACCCCGGCGACGGCCACCAGCACCACGACGAGGCCGAGCCACAGCTCGAACGCGTGCACCCACAGCCGCAGCCGCGTCCAGCCGAACGTCTCCTCGTACAGGTAGAGGCGGCGCAGCGCGACCGCGACGACGACGAGCGTCAGCGCGCACAGCAGCCCGAGCAGCACCCGGACGGTCACGTCGTCGCCCCGGCCCCCGTCCGGGGCGTAGCGCTTCGCGACGGCGACGACCACGAGCACCAGCACGGTCACCACGACGAGCTGGAAGAACCCCTGCCGCGCGTACTCGGCGTAGGTGAGGCCGGTCGAGCGCAGCAGCTCGTCCTTGTCGTCGGCGAGGAACACCCCGGCCTGGATCGCGCAGAACAGCAGGAACAGCAGGTCGAGCGCCGCGATCGGCACCGCCCACGACCAGCGCCCGGCGGGCCTGCCGCGCCCGGGGGCCAGCATGCGCAGCGGCGGCGGCGCCTGCCCGAGGTAGGCCCCGGCGGACGCCATCGCCATCGTCACGACGCCGGCGGCCCCGTAGACGACCACCGAGAACGGCGACACCTCGGGGACGAGGCCCGAGGCGAGGCTGCCGAACGCCGCGTCCGCCCCGACGAACAGCGCGCCGAACACCGCGATCAGCCCGCCCGCGATGAGGGACGTCCGGATGACCGGCCACGCCCTGCTCTTGTCGGACGTGACCGTCCCGTAAGCGCTCTCCGCGACCCAGGGCAGCATGGCGCCGCCCGCGGGCACGACCGCGAGCCCGCCGAGCAGGACCTCCGCCCACGACCGCCCGCCGGACGCCGCGTACGACCCGACGGCGACGGCGAGCAGCAGCGCGGGCACGACGACCCACTCCGCCTCCCGCAGCGCGACGGTCGAGGCCAGGCCGAGGGAGAGCAGCCCGAACACGATCGCCGTCCGGTTGACCCGCGGCCGCCGCTTCCCGGAGCCGGGCCGGACCATCCGTCCCGCCGACCACGCCGACGCCGCCGCCACGTACGCGACGGCCACGGCGGCGATGACGGCGCCGACGCCGAACCGCCCCTCCCGCAGCGGCGGCCCGACCGTGACGGCCCCGATCGCTCCGGCGATCAGCGTGCCGGCCAGCAGCGACGGCGCCATCGGCCGCGCCGGCCGCTTCCACGCCTTCAGCGCCTTTTCGAGCTTGGTGGGCGCGTACACGAGCGGCGGCCCCGCGAACCCGCCCTGCGGCCCGTAGACCGGCTGCCCCGGCCGCCGCTGGTACGGCGGGTAGGGCATCGCGCCCGGCGGAGGCGGAGCGCCGGGCGGCACGAACCCGCCCGCCACGGGCGGCGGGGGGAAGCCCGCCGTCCCGCCCGGCTCCGGCTTCGGGGCGGGCTTGTCGGCCGGTTCGGGCGCGTCGGGCGGTTCTGGCTTGTCGGCCGGTTCGGGCGGGTCCTCGGGGGTCTGGGTCATCTGGGG
>NZ_VCKZ01000602.1 GCF_005889745.1 Actinomadura geliboluensis
GGCTGGGCCCGGCGGGCGGGCGGCGGGTCGTCGGAGCGGAGCGCGTCCAGGACGAAGCGCAGCTGCGCGATGGCGTCGCGGCCCCGGTCGGCGATGGCGTCGAACGCCTCCACGGCCCTCTCCGGCGACCGGTCCACCAGCAGGGCGCCGGACTCCGCCTGGACGACCATCAGCCCCACCGAGTGCGTGACGACGTCGTGCATGTCGCGGGCGATCCTGGTGCGCTCCCTGGCGGCGGCCGCGGCCCGCTCCTCCTCCAGCCTGCGGGCGCGCTCCTCCAGCACGCCGATCCGGGCCCGGCGCGCCCTGCCGCCGGTGCCGAGGGCGTACGCGGTGGCGAAGAACATCCCGATGTACCCGGAGTCGATCAGCTCCTCGCCCGGCAGGATCAGCGAGACCAGCAGCAGGACCCCGCCGACCGCCACTCCGGCCAGGCGCCTGGCGGGGGACGGCTGGGCCGCGAGCGTGTAGGTGAGCACCAGGGCCCCGAGCGGCAGCGGGGGCAGGTCGTTCTCCGCGCTCAGCCAGGTCGTGGCGGCCGCGACGACGAAGCCGGCCGGGATGGTGCACCGGCGGCGCCAGAACACCGGCACCGAGGCCAGCAGCGCCGCGGCGACGGCGGCCCCGTGCGGCCTCGGGAGCAGCACGGGGACCAGCGTCCCGGTCGTGACGACCGCCGTGATCACCAGGTCGAGGGTCGTGTCCGACCAGTGCCGCCAGGGGAGCACCGCGTCCGGCGGCCGGCGGGCCATCTCAGTGCTCCTTGCGCTGCTCCAGCGTGGCGGCGAATTGCGCGCCGTCGTTGTGGTGCGGGAAGTCCCCGCCCGGGACGGGGACCCCGAGGAAGCCGCAGAGGGGCTCCCAGCCCTGGCCGACGTGGAACTCCAGCAGCCGGTCGGACGGCACCTCGCGGCGGACCTCCTCGATGTGCCGCTCGAACACCGTGACCGCGTGGTCCCGGTCGGCGAACCCGCCGCCGAAGACGCCGTTCCAGACGATGTCGAGGGACAGGGCGCGCAGCCGGGTGAACACCGGATCGCGGCCGTCGTCGGGGGCGGTGACCGACCGGTAGATGCTGCCGTGGGCGCTCCGGTACCACGAGGCCGGATCGCGGACGGTCAGGATGACCTTGGACTCCGGGTTCCGGGCGACGAGTTCGCGCCAGAACGCCGCGCCCGGCCAGTCGACGGACGAGCGGTACCCGTCGTAGACCTTCTCCCAGTCCGCCCGGCCCGCGGCCGCCTCCTCCCAGAGCGGGATCTCGCCGGGGCGGTCCAGCAGCCCCAGCATGTGGTGGCAGGGGCCGAAACCGAGCTGCTCCAGGGCCGCCTTGAGGGAGAGCGTGCCGGTGCGTCCGAAACCGACTCCGATGACGTCGAGCATGAGGGCCTCCACTGGGGAACGGGACGGGCTGCTAGCGGGCGCCGCGCAGGAGCATCGCCCAGAGGGTGGCGCCCGGGCCGAAGGCCAGCGCCATGGCATGGTGTCCGGGGTCGAGCGGTGCGGCCTGCTGGAGCCGTTCGAGGACGGCAAGGACCGCGGGTCCGGCGGTGTTCCCATGCTCGCGCATCACCGCGCGCGACACGCCGACCGATTCGGCGGGCAGCCGCAGCTCCTCCTCGACGCGGTCGATGATGCGGCGGCCGCCGGGGTGGAGCGCCCACCACGCCAGGTCGCCGCGGCCGAGCCCGTTGCGCGCGAGGAGCGCGTCGACGGGGGCGGGCACCGACGACGCCACGACGTCCGGCATGGTCGGCGCGAGCCGGATGTGCAGGCCGCGATCGCCGACGTGGACCTGCAGGTCCTGGGCGAACCGGGGCGCGGTGAGCACCTCGGTGTCGATGATGTCCAGCCCGGGCAGGCCCGGCCGGCCCGGCCGCAGGACGACCGCCGCCGCGCCGTCCCCGAAGAGCGTCAGGACGACGGCGCCCTCCTTGTCGTACGGCGGCGGCTGGAGGTGGGGCGAGAAGAGGTCCACGCACACCAGGACGGCCGGCCTGCGGTGCACCTCCACCCAGTTCCGGCAGGCGGACAGCGCGGGGAGCGCGGCGTAGCAGCCCATGGGGCCGAGCGACAGCGCCTCGGTGCCGGGCGGCATCCCGAGGTCGTCCAGCAGCCCGTCCAGCCCGGGGGCGGAGTGCGTCGTGGTGGTCGAGGTCGCGAGCAGCCCGACCTCGCCGGGACGCAGCCCGGCGCGGTCGAGCGCGCGGCGGACGGCCTCGGCGGCCAGGGCGCGGGCGTCGGCGAGGCCGCGGTCCATCCGCCGGCCGGTGCCCCACTCGCGCGGATCCTCCACGAAGGGGTTCACGGCCATGCCCTTGGCGCCGATCTCGGAGTTGTCGATGACCCGCGCGACGATGTCGCCGCCCGGGTCGCCGGCGAACAGGGCGGCGAACTCGTCCATCTTGACCGGGGGCGGTGCCGTGAACGCCAGGTCGGTGATGCGTGCCGTCGGCATGGTGCGCCTTTCTCCTGCGAGGCCGTCGTTCACGAGGCCGGGACGGGACGGGGCGCCGGCCGCACCGGCGCGATCTCGCTCAGCGGCAGATCCCGGTCCGCCAGCTCGGCGAGGAGGTTCTCGATGCCGGACAGGAAGGCCGGGATGACCGGTGGCGGGAAGTGGGCGGTGTCGGCCAGGAGGCTGAGCCGGACGGCGTGCGGATCCTCCACGACCCTGAACACCTCCAGGAAGAAGGTGACGCTCGCCCGCTCGACGCGCCGCTCCCAGGCGAACGACGACTCCCCGGGGGGCGCGGGCGGGGCGGGAAGGCGGGTGCGGGTCGGCGTCCATAGATCGTTGAAGGCGACGCTCAGGTCGACACCCGATCCGGCGACCAGCCGGGCCGCCAGGTCGGCGTCGAACTGGCCGTGCCGCTGCGCGCGGAAGGAGGCCTTCCACGCCTCGCGCACCACGTCCCCGAACGTCTCCCCGCCGAGCCCGATGACGGAGATCGTCTCCTGGGCGAGGTTGCCCACGGCGTTGTGGAGGTCCTTGCCCGCGCGGTTGCCGGCCATGAGCCGGACGGCGCACCGGTCGCGGCCGGTGTGCAGGCCGAGGAGCACCGTCGCCGCGGCCAGCAGGACGTGCGTCGTCCCCACGCGGTGCCGGGCGGCGACGGCGTCCAGCGCGAGCGGCACCGCCCGCGACCGGAGCCCGCCGCGCCAGAAGCGCGGGGTCGCGGGCGGGCCGGGCGGCGCGGGGAACATCGTGGGCGGGGCGGCGGCCAGCTCCCGGCGCCAGTGGTCGAGCGCCTGCTCCAGCGCCCGCCGCCCCCGCGGCGAGCGCTCGCGGGCGGCCTTCTCCGCCGGCTGGACGGCGCGCGGGACGCCGGTGAGCCCGCCTTGCAGGAGCCGCACGAACTCGGCTGCCACCACCTGCCCGCTGAGGAAGTCGGCGGCCAGGTGCGACATCCACAGCTGGAAGACCACCGGCCGGTCGTGGAGGAGGACGATCCGGGCGGCGAACGGCAGTTCGGCCGCCGGGTCGTGCTGCGCCCCCGGCGGCCGGGGCCGCCAGTCGCCGGCGAAGGCGTGCAGGTCGTCGACCGCGTCGACGCGGACGAGCCAGACCGTCAGTTCGCCCTCCGCCAGGACCTCCTGGTTCAGGGCGTGGTCGTCGCCGTGGAAGAGGGTGCGGAGCGACTGGTGGCGTTCGATCAGCAGGCGGAGCCCGTCCAGGACCTCGTCCAGGGCGAGTCCCTCGGGCAGCAGCCCGCCCGAGGTCGTGTCGGCGAAGGACGGCTCGCCCGGCCGGCGCATCTTGCGCCAGAAGTCCCACTGCCCGACGGTGCAGGGCGCCGTGCCGCCTCCGTCTCCGTGGAACGCGATCCGCCGTGTGGTGGTCGTGGTCATGTCGTTCCCCTGTACCGGCGGAGCAGCGCGGATCGGCGCTCCGCCTCGTAGCGCTCTTCGAGCGCGGACGGCAGCGTCGGATGCGGGGTCAGGAACCGCGGCCGGAGGGAGGCGCGGTGCCGCTCCCAGCCG
>NZ_VCKZ01000603.1 GCF_005889745.1 Actinomadura geliboluensis
GTCGTCGCGCGAGACCTGCGAGATGGAGCCCGCCAGATTCTGGATCAAGCGGTCCTTCTCGCCGTCCGATATCAGCCGGTACAGGTGGTCGAGGTTCAAGCCAGAGCCGGTGGTTGTTCACTCGGGGATCGGGTTCTCACTCAAGAGGGTGGAACGGAGGCTGGTGTGGACGTGTTCGAGACGGCTCGGTTGGGGCCGCTGACGTTGCGCAACCGGGTGATCAAGGCGGCCACCTTCGAGGGGATGGCGCCCGAGTCCCTGGTCACCGATGAGCTGATCGAGTACCACCGGCGGCCCGCCGCCGGGGGAGTGGGCATGACGACCGTCGCCTACTGCGCGGTCTCGCCCGAGGGGCGGACGGAGCGGGGGCAGATCTGGATGCGGCCCGAGGCCGTTCCGGGGCTGCGCCGGCTCACCGACGCCGTGCACGCCGAGGGCGCCGCCGCGTCCGCGCAGCTCGGGCATGCCGGGCCGGTCGCGGACGCCAGCTCCAACAAGCTGCCCGCGATCTCCGCGGGGCGCTTCTTCAACCCGCTCGGCATGGCGTTCACCAAGGTCGCCACGGCCGACGACATCGCGCGTATCACCCGCGCGCACGCCGACGCCGCACGGCTGGCGATCGAGTCCGGGTTCGACGCCGTGGAGATCCACTTCGGGCACAACTACCTGGCCAGCTCGTTCCTCAGCCCGCGCCTCAACAAGCGCAAGGACGGGTACGGCGGGCCGATCGAGAACCGCGCCAAGGTCGCGCTCGGCATCGCCCGCGCCGTCCGGGACGAGGTGGGCGACCGCATCGCGATCACCGCGAAGCTCAACATGCGGGACGGCGTCCGCGGCGGCCTGGAGATCGACGACAGCCTGTACGTCGCCCGCGCGCTGCAGGACGACGGCACCGTCGACGCCCTCGAACTGACCGCGGGCAGCTCGCTGCTCAACCCGATGTACCTGTTCCGCGGCGAGATGCCCATCCCGGAGTTCGCCGCCGGCTACAAGCTGCCGATGCGCGTCGGCCTGCGCATGTTCGGCAAGCGGTTCCTGCGCGTGTACCCGTACCAGGACGCCTACCTGCTGGAGCACGCCCGCAGGTTCCGCGCCGAACTGGACCTGCCGCTCGTCCTGCTGGGCGGCATCACCACCCGCGAGACCATGGACAAGGCGATGGAGGAGGGCTTCCAGTTCGTCGCCATGGCGCGCGCCCTGCTCCGCGAACCCGACCTCGTGAACCGCATCGCCGCCGACCCGTCCACCCCGTCGCTGTGCATCCACTGCAACCGGTGCGTCCCCACCATCTACAAGGGCACCCACTGCCCCCTCATCCCGGCCTGACGCGCGGGCTGGGACGATGAGCCGATGATCGACATCGCGGGATGGGCACCGGAGCCGCAGGAGGCGACCGAGGTCATCGACGCGGCGCCCTCGGCGGCGCTCGCGGGTGTGCTGGACGTCGAGCCGCCCGGGGACGAGCTGCCGCCGCTGTGGCAGTGGGTCCACTTCCTGGAGCGGCCCGCGCAGCGGGAGCTTGGGCCGGACGGGCATCCGCGCGACGGGCGGTTCCTGCCGCCCCTTCCTGAGCGGCGCCGCATGTTCGCCGGAGGACGGTTTCGCATTCGAGAGCCCTTGCGGTTCGGTGACACGGTCACTCGGAGGACGGAGCTCGTCTCGACGGTCGTGAAACAAGGGCGCAGTGGGGAAATGCTGTTCGTCACCGTCCGCCATATTTTTCTGCGGGACGGCGCTGAGATCGCGGTGGAGGAGCAGGATCTCGTCTACCGAAGCGGCGATGCCAAGTCTTCGCCGGGCGAGGTGTCGTTTTCCAGCCCTGATGTGAAGGCGCCTTGGATGTTGCCGGTCACCGCTGACCCGGTGTTGCTGTTCCGGTTCAGCGCGCTTACCTACAACGCCCATCGCATCCATTACGACGAGGCGTACGCGACCGAAGTGGAGGGGCACGGCGGGCTCGTCGTGCACGGGCCGCTGCTCGCGATCCTCTGCCTCGAACTGCCGCGCCGGGCGGGCCGGACGGTGCGCGAGCTGTCGTTCCGCGCCCGCCGGCCCGTCTACGCGCGGCAGCCGTTCGTCGCGGCCGGCTCCCCGGACGGGGACCTGTCCATCGAGGCGCCCGGCGGGGTCACCGCGATGACCGCGACGTTCGCCTAGGCGGCGGCCTCCGCGTGGGCGGCGCCGCCGCGGCGCTCCTCGGCGGTCCGCCGGACGAACCGCTTGATCTCGTCGTGGACGTCCTCCTCGTCCCAGCCGAGGACGGGCGCCACCAGCTCGGCGACGCGGGACGCCGCGGCCACGCCGCCGTCCCACTCCTCGATCGCCGCCCGGAGCCGGCGGGCCAGGACGTCCTCCAGGTGCAGGGCGCCCTCGTGCGTCACCGCGTAGACGGCCTCGGCGCACAGGTAGTCCTCGGCGCCGGGGATGGGCGCGCCGAGCGCCGAGCTGTCGGCGACGAGCCGCAGAACCTCCAGGGCGCACGCCCCGTAGCGGCGCAGCAGGTGCTCGACCCGCGCGACGTGCAGCCCCGACTCGGCGGCGAGGCGGCGCCGCTCGTTCCACAGCACCTCGAAGCCGGTCGCGCCGAGGAGCGGCAGCCGGGCGGTGACGGACGCGGGCACGGACTCGTCCAGGCCGTCGGCGACCGCGTCCACCGCGTCCTGCGCCATCACCCGGTAGGTGGTGAACTTGCCGCCGGTGACGACGACGAGGCCCGGGACCGGCTCGGCGACGGCGTGCTCGCGCGACAGCCGCGTCGTGTCGTCGAACTCGCCGGACAGCAGGGGCCGCAGCCCCGCGTAGACGCCCTCGATGTCGTCGTGGGTGAGCGGCGTCCGCAGGACGGCGTTCGCCTGGTCGAGGAGGTAGCCGATGTCGGTGTGCTCGGCGACGGGCTCGTCCGGCCCGTCGTCGTGCGGGGTGTCGGTGGTGCCGACGAGCCAGTGCCGCCCCCACGGGATGATGAACAGCACGCTCTTGGACGTTCGCGTGATCAGGCCGGTCTCCATCGGGATCCGGTCGCGCGGCACCACCAGGTGGACGCCCTTGGACGCGCGGACCCCGAACGCGGCCCGGGAGCCGGTCATCGCCTGCGCGCCGTCCGTCCACACACCGGTCGCGCACACCACCCGGCGGGCCCGCACGGCGATTTCCTGGCCGCCCTCCAGGTCGACGACCGTGGCGCCGGTGACCCGCTCGCCCTCGCGCAGGAACCCCGTCGCCTCGGCCCGGGTGGCGACTTTCGCGCCGTACTGGGCCGCGGTGCGCGCGACCATCATCGTGTAGCGGGCGTCGTCCACCTGCGCGTCGTAGTACTGGACGGCGCCCACCAGTGCGTCCGAGCGCAGCGCGGGCGCCTGGCGCAGCGCCCCGCGCCGGGTCAGTTGCCGGTGGCGGGGCAGTGCCCGGCTTCCGCCCATCGTGTCGTACAGGGTGACGCCCGCGCTGACGTAGGCCCGCTCCCACACCCGGTTGCGCAGCGGATACAGGAACTGGACGGGACGCACCAGGTGCGGCGCGAGGCGGTGCAGCAGCAGGCCGCGTTCCCGCAACGCCTCCCGCACCAGCCCGAAGTCGCGCTGTTCGAGGTAGCGCAGGCCGCCGTGGATGAGCTTGCTGGAGCGGCTGGACGTCCCCGCCGCCCAGTCCCGCGCCTCCACCAGGGCGACGGACAGCCCCCGCGAGATCGCGTCGAGGGCCGCGCCGGCACCGACGATGCCGCCGCCGATCACCAGCACGTCGAACTCGGCCTCGGCGAGGGCGCGCAGCGCGTCCTCGCGGTACCGCGGACCGAGGGCTACGGATGTCACTGCTCTCTCCCAAAAAAACGCCGAAGGAAGTTCGTCAATTGAATGGCGGCGGGTGGGGGCTGGAGGACGGTGCCGAACGAAGTTCGTCAACTGAATGGTGGTGGGTGGGGGCCGAACGACGGGGCCCCACCCACCACCATTCAGTTGACGAACTTCGTTCGGCACCGTCC
>NZ_VCKZ01000604.1 GCF_005889745.1 Actinomadura geliboluensis
AGGCCGGCGGTCGCGAGCAGCGCGGGGGAGTGCCGCCCCGCCGCGCAGACGGTGAGGTCGGCGTCCAGGTCGTCGCCGGTGCCGAGGCGGACGCCGGTGACCCGGTCGCCGCGCAGGTTGAGGCGGGTGGCGGCCGTCCCGGTGATCAGCTGCGCTCCGGCCGAGCGTGCGCGGCCGATGAGGGCCGCCACCGCGTCCGGGCCGTGCACGTGGCCCTCGCCGGGGTAGTGCCCGATGACGGCGCCGGCGGTGGGCGGACGCAGGGCCGGTTCGAGTTCGCGCAGCCGGCCGGCGGTGATCGGCGCGGCCGGGTAGCCGAGCGCGGCCAGCCGCGCGACCCGGTCGGCCAGCCGCTCCTTGGCGGGGTCGTCGGTGGCCCACGCGGTGTTGCCCGCGATGCGGAACCAGTCGGGGTCGCCGAACTCCCCGGCGAGCCGCCGCCAGGCGCCGAGGGCGGCGACGCGCAGGGAGTGGTAGGCGGGGTCGCCGGGGTCGTTGGCGTTGAGCCAGGCGAAGCTCGCGCCCGAGGTGCCCGCGCCGGGCCGGTCCCGCTCGACCAGCGTCACCTCGGCGTCGCCCGCCCCGCGGGTCAGCCGGTCGGCCAGCGCGGCGCCGATGATCCCGCCGCCGACGATGACGATGCGCATGCGTCAAGGATCGCAGGCCCCGCCGCGGGCGGCCAGACCCCGAGGACCATTCCGCGGCCGGTGTCCCGCGGGCGGGACAAAGCCGCAGAAACGCCAATGGAGATGCATCGGCGCCGCCTACGGTATGCCATACGCATTTGCTGCTCCGGCGGCGCATAAGGCATCGCTGAACCGCTTTGTAAGATTAACCGCCATTTCCGAAAGCGTTGCGCGTTGCGCGCCGAAGATGGCGTCCACATTTCCACCGATCGGTCTATTTACGGACGTTCCCGAGCCCGTTTGTGGGCGCGCGGCAGCGGGACGGACGCCCGCCCTTGGACGCCGGTGTTGGAGACGGCGCCGATCCCCTCGACCGTGAGGGTGACGACGTCGCCGGGCGTGAGCGGCGGCGGGTCCTGGGAGCCGGCCCGGCCCCACAGCTCGGCGAGGCAGCCGCCGTTGCGCACGTCCCGGAGCCGAGCCACGGCCCGAGGGTGGTGGCGGAGTCCTTGCCCTTGCACGGCCCGAGACCGACCCGCATCTTGCGGTACTGCATGTCCCGCGCCGACCAGTCGTTGAAGACCGTGTAGCCGGCGATGCGGTCGCGGGCCTGGGCGGGCGTGAGGTCGGCGCCGCCTCGCCGAACTGATGGCCTCGGTCGCGGACGTCCGCGTCCTGCCGTGCCCGTCCGAGGCGGTGCCCGTCCAGGAGGCGCTCTGGTGGCACCTGGTGCACACCCAGGACGCCGCTCACATCTGGCTACGCGAGACCGCCGCCCGCGTCGCCGCCGGCCTCGGCGTATCCCGGGCGGATGATCGTGATGCGAGCTAGCATGTCGGCAAAGATCGGTTAAGTCGGATACACGTGAATTAGGTGGGGTTCTGGTGGCGGAGAGCGAACCGCGTTCGGACTGGCCCGGCGAGCGCGCACCGTCCCTGGACCTGCGGACCGACGTCCCCCACTCGGCCCGCATGTACGACTACTACCTGGGCGGCAAGGACAACTTCGCGGCCGACCGCGACGCCGCCGCCAAGGTCCTGCAGATCTTCCCCGACGTCGCCACCGGCGCCCGCGCCAACCGCCGCTTCCTCGGCCGCGCGGTCCGGCTCGCGGCGGACCTCGGCATCCGCCAGTACCTCGACATCGGCACCGGCATCCCGGCGTCCGACAACACCCACGAGGTCGCCCAGTCCGTCGCCCCCGACTCCCGCGTGGTCTACGTCGACAACGACCCCATCGTCCTGACGCACGCGCGCGCCCTGCTCGCCGGCAGCCCCGAGGGCCGCACCGCCTACCTGGACGCCGACTTCCGCGACCACGAGAAGATCCTCGGCGCCGCCGAGACCCGCGCCCTGATCGACTTCACGCAGCCCGTGGCCCTGCTCACCGTCGCCCTCCTGCACTTCATCCCGGACGAGGACGGACCGGGCGACATCCTGGAGCGCTACAAGGCCGCCATGCCGCCCGGCAGCGTGATGATCTTCTCCCACTCGACCACCGACCTCGTGGAGGACCCGGACGAGGCCGCGGCCGTGGTCCGCACCTACCGCGCCGGGGGCGTGAACCTGACCCCGCGCTCCCGCGACCGCGTCACCGAGTTCTTCACCGGCTGGGACCTTCTCGACCCGGGCGTCGTCCCCGTCACCGACTGGCGCCCCGACGGCAACCCCCACGACGCGGCCCTGACCCAGGCCCAGGCCGGCGCCTTCGGCGGTGTGGCCGTCAAACCCGCCTGACCGCACCCGTCCTCACATCGGGCATGGAAGCGGCCTGGTGCACCGTGCGGGTGCACCAGGCCGCCTTTTCACGGCCGGGTAGGCGGGCGAGATCTTCGCCGCCCGCGCGACGTCCGCGATCGGCGGTCGGCGCCCTGCTCGCCGTCGAAGCGTCAGGAGGGGAGGTCTGCTTTGCCCGCGGGGCGCTCCGACTCGCGCCGGGTGAGGACGAGGGGGCCGTCCTCGGTGATGGCCACCGTGTGCTCGGAGTGGGCCGTGCGCGAGCCGTCGGCCGACCGGATGGTCCAGCCGTCGGGGTCGTAGACGATCCGGTCGGTGGTGCGGGCGAACCACGGTTCGAGCGCCAGGGTCAGGCCCGGCCGGAGCGTGAGGCCGCGACCGGCCTTGCCCTTGTTCGACACGTGCGGGCCCTCGTGCATCGTCCGGCCGAGGCCGTGGCCGCCGAACTCGTCGTTCACCGGGTAGCCGTAGGCGCCGGCCACCGCCGAGATCGCCGCCGAGATGTCGCCCAGCCGGTTGCCCGGCCGCGCCGTCTCGATCGCCGCCTCCAGGGCCTCCTCGGTGGCGCGGATGAGGCGCAGGTCCTCGTCGGCGGGGGTCCCGACGACGACCGTGCACGCCGAGTCGGCCACCCAGCCGTCGATGCTGACCGCGATGTCCGCGCTGAGGACGTCCCCGTCGCGCAGCGTGTAGTCATGGGGGAGGCCGTGCAGGACGGCGTCGTTGACCGACAGGCAGATGACGTTGCGGAACGGGCCGTTGCCGAAGGAGGGCGCGTAGTCCCAGTAGCACGACTCGGCGCCGCGCTGCTTGATCATGGCGCGCGCGTGGTGCTCCAGGTCCAGCAGGTTGACGTCCACCGCGGCGAGCCGGCTGACCTCCGAGAGCACCTCGGCGACGAAGCGGCCGGTCACGTGCATGCGCTCGATCTCCGCGGGCGTCTTCAGTTCGATCACGAGTACCTCACGTCCAGGGAATTCCGGTATTACTATACCGCGCGACTGTAGCGCTTGACGGTATAGAAATACCACTCCTATCCTGGGGCCATGGTCCGCCAACCGCTCACGCCCGAACAGATCGAAGCAGGCAGGCGCCTCGGCGCCCTGCTGCGCAAGGCGCGGGCCGGACGCGACCTCGCCGACGTCGCGCTCGCGGCCGGCATCTCGCCGGAGACCCTGCGCAAGATCGAGACCGGCCGCCTGCCCACCCCCGGCTTCGGCACGATCGTCCGCCTCGGCGAGGCCCTCGACATCCCGGTGCAGGACCTGGCCGCCACCTGGCGCGGCACCGACCTCCCCCTGGAAGCCGTCTCCTAGCCGCCTGATTCCCCCGTGCGCTGAGCCCGTGAATAAGGAAGCCGCGCGGCGGGGGAGGGGCGGGAGGAACCTCCACCGCCGCGCGGCGGCTTGTGGGTCAGCGGCGGGCGCGGGCGTTGGCGATGGTCTCGATGAGGGATTCGGGGTCAGGGGCGCTGACGATCTGCCATTGCGTCCCGCCGGGGACGAGCGCCCACCACTCCTCCGTGTGAGAGCCCCACCAGCAGATGACGCCGGAGCGGTCTTGCAGATCCGCGATGGTCTTCGCGTGGGGCTGGTCCGGGTGGGGGCGGGGG
>NZ_VCKZ01000104.1 GCF_005889745.1 Actinomadura geliboluensis
CGGCAGCAGCGGACGGTACGCGTCCCAGCGCAGCAGTCGGGCCAGGTGCGTGACCCTCGTCCCGGACGGGAAGCGGGTCAGTTCGCCCTTCAGCCCGGCGGGGAACGCGTCGACGACCACTTCGTCCGGTGCGAGCCCCGCCGCGCTCTCCACGACCCGCCAGCCGCCCGTGACGCGCGCGTCGCCGCCGAACCGGGAACCGGTCACCACCGTCACCGGGCCGTCCATGCCCAGGGTGAGCAGCGCCGCCCGGAGCCGCGTCAGATGGCCGAGCCCGTCCCCGGCGGCGTAGCAGACGATCACCGGGCCGCGTCGAGGACGGCCAGGTACCCGGCGGTCTCGGCGGCCGGGGTGAAGTCGCGGCGGATCCGCTCCGCGCCCGCCGCGCCGAGCTTCGCCAGCTCGTCGGCGCCCGCGCGGGCGGCCCGGTCGACGGCCGCGCGGCAGGCGTGCGCGTCCCCGGCGGGGAACGTGAATCCGATCTCGTCGTCCACCAGGTCGGCGAGGCCGCCGCCGTCCGAGGCGAGCAGCGGCACGCCGAGCGCCGCCGCCTCCAGCGCCACGTTCGGCATCCCGTCATAGAACGACGGGAGCGCGACGAGGTCGCAGCCCGCGTAGACGGCCGGCAGGTCGTAGCGCTCCATGAACGGCAGGAAGGAGTGCGGGACGTCGTGCGCGGCGAGCCACTCCCGCACCGACTCCTCGACCTCGCCGACGAGCACCAGGTGGAACGCGCCGGCGTGCCCCGACGCGGCCAGCGCGTCCAGCAGGAAGCCGACGCCCTTCTTGACCTTGAGCTGCCCGATGAGGCCGATCGTGCGGCGGCCCGGCTCGACGTTCGCGTCCCGCCACGCGAGGCCCGCGGCCCGCTCGGACGGCAGGATCCGCCACTGCGCCGTGTCGACGCTGTTCGCGACGAACTCGACGGCCGCGTCCGGGGCGAGCGCCGCCACCAGCGGCGCGTGCGACCGGGCGACGACGCAGACCTGGGCCGAGGCGCGCAGCGCGTCCGCCAGCACCCCGCGCCGCCGCATCGAGAACACGCCGACGTCGATGTCGTTGCCGCGCAGCAGCGTGACCAGCGGGGCGTGCAGCAGCGAGGACAGCACGGGCGCGGCGAGCATCGCGTACACGCCGCCGAACGCCACCACATGGCTGTAGCCGGTGAGGTCTTCGGCGGTGATCGTCGTCCACAGCCGGCGCAGAGCGTGCTCGGAGTCGTCGCCGAGCGGGGCCGTCAGCAGCCGTCCGCCGTGCTCCCGCTTCACGCCCCACGGGCGGGCGCGCCGCGTCAGGTGAGCGACGTCCACCTCGACCCCGGCGCCGCGCAGGCCCCGCACGATCCGGTCGCACGACTGCGCCATGCCGCCCTGGCTCGGCGGGTAGTGCTCGGTGAGCCACAGGACGCGGTGCATCAGCTGTCCACGAAGCCGGTGTCGTCGTCCGGACCCCAGTCGCCGCCGTAGGAGTAGTCGTCACCCGGGTTGAACGCGCCCCGGTCGTACTCGTCGAACGACGAGTACCAGTACGTGTCCTGGTAGGTCTGCGAGCTGCGGTGGTAGTACTCGCGCCGGCGGTTCCCCACCCATGTCGGGTCGTGCGGGTCCTGCGTGCGGTACCCGCGCGCCGCCGCGCACTCGGGGCACGCCCCGCCCGGCGCCGCGTGCGCCGCGCAGACGGGACGCGCGCAGTGCGGGCAGGCCGCCACCGCCGCCTGGCCGCAGCGGCCGAGGACGAAGAATCCGGTGGTCACGGTGCAGCGGGTCACTTGGCCCTCCTCGCGGCCGTGCCGGGCGGGGTCCACCGGAACGGCTCCGTCGACACGTCCAGGATGCGGTCGAGCATGGCCTTGCCCTCCTGCACGCCGCGCAGCTTCCCGTCCACCCGGATCACCATCCGCTTCCCCGGTTTGACCTGCACCTTGAGCCAGCGCGGCGGCGGTGACGACGGCTGCCGGACGACCGCATCCTTGCCCAGCCGCCGGGTGACCCGCACGAGCTGGGTGGTCTTCGTCTTGGTCTTGATCTTGACCTTGCCGCGCGGGTTGCGCTTCTTGCGCCGGCGGTAGCGGACCCGGTCGGTGACGGCGAGTTCCAGGACGCTGCCGTCGCGCAGCTCCGCCCGCATCCGCAGCCACGGGTCGAACGCGTACCACTGCTTCATCGAGATGACCGGCCGCTGGACGGGCACGTCGTGCTGCGGGCCGCACTTCTCCGGCAGGTCGGAGCCGCGCAGGTCGGCGGCGACGGACAGCACCCCGTCCGGCGGCATGTCGGCGGCCAGCACCCGCAGCAGCGGGACGAGGACGGCCGGGACTCGCCCGGAAAGCTGCCACTTGCGCCGCTTCACCACGGTGCGGTGCCCCGCGAGGCTCTGGATCACCGGCTCCCAGTCGTCGCGCCGCAGCGAGACGGAGAACCCCTTCTCCAGCGTGAGCGCCTTGTGCAGCGGGTGGAACCGCTCGATGGCGGCCTTCTGCTTACGCCAGAACATGTCGAACCACCTATCGACCTAGCGTGCGGTAGACCTCGGCCAGTCGGGCGCGGGACCGCGCCCAGGTCAGGCTCTCCTCGATGTGCTCGCGGCCCCGTCGCCCCATCGCGGCGGCCTCGTGCGGGTACTCCAGCAGGACGCGGACGGCCCGCGCCAGCTCGGCGGGACGGTCGGCCGGGACGAGCCGCCCGTGCTCCCCGTCCGCCATCAGCTCGCGGACCGCCGGCAGGTCCGACGCGACGACCGGGACGCCCGCCGCCATCGACTCGATGACCTTCAGCGGCGCGCAGCCCTGGTCGAGGTTGCGGGCGCAGCCGGTCAGCGGCGCCAGCGACGCCTCGGCGTGCGCCAGCCAGGCGGCGACCTCGTGGTGCGGCAGCGTGAACCGCCAGTCGATCCGGTCGGCGACCCCGAGCCGCTCGGCGAGCCGCCGCACCGGCTTCGCCCGCCGCTCCGGGACGGACGCGCACACCACCAGCCGCAGCCCGTCGAGGTCGGCGAGCCGGGCGAACGCGCGCATCAGCACGTCCAGCCCCTGCCACGGCTGCATCGCGCCGACATAGATGACATAACGCTCAGGCGCATCGGCGGGCCGTTCGGTTTCACCGGGCACGTCCGCGCCGTTCGGCACCAGACGCACCTTGTGCTCGGGGACGCCCCGCTCCCGGACCGCGTCGCCGATCACCCGCGACGGCACCACGACCGCGTCGCTGCGCTCCAGGCAGAACCGCTCCAGCTCGCGGATCTTGCCGAGCGTGCTCGGCGCCGCCCACGGCCACGTGTGGCTCATCTCGATGGACGGCAGGCCGTTGACCTCGTACACGACCTTGTGGCGGCGGCCGTCCGCGACCGCCGGCAGCGCGCTCCAGGGGTCCCGCACGTGGCAGACCTCAAGGGTCTCCCAGTGCGGCGCCAGATGGTCGGCCACCCAGCCGGAGAACGCCTCGGCCCGGTCGATCAGATTCGGGACGGGCGTGTCGAACCGCGCGATCTCGCGCGTCCCCTCCCGCTGGTAGCGGGGCAGGTCACCGCCGCCGATCACGCCGAGGAGCCCGCCGCCGTACCGGTCGAACAGCTCGTCGGCCATCTGCGCGATGTGCACCGCCGACCCCTTGCTGGACGGGAACCGATCGAACGCGACGTAGGCCGCTCTGTGCCTCATCCGACGCGCACCTCCGCCGACGCCCGATGCCAGGCGATCTGGTCGTCGAGCCCCTCTCGGAGACCGATCGCGGGCTCCCAGCCGAGCAGCTCCCGGGCGCGCCCGGTGTCGGCCCACGTCCGGTGCGCGTCACCGGCCACCGGCGTCTCCCGCTGGATCTCCGCCTGGACGCCCAGGGCGTCGACGAGCATCGCGATCGCGTCCCGCACGGCCACATGCTCGGGATGGCCGACGTTGACGGCGATGCCGGACGGCAGCTCCTCGGCCGCCGCCGCGAGCGTCGCCGCCACCACGTCCCGCACATGCGTGAAGCTGCGCGACCGGTGCCCGTCGCCGAACACCGGCAGCGGGCGCCCGTCCAGCGCCGCCTCCACGAACCGGTGGAACGCCATGTCGGGCCGCTGCCGGGGCCCGTACACCGAGAAGTACCTGAGCACGACGACGCGGAGCCCGGCGTCCGCCGCGAGGCCCGCGAGCCGCTCCACCTCGACCTTGCTGACCGCGTAGGGGCTCTCCGGCCGGAGCCGGTCGTCCTCCCGGTTCGGCCGCCGCCCCGCCGACCCGTACACCGACGAGCTCGACGCGACGACCACCTTCGGCCTGCGCCCCGCCGCCAGGCACGCCGCGAGCAGCCGCCGCGTCGCCGTCACGTTGTCCCGCTCGGCGACGGCCCGCCCCGGCCCCCACGAATCCCGCACGCCGGGCCGCCCCGCCAGATGCAGGACGACGTCCGCCCTGGCGACGGCGTCCAGCTCGTCCACCGCGAGATCGACGTCGGCGGCGACGACACCGGGCCGCGCCGCGACCCGCGCCCACGTCCGCCGTGCGAGGCCCGGAGTCAGCGACCGCGCGGGCGCGTCGACGGCGAGCACCTCGTGCCCGGCACCCGAGCACGCGTCGACGACATGGCTCCCGATGAACCCCGCAGCACCCGTCACGACCACCCGCACCCGGGCACTTTATCCGTAGGACCCCGAACCCGGACAGGGCTCGCGTCCCAGCTCAACCAGGACGATCACCGGGACGGATGGAGCGAACATAGCCGCCCACTGTCGTTACTTAGAGTTAGTTTTCAGTCACAGAGGGGCGGGACTGTCATGCCTGTCAACACACTTTTGAAAGGGAGAGTTCGTGAAACTACGCCATAGTTTCGCAACCCTGCTGCTCGCGGGCACCGTCGGCGCCGGCCTCGCCGGCGCGCCCGCCGCGCAGGCGTCGGCTCCGCCGGCCGCCGAGGGGACGAGCACGCCGGCGGCCGCCGCGTACCAGTACGCGACGGGGAAGGTGATCAGCCGTCACCGGCTCGCGATCCGCACGAAGCCGACCACGCACTCCAAGCGGGTCGGCTGGCTGCAGCCCGGCCAGCGGTTCTTCATCAAGTGCTGGACGCGGGGGCAGAAGATCCGCAACACCCGCGTCTGGTACCGCCTGGGGTACAGCAGCCCCAAGAACTACGTCTCGGGCGCCTACGTCCGGATCGTGAAGGGCAAGGTCCACCGCTGCTAGCCGAGCCGGATCCGGGGGCAGGGGCGGTCCGCCGCCCCTGGCCCCTCACGGACCTGGACTGTCACCCGCCGGCCATGGCGCCGACCACCATGAACGGCTCGGCCCCCGCCGCGACCCGCGCGGGCAGGACGGTCTCCGGCGGGTCATGGGAGAAGTCCTCCTCGCAGGCGAAGAAGCGGACGAACGCGCGGCGGCGACCGGTGGAGCGGTCCCGGATCGTGCCGCGCAGCACCGGGTACCACGCCTCCAGGGCGTCCAGCACCGAGCACAGCGTGACCGGCTCGCGCACGTCCAGCTCCACCTCGCCCTCCACCTCCGCCAGGACGCGCAGGTGCGCGGGCAGCACGACGCGGATCACGGCAGCGTCTGGACTTCCACCGACAGCACCGCCGGCAGGTCGCGGACGATCGGCGCCCAGGTGTCCCCGGCGTCGGCGGACGCGTACACCTGCCCGCCCGTCGTGCCGAAGTAGACGCCGCACGCGTCGAGCGAGTCGACGGCCATCGCGTCCCGCAGCACGTTGACGTAGCAGTGCTCCTGCGGCAGCCCCGCGGTCAGCGGCTCCCACTCGTCACCGCCGACCCGGCTGCGGTACACGCGCAGCCGCCCCTCCGGCGGGTAGTGCTCGGAGTCGCTCTTGATCGGGACGACGTACACGGTGTCCGGCTCGTGGGCGTGCACCGCGATCGGGAACCCGAAGTCGCTCGGCAGGTCGCCGCTGATCTCGTGCCACGTCTCGCCCGCGTCGTCGCTGCGCATGACGTCCCAGTGCTTCTGCAGGAACAGCACCTCGGGCCGCGACGGGTGCAGCGCGATGCGGTGCACGCAGTGCCCGACCTCGGCGTCCGGGTCGGGGATGCCCTCCGACCGCAGCCCGCGGTTGACCGCCCGCCACGTCTTGCCGGCGTCGTCCGTCCGGAACACGCCCGCCGCCGAGATGGCCGCGTACATCCGCGCCGCGTCCGCGGGGTCCCGCACGATCGTGTGCAGGCACATCCCGCCCGCGCCCGGCTGCCAGGACGGCCCCGACCCGTGCTCGCGCAGCCCCGGCAGCTCCTGCCAGGACGCCCCGCCGTCGACCGTGCGGAACAGCGCGGCATCCTCGACCCCGGCGTGCACGATGTCGGGATCGGTGGGCGACGCCTCCAGATGCCAGACCCGCTTGAACTCCCACGGCCTGGGCGTCCCGTCGTACCACTGGTGCGTGCCGGGCACGCCGTCGTAGGCGAACTCGTTCGCCATCGGCCGCCAGGACGCGCCGCCATCGTCCGACCGCTGGATCATCTGCCCGAACCACCCCGTGGACTGCGACGCGTACAGCCGCGCCGGATCGGCGGGCGACCCCGCCACGTGGTAGATCTCCCACCCGCCGAAGTGCGGCCCGCTGACCGCCCAGTCCCTGCGCGCGCCGTCCGCCGTGAGGATGAACGCGCCCTTCCGCGTACCGACGAGAACCCGAACCCCGGTCATGGTGCCCCCTCCAAGAGCCGTCCGGCATGACTTCACCGGCGATGCTGACTCCCGTCCTCCGGAAAACTCATCGGTGCTCCGACCACGGGATGCCGCCGATCAGCTCGCGAGCACCCGTCCGCGACAGATCCTTCGCGCCTTCGCGGGGGTCAGCGGGGGCGGTTCACCCGGGTTTCGTCCCAGACGGGTTCGGGGGACTCGTAGACGGTGCCGTCGGCGCCGAAGATGAGGTGGCGGTCGAAGGCGCGGGCGAACCAGCGGTCGTGGGTGACGGAGATGACCGTTCCCTCGTAGGACTCCAGGCCCTCCTGGAGGGCTTCGGCGCTGGCCAGGTCCAGGTTGTCGGTGGGTTCGTCCAGGAGGAGGAGCGTGGCGCCGCCGAGTTCCAGCAGGAGGATCTGCAGGCGGGCCTGCTGGCCGCCGGAGAGGGTCTCGAAGGGCTGCTCGGCGCAGACGCTCAGCTCGTAGCGGGCCAGGGCGCTCATGGCGTCGTTGCGGAGGCGGGCGTGCTCGGTCATGACGATCTCGCACGGGGTGCGTCCGGCCAGGTCGGGACGGGCGTGGGTCTGCGCGAACAGGCCGGGGACGACGCGGGCGCCCAGGCGGGCGACGCCGGTGTGGGCGACGGGTTCCACCGGGGTCGCGCCTCGGGGGAGTGCTTCCGCGATGGCCGTGAGGAGGCGCAGGAAGTGGGACTTGCCCGAGCCGTTGGAGCCCAGGACCGCCACGCGCTCGCCGTACCAGATCTCGGTGTCGAAGGGCTTCATCAGGCCCGTCAGTTCCAGGTTCTCGCAGATCACCGAGCGCTTGCCGGTGCGGCCGCCGCGCAGGCGCATCTTGAGGTTCTGGTCGCGGGGCGGGATCTCGGGCGGGCCCGCCTCCTCGAACTTGCGCAGGCGGGTCTGCGCCGCGCGGTAGCGGGACGCGAAGCCGTCGTTGACCGTCGCCTTGGTGCGGAGCATGTTGACGAGGTCCTTGAGCTTCGCGTGCTCCTCGTCCCAGCGGCGGCGCAGCTCTTCGAGCCGTTCGTTGCGGTCGCGGCGTGCGGCGGCGTAGGTGGCGAAGCGGCCGCCGTGGATCCACACGTTGGCCGCCTCGACGGTGACGATCCGGTCGGCGGAGCGGTCGAGGAGTTCGCGGTCGTGGGACACGAGCAGGACGGTCTTCGGGGTTTCGCGGAGTCGTTCTTCCAGCCAGCGCTTGCCCGGGACGTCGAGGTAGTTGTCCGGCTCGTCCAGGAGGAGGACTTCGTCTGGGCCGCGCAGCAGGGCTTCCAGAGCCAGGCGTTTCTGCTCGCCGCCCGAGAGGGTGCGCACCTCACGCCAGCGGCACGAGTCGTAGGAGACGCCCAGCGCCGCCACGCAGCAGGCGTCCCAGAGCACCTCGATCTCGTAGCCGCCCGCGTCGCCCCAGCCCGAAAGGGCCGTGGCGTAGCGGAGCTGCGTCGGTTCGTCGTCGCGCTCCATCATCGCGAGCTCGGCCGCCTCGACCGCTTCGGCCGCCGACCGCACGCGGGGCGGCGCCAGGGACAGCAGCAGGTCGTGCACCGAGGAGTCGTCCCGCATGCTGCCGATGAACTGCCGCATCACGCCGATGCCGCCGCTGTGCCCGACCGTCCCGGACTGGGGGACGAGGTCCCCGGCGATCAGCCGCAGGAGGGTCGTCTTGCCGGCGCCGTTCGGGCCGACGAGGGCCGCCGTGACGCCTTCGCCGACGCGGAAGGACACGTCGTCCAGGAGTGTGCGGCCGTCCGGCAGCACATGGCTGATATGGCCGACTTCGACGTGTCCCACGTTTCTCCCCCTCGATGACCCATCGAGTCTCCGGAGGCGACGGCGGGGGCGTCAAACGGTTTTCCCGGGGCGTGTCGGCGGTTGCGGCTATGATCTCCGGCTCCCGGAGAGGTTGGATGATGACGGCGACACAAGAGGCCCCCGCGTGCTACAGGCACCCCAAGCGTGAGACGTACGTCCGCTGTTCGAGGTGTGACCGCTACATCTGCCCGGACTGCATGCGCACGGCGGCGGTGGGGCAGCAGTGCGTCGACTGTGTACGGGAGGGCAACAAGACCGTCCGGCAGGGGCGCACGGTCTTCGGCGGCACGGTCTCGGTCACGCCGTGGGTGACGTACGTGCTCATCGCGGTGAACGTGCTGGTCTATCTGGGTGAGTTGGCCAAGCCGGATCTCGTCGACAAGCTCGGGTCGCTGGGCATCGGGCTCGTCGGGCCGGACGGCGACCTCTTCGTGGCCGACGGGACGGCCTACGCCGGGTTCGAGTCCGTTGGGGTGGCCCACGGCGAGTGGTACCGGCTCATCACGTCGGCGTTCGTGCATCTGCCGCCGACGGAGGGCGGGTTCGGGATCCTCCACATCGTGTTCAACATGTGGTGGCTGTGGCGGCTCGGCCGGCCGACCGAGGAGATGCTCGGCCGCGGGCGGTTCCTCGCCCTGTACCTGCTGTCCGCGCTGGGCGGCTCGGTGCTCGGTTACCTGATCGACCCGGGCATGAACGCGGTCGGCGCGTCCGGGGCGGTGTTCGGGCTCACCGCCGCCTACTGGATCTTCATGCGCCGGCTCGGGCACCGCATGGACGAGGCGAACCGGCTCGTCGTGCTCGCCCTGATCTGGCTGGTCGTCTCGGCCGGGATCGCCTCCTGGCAGGGGCACCTGGGCGGCCTTCTGGCGGGCGGCGCCGTCGCGATCGCCTTCGCCCACGCCCCGCGGGAACGGCGGCTTCTCGTCCAGGCCGGTGCCGCCGCGGCCGTGTTCGTCCTGCTGGCCGTCCTGGTGGTGGTCAAGACGGGGGAGCTGGGCGGCACCCTGCTGTGACCCTTCAGGCCGTCTTCGCCAGCAGTGCTTCGACGTGGGCGGCCACCGCGTCCAAGGCGATCTTGGACGTCTCGCCGGTGGCGCGGGTGGTCACCTCGGCGACGCCCTCGGCCAGGCCGCGGCGGCCGATCGTGACGCGGAACGGGATGCCGGTCAGCTCCGCGTCGCGGAACTTCACGCCCGCCCGCTCGGGACGGTCGTCGATCACGACCTCCGCCCCGGCGGCCGACAGCGCGGCGTAGACGCCCTCGGCCGCCCCCGACACGCCCGGGTCGTCGGACTGGGCGGGGACGACCACCACCTGGAACGGCGCCACGGAGACGGGCCACACGATGCCGCGCTCGTCGTGGTGGGTCTCGACGATCGCGGCCATCGCCCGCTCCACGCCGATCCCGTAGCTGCCCATGACCACCGGGACGCGCCGGCCGTCCGGGTCCAGGACCTCGACGCCGAGCGCCCGGGAGTAGCGGTCGCCGAGCTTGAAGATGTGCCCGACCTCGATGGCGCGGACGATCTCCAGCGGCGTCCCGCAGCGGACGCACGGCTCCCCGGCCGCCACCTCCCGCAGGTCGGCCCAGGCGCCGACCTCGATGTCGCGGCCGACGTCCACGCCGCGCAGGTGGACGTCGTCGGTGTTCGCGCCGGTGAACATGTCGCGGCGGCCGCGCAGCGCCTCGTCCGCGATCACCGGGAGGGCCGCGCCGACCGCGCCGAGGCTGCCGGGCAGCGCGCCGAGCGCGTCCTGGATCTCCTGCGGCTCGGCGGCGCGGATCTCCGCCGCGCCGGTCGCGTCCACGAGCTTCTGCTCGTTCAGCGGATGGTCGCCGCGCAGCAGGACGAGCGTGAGCGCGCCGTCCAGCATGTACACGAGCGTCTTGATCTGGCGGTCGCCCGGCGCGCCGTAGGCCAGCAGATCCTCGATGGTGCGGACGCCGGGCGTGTCGAACCGCTCCGGCGCCGGCGGGCCGGGGCCGTCGGACGCGGCCGGCAGCGCCGACGTCGCCCGCTCGACGTTCGCCGCGTACCCGCAGGACGGGCAGTGGGCGACGAGGTCCTCGCCGGCGTCGGACGGGCACATGAACTCGGTCGAGCCGGAGCCGCCCATGGTGCCGCTGGACGCCTCGCACACCAGCGTCGGCACCCCCAGCCGCGCGAAGATCCGCGTGTAGGCGCCCTGGTAGGACGCGAACGACGCGTCGAGCCCGGCGGGGTCGACGTCGAAGCTGTAGGCGTCCTTCATGGTGAACTCGCGGGTCCGCATGAGGCCGCCCTTGGGGCGCGGCTCGTCCCGGAACTTCGTCTGGAACTGGTACCACTGCTGCGGCAGCTGCCGGTAGGAGCTGAGCTCCCGCGCGACCGTCGCGAAGATCTCCTCGTGCGTCATGCCGAGGGCGTGGTCGGCGCCGCGCCGGTCGCGGAGCCGGAACATCTCCTGGCCCATCAGCTCCCAGCGGCCCGACCTGCGCCACGGCTCCGCCGGGTGCAGCGCCGGCAGCAGCATCTCCTGCGCGCCGATCCCGTCCATCTCCTCCCGGACGATGGCGATGATCTTCGACCGGACGCGGACGGCCAGCGGCAGCAGCGAGTAGTGCCCGGCGGTGAGCTGCCGGACGAACCCGGCGCGCAGCAGCAGCCGGTGGCTCGCCGCGTCCGCCTCCGCCGGGTCCTCGCGGAGCGTGGGCGCGAACATCTGGGACCAGCGCATCCCGCGAGGGTAGCGAAGGTGCCCGGACCGATGCCGAGGGTCAGTACCCTTGTTTGCCGTGAGTCGAGAAGGTGTGACGCCGCAGAGCGAGGATTTCTCCGCCTGGTACAACGAGGTGGTCGTGCAGGCCCAGCTCGTCGACCGCGGCCCGGTGCGCGGCACGATGGTCATCCGACCGTACGGTTTCCGGATGTGGGAGCTGCTCCAGGCCGACCTGGACCGGCGCATCAAGGACGCGGGCCACGACAACGCCTGCTTCCCGATGTTCATCCCGGAGTCCTACCTCAAGCGCGAGGCCGAGCACGTCGAGGGCTTCTCGCCGGAGCTCGCGGTCGTCACCCACGCGGGCGGCAAGGACCTGGAGGAGCCGCTCGTCGTGCGGCCCACGTCCGAGACCGTCATCGGCGAGTACATGGCCAAGTGGATCGACTCCCACCGCGACCTGCCGCTGCTGCTGAACCAGTGGGCGAACGTCGTCCGGTGGGAGATGCGGCCCCGGATGTTCCTGCGCACGACCGAGTTCCTCTGGCAGGAGGGCCACACCGCGCACATCGACGAGGACGACGCGATGCGCGAGACGATGTGGGCGCTGGACGCCTACGCCGCCGTCGCCCGCGACCTCGCCGCGATGCCGGTCGTGCCGGGGGAGAAGACGCCCGGCGAGCGGTTCGCCGGCGCCGTCCGCACCTACACGATCGAGGGCATGATGCGGGACGGCCGGGCCCTGCAGGCCGGCACGTCGCACTACCTCGGCACCAACTTCGCCAAGGCGTTCGAGATCCAGTACCAGGACGAGGCGGGCAAGCTCACCCACGCCCACACGACGTCCTGGGGGATGAGCACCCGCATGATCGGCGGCGTGATCATGACGCACGGGGACGACAAGGGCCTCGTGCTGCCGCCGCGGCTCGCCCCCTACCAGGTCGTGATCGTCCCGATCGGGCGTAAGGAGCAGGGCGAGCAGGCCGCCGCCGAGGCCCGCAAGCTGGGCGCCGCGATCAAGGCGATGGGCATCCGGGTGCACGTCGACGACAACCGCCCGCAGCTGTCGCCCGGCTTCAAGTTCAACGAGTGGGAGATGCGCGGCGTCCCGGTCCGCATCGAGCTCGGCATGCGCGACATCGAGAACGGCGTCGCGACCGTCGTCCGGCGGCTGCCGACCGTCGAGGGGCAGGGCAAGGAGCAGATCCCGCTCGCCAAGGTGCCCGAGGTGCTGCCCGGGATGCTCGCCGACTTCCAGGCGTTCCTGCTGGCGAGGGCCGAGCGCTTCCGCGACGACAACACCGCCGTCGTGGACGGCTGGGACGCGTTCGCCGCGCAGGTCGCCACCGGCTGGGCCCGCGCCTTCCACTGCGGCGAGACCCAGTGCGAGGACGCGATCAAGGCCGACACCGCCGCGACCCCGCGGGTCATCCCGGCGGACGCGCCCGAGGAGACCGGCGCCTGCGTCAAGTGCGGCCGCCCGTCCGCCTACGGCAAGCGCGTCATCTTCGGCCGCGCCTACTGACCGCCGAGAAGGGGCGCCCGCGCGGTCACGTGTCACCCTCCGCGCGGGCGTTCGCCTTCATCCGGGTCAGGTACGGCTGGACGAACCACACCCAGCCGCTCAGCGCCAGGATCCCCACGGCCGTGAGGACGACCGGGACCGTCCGCTCCGACAGCGACTCGACGATCAGCATGGTCGCCGCGGTGATCGAGACCGCCAGCGCGAACGCGCCCGCGATGCCGTACTGGTTGGCCCGCTTGATCAGCAGTTCCTTCTGCCCGAGCCGGAACAGGATGCGGTGCTGGAACGCGGGCGCGATGAAGCAGATCGACGCGAACGCCGCGCCGAACAGCGCGATGTAGAACAGCGTCGTCCCGGCGCCGTCCACCTTGTCGAAACCGGCGGAGAACGGGACGGTCAGCAGGAACGCGAACAGCACCTGCACCCCGGTCGTCGCGACCCGGAAGCCCTGCAGCAGCTCCATCAGCTGCCGGTCCAGCCGCTCGTGCTCGGTCTCGTTGCGGGGCTTGTCGGCGGGATCGACGGTCATGTTCCCGATCTACCCGGCTAAACGACCATCATCCCGACATCTTGCTCGTGCGGGCTAGTTCAGCGTGGGCTGTTCCACCCGCAGCGCGAGCATCGACACGTCGTCGCGCAGGTCCCCGTCGCAGAAGTCGAGCAGCGCCCGCTCCACCCCCGCGAGCATGCCCTCCGGCGTGTCGCCGGCGTGCCCGGCCAGCGCCTCCAGCAGCCGCTCCTGGCCGAACTCCTGCCGCGTCATGTCGCACGCCTCCAGCACCCCGTCGGAATGCAGGATCAGCGTGTCGCCCACGGTGAGGTCGATGGTGTCGAGCCCGGCCTCGAAGTCCTCGAACAGGCCGAGCGGGACACCGCCCCGCGACGCCGACCTGATCACCCCGTCGGCGCGCACCACGATCGCCGGCGGATGCCCGGCCGTGCCCAGCGCGACGACGACCCGCTCGGTCTCCAGCGTCAGCCCCGCCATCACCGCCGTGACGAACCGGTCCTCCTCCAGCAGCGCCTCGTTCACGATGCCGAGGACGTCCCCGGGGGAGGACTTCCACCGCGACGCGAGCCGCACGCAGTGCCGCGCCGTCGCCGTCACCGCCGCCGCGTCCTCGCCCTTGCCGCACACGTCGCCGAGGACGAGCCCCCAGCCGCTCTCCGTGCGGAACACGTCGTAGAAGTCGCCGCCCACGTCCGAACCGTGCGTGGACGTCAGGTACTTGGCGGCCACCCGCACGCCCGGGATCGACGGCAGCGTCTTCGGCAGCAGCCCCGCCTGCAGCGTGTCGGCGACCTCGGCGCGCCGCCGGTACAGCCGCGCCGCCCGGATCACCAGCGCCAGGTACCGGCCGAGCCGCTGCACGACCCCGAGGTCCATCAGGTCGAACGGGCCGTACTCGCCGCTCGCCGCCAGCGTGATCGTGCCGATCGCGCGGTCGCCGTCCTCGATCGGCACGCTCAGCACCGACGTCGCGCCGATCTTGCCGCAGACGGGCTGGCCGTCCGGGCAGACGCCGAGCACGTCGAGGTTCTCCAGGTGCGGGCGCAGCGCGCTCTGCCGGGTGACGTACACCGTGTGCGGGAGGGTGCCCTGGCCGGGCTCGACCTCCTCCAGCATCCGCGCGGCCTCGACGGAGTGCTCGTCCTCCGGGCCCATCACCACCTGGCGGCGCAGCTCCGGCTTCGCGCCCGCCGCGTGGATGCCGCCCTGCGGCGCGCCGCCCGGGCCGCCGCCCGAGCCGGTCAGGTCGATGAACGCCCAGTCGGCCAGCTCCGCGGCCAGCAGCCGGGCGCAGCGGCGCACCGCCACCGTCTCGTTGAAGACCGGCTCGTCCAGCAGCAGCTCGCTCGCGGTGGCGAGGACGTCCATCCGGTGGACGATCGTCGCCACGGCCTCGTCGTCGGCCGGCGCGTTCTGCGCCGTCCGCCCCCGGCCCCGCGCCGGCTGCTTGCGCGGCTCGTCCTCGGTCGGGGTGGTGGTCGGCCCGGCCGCGACCACGACCATCGGGTCGGGTTCGCCGCGGATCCACACCCGCGCCAGCGTCACCACCGCGTCGACCGGGCGGTCCCGGCCGAGGAAGCGGACGTTGACGCGGCGGCGCCGCCCCGTCCGGACCACGGCGGCCAGCTGCGACCGCACCGCCGCCCGCGTCGCCATGTCGCAGAACGCCGTGAACTGCTTGCCCGACACGTACCCGGACGACGTGCCGAGCAGCATCGCCGCCTGCCGGTTGACGCGGCGGACGCTGGTCGTCCGGTCCAGCAGGAACAGCGGGACGGGGGCGTCCTGGAACACGGTGCGCAGCACCCGGCGCTCGTTCTCCGCCGCGGCCGATCCGCCCTGCTCGCCGGCCTGCTCGCCGCCCATCGTGCGCAGCACGGTCAGGGCCAGCTCCAGCTCGACCAGCGCCGCGTCCAGCGTGGCGCGCAGGTCGGGCTCCGGGACGCCGGCGGCCTGGCGCAGCTCGCCGATGCGCCCCTCGAGGTCCGAGATCTCCCGGGTCAGCGACTCGGGTTCGAGCTGGTCGGGCTGATCGTGCATCTGGTCTCCCTCTCATCCGCGTCACACGGCGGAACCAGCTCGGTTCCCCGGACCGGCCACGATCCGCGGAACCGCTTCGAGCAGCCTATTCGCCTCACCCGCATGCGTCTGTAAGCACGGCCTAAGGAAGGCCCTGATGACCGACGATACGCTGTGCGAGCGCGGTCAGCTTCACATGACGCGTCTGTGAGATACGGCGCATCTCGGCGAACGCCTCGTCGGCGTCGCACCCCAGCGCGTGCATCAGAATGCCCTTCGCCTGGTCGACGACCGCGCGCGCCTCCACCGCCTGCTGCAGCTGGACGGCGGTCCGGTGCACGTCGTCGTACTGCTGGCTGTTGGAGACGGCGGCGGTGCCCTGCGCGAGCAGCAGCGCCGCGAGCGCGTGCCGGCCGTGGCCGAGCGCCTTCGGCAGCACCCCGTACAGCGTCAGCGTGACCAGGACGGGCGGGTTCACGTGCGGGGTCGTGCTGAAGCAGCGCACCCCGCGGCGCAGCATGTCCGACATCGACTCGGGCCAGCGGGTCTCGGCGAGGATGTCGTCGGAGGTGAGCACCCGGCGCCCGCGCACCACGTCGAAGATCGGCCCGTGCCCGCGGGACAGCTGCCGGTCGGTCACCTCGGCGAGATCGGGATGGCTCGCGGCGGCCGCGAGCGGCTCGGGCCGCGCGTCCTCCGGCGCGCCGGCGTCCACGGCGATCTCCGCGTCCGCCGCCGCCGCGTCCTCGGCCGCCGGCCACGCGGTCGCCCCGCCGGCCGCCGGCGGCAGCGCCCACCGCACGCTCGCCGCCCCGGCGCAGCCCGGCACGGCGCGCGCGGCCAGCTCGGTCACCCGGTGCAGGGTGCCGACGTCGGAGGACTCCCCGACCATGCCCAGCCGGGCGATCTCGAGCGCGAGCTGGTCCGTCAGGACCGTTTCGGTGGCCGTCACCCCTCCGAGATTATCCTGGCCGGGCGGTTCCGGGGCATGCCCGCGCACCCGGCGGCCCTCGTGGTTCATGGGGGGGTCCTAGTTGTTGGGCGGTGCCTTGCTGATCTCTCCGAGCGGCCCCGCGTCCCCGTTCGCCATCGCGAGGTCGCCGATGGACACGATGCCCACCGGGCGCTGCTCGGCGTCCACCACGGGGAGCCTCCGCACGGCCTGCTCGCACATCAGCCGCGCGACGGTCCCGGTGTCGTCGTCGGGACGGACGGTGGTCAACTCCGCCGTGCACACGTCGCCGAGGGGCGTCAGTGACGTGTCACGGCTCTCCGCCACCGCGCGGACCACGATGTCGCGGTCGGTGACCACTCCGCACAACCGGCCGGCGTAGGTGACGAGCACATCGCCGATCCCCTCGTCCCGCATCACACGGGCCGCCTCGTACAGCGTCGCGTCCAGCGGCAATGACAGCGGGGCCTCTGTCATCACATCGCTGACCCTTGGTGGCATCGCGCGCACATCCTCCCGAATCGCCGGCGGCTCGCGTGGCCCGTGTGCGCGCCTTACCCAAGGTCGGCGCGCCTATTCGGACATATCCGGGATCGGCCACCGCTTCGCCCCGTTTCCCATGGTCAGAAGGCGAACACGGTACCGGTCCGCGACTGCATCGCGCAGTCGTTGCCGTACTCGGCGCGGAACCGCACCGGTTCTCCGTTCCACTGCCCTTCGGCCCGCGCGATGACCGGCGCGTGGACGGCGGTGCACATCCGCCCGTCCGGCGGATGCTCGAACTTCCCGCCGGACGCCTCCAGTTCCGCGCACGCCCGCGCCGCCGCGGGATGCCCGCCTCCCGGCGGATCGCAGCGCAGCGTGACGGTCCGCGTCCCGGACGTGTCGCGTCCGGGATGGGTGAGCGTGAGCCGCACCGTCGACTCCGACGGGACGACGGGCACAAGGGCGATCACCGCACCCGCGATGACCCCGGTGAGGAGGTTCGACACGAAAGACTCCGAGTGGTCGAGGGACCCTGAACTCAGAGTAGCGACTCAATGACGTTCTGTACGGAGAAACAAGTGATCCCGCAGCCACGGGGCAGCTGCGGGACCACGCTTTTCGATCATCGCGAATGCGAAATCACGTTCTGATCATTTTCCTCGCCAAGCCACGCACGGACGGAAAGGAACACGTCCGTAACCCCCGCACGCAAAGATCTCAAATTGCGATCGCGTGCGAAGCCAGGTTTCAAGCGAAGCAAGAAACCTGATCGCGAAGCGAGCCGCAAGGCGAGCCGGAGCGATGCCGGCGATCGCGTTCTGCCCGTGGAAGGAAGGGCCGCCAGGCCCGACCGCCGAGGGCAGAACAAGAAATCACGCCGCGAGGATGTGGGCGGCCCGGCGGTGGTCGGCGAGGGATTCGCGGAGCTGCTTGCGGCCGCGGTGCAGGCGGGACATCACCGTGCCGATGGGGGTGCCCATCATCTCGGCGATCTCCTTGTAGGCGTAGCCCTCGACGTCGGCGAGGTAGACGGCGTCGCGGAAGTCCTTCGGCAGGGCGCGCAGCGCGTCGATGACCTGCGAGTCGGGGATGCGGTCGAGGGCCTCGGACTCGGCGGACCGGAAGCCGGAGGCGTCCGCCTCGGTCTGCGCGAGCTGCCACTCCTCCAGCTCCTCGGAGCCGGCGCGCTGGGGCTCGCGCTGCTTCTTGCGGTAGGTGTTGATGAAGTTGTTGGTCAGGATCCGGTGCAGCCAGGCCTTGAGGTTCGTGCCCTCCTGGAACTGGTGGAAGTTCACGTAGGCCTTGGCGAGGGTCTCCTGGACGAGGTCCTCGGCGTCGGCGGAGTTGCGGGTCATCCGGACGGCGCTGGCGTAGAGCGGGTCGGCCAGCGGAAGCACGTCCCGCTCGTAGCGCTGGGTGCTCTCGATGTTCGTGGTGCTCCTCTTCGCGCGGTCGTTCGTCGTGGCGGTGCTCTTGATGCTCGTGTTGCTCTTGATGCTCATCGTGCCGGTGGTGCGGATCGTTCGGCTGGCGTCGCGGCCGTTGTCGCGGACAGGCGTGGTGACAGCGGTCATCGTCGCTCCCCGTGGTCGGGCCCGGTGCAAGGGGCCGGTTGCATGGCGCGTGGTCGGGGGCACGCGCGGACCGGGCGGATGATGCCGCCCCCCGTTGAGTGGTACGTGCCACCGTTCCCGGCGGGTTCGGAGAAGGTCCCCGGTCTCGCGCGGAGGCTGGGCCGAGGGTTCTGCGCGGGTCGGCGGTGCCAGGGCGACCCCGGTGGTCCGGGACGTCGCGGGCGGTGCTCGATCAGGCGCTTGACCACCCGCCGGTGGTCTTCCTGTCAGGTAAGACGCATGGAAGGGTCCAAAAGGTTGCCTCACCTGGGGGTGTCGCTCATCACATCCGCATGGCGTGTCGGCGAACCCGCTGTGAACCCTTGCTATAAGGCCCGCGAACGCCGCGCTATTCCCGGCGCCGGGAGGACGGGCCGGACGCGGGCCGCGGCCCCCGCCCGGAGCGTCGAGGCTCCGGGACGAGGGCCGCATCCGGGGGCGTTCGCGGTCAGTCGAGCAGGTGGTCGAGGGCCTTGGTGATCAGGGTTGGGGCGTCGGGGGACTGCTCCACGCCGAAGCCGAGGAGGACGGTGTCCCGGGTCGCCACCGCGGAGACGGAGTCGATCAGGGCCTGTGAGCGGACGTACTCGGCGCCGTTGCCGGGGCTGCCGGCGGGGGCGCCCTGGATCGTCCAGGGGCCGAGTCCCGTCTCGAAGCCCTCGGCGTCGAGCTGGCCGCCGGACGTGGTCAGCCGGGTGTCGTCGATGAACAGCCCGGTTCCGCCGGTGGCGGGGTCGCTCACGTAGGAGAGGGACACCTCCACCTTCTTGCCCGCGTAGGCGGACAGGTCGAACGCGGCCGGGACCCAGCCGTTGGAGTTGCCGGTGAAGGCGTTCCACTGACCGGAGGTGCCGGTGTTGCCGCAGGGGTTGCCGCCGGTGAGGTAGTGGCTGAGGAACGGGTGCATGTCCAGGTAGTAGCCCTGCTCGCACTGCTCCGGGACGGTGGTGCTCGTCCGGCCGTTCTTGTCGGGCAGCGTGGTCCAGTCCTCGGCCCCGGCGGTGTGCGCCTCGACGATGATGTTGTCGAAGCCCGTCTCGGTGCTGTAGGAGAGCTGGGCCTGCAGGGTGGGGGCCTGGGCCGCGGTGACCGACGTGAGGTCGATCGTGCGGGTCAGCCGGCGGTAGGCGCCGTCCTGGTGCGGGCCCGCGACGTACCACTGGCCCTCTACGGGCTCGCTGGGCGCGGCGGCGCCGGTGTAGTCGCCGGCCTTCCAGCTGGTGAACTGCGGGAAGCCGGCCTTGGGCAGGACGGTCGAGGTGACCTGGAACCCGCCGGCCTCGTTCACCGGGTTGGTCGCGGTGCCGGTGAGCTTGGACGTGACCCCGTCGAACGGGGCGCCGGTCCCGACGAAGCCGGTGGGCGCGCCCACTCGCTGCCTGTCGTAGGCCCCAAGGTAGTACTGGAGGAAGTCGTCCGACAGCAGTTCGCAGTCGTCCCGGAAGTTGCCGGTGACCACGCACGGCTTCTCAGGGTGGCCCTTGAGGCCGTAGTAGATGCCGCCTCCGTTCAGCCGGCTGATCGGGCCGTAGTAGCCGGTCGTCTCGCCGGTGTGGAGGAGCTTGCCGCCCTCGTTCAGGTAGGAGCGGACGGAGAGGACGAGGTCCTTCTCGCGGTCGGCCACCTGCGAGTCGGGGGCGTTGCCGATGTAGGTCTTCACGGGGTCGTCGGCCGCGTCCTGGGTGAGGCGGTTGTCGCCGAGGTACCAGACGACGGCCTTGAAGTGCTTCAGGACGCCGAGGTCGTGCGGGACGCCGTCCTTGTCGATGTCCCAGACGAGCGGCCGGTGGCCCGCCGCCTTGACCAGGTCGGCGTACTGGCCCGTGTACCGGGGCGCCTTGGCGGGGTAGGTCGGGTTGATCCCGGTGTAGTCCTCGTCCGCGACGATCAGGACGTCCGCTCTGTTCTGATCGCGGACGGTGTAGGTGAAGTGCTTGCTCTCCACCTGCCTGTGGCCCTTCCTGCCGGTGAACCACACCTCGACCCGGTCGCCGGGCCGCTGCCGCTTGATCTCGCCGCGGTACTCGGCGTAGTAGACCTTGTTGTCGTGGCCGAACCGCTCGCCGCCGCGCCACTCGCGCACGTTCCCGCGCTGTACCCGGCCGCCGTTGACCCGGTAGCGCAGCTCCTTGCCGCGCAGCGACCTGCGGATCACGGACGCGACCTCCTGCGACGTCCCGTAGGACGTGCCGAACGCGTCGGTCTCGAAGTCGGGCGCGGTGCGTCCCACGGACGACACCGGCTCGTCGGGGGTGTGCGCGGACGTGCCGATCGACAGCGCGAACGGCAGGTTCTTCCGGAACTCGCGCTCGATCAGCGCCTCGTCGTCCGGGAACTCGAAGTCGCTGCCGCAGTCGCCGGGCTCCCAGGCGTCGTCCGGGTCCTCGTTGGCGGCCGTCGTGCAGGTCGCCATCTCGGGCGTGATCGAGAGCGTGCCGTACCGGTTGTCGACCTGGCCGTCGGTGTCGCCGTTGGTCGTGTAGAGCTGCGCGCCCAGCTCGGGCGTGTAGCCGGGGACGGCGGGGTGGTCGATGTCGCCGAGCAGCGCGTCGTGGATCGCGTCGTCCGGGCTGCGGGTGAGGGCCTGCCAGCCCACGCCGTGCAGCAGCAGCTGCGCCGCCGAGTGGTAGTTGATCAGGTAGGTGGGGCGGACGCGCTTGTAGAGGGTCAGCTGCGCCTGCGTCTCGGGCTCGGACGCCGGCGACCTGCCGCGGTAGGTCTGGCTGGACGGCAGGTCCGAGGAGCCCTCGTTGTCGTAGCCCCACTTGTAGGGGAAGTTCCGGTTCAGGTCGATGCCGTCCGCGCCGGTGATCTGGCCGTCGCCGTTGTTGTCGCGGACGTTCTTGCGCCACAGCCGGAAGCCGTCCTGGAACGTCAGGTCGTAGCCGTCGACGTTGACGACCGGGATGAACCACAGCTCCGTGGTGTCGATGACCTTGGTGAGCGCGGCGTCCGTCCCGTACCCGCCGACGTAGTGGTGCAGCAGCCGGCGGACCATCTCCGGGGTGATCCACTCGCGGGCGTGCTGGGCGGCCTGGTAGACGACGACGGGCCGCTTGTGCTGCCCCCGCCGCTCCTTGCCGGCGACCCGCACGGCGGTGATCGGCTGCCCCTTGACGGACGTGCCGATGTCCACGGCCTTCGCGATGGACGGGTGGTCGGCCGCGACCTTGAGCAGTTCCTCGCGGAGGTTGCCGGGCCCGCTGTAGGGGCGGAAGACGTTCTGGGCGGCGGCCTTCGCGCGCGGGCGGGCGCCCTTCACGGCGGTGAGGCCGAGACCCCGCGCGTTGAGCGCGGCGGCTTCGGTGCCGCTCATGACGACCTCGACGTGCACGCGGTCCTTCTGCGCGCTCTTGGAGAAGCCGACGTCCTCCCGGTCGAGGGCGGAGCCGTTCAGGACCTTCACCTGGTCGGGGGTCAGCTCCGCGGTGTAGACGCCCACGGCGGGGCCGGACGCGGCCGGCCCCGGCGCCGCGTTCGCGGGCGCCGCGACGAGCGCTCCGATCAGCAGCGCGGCCGTGGCGGCGATGGGCGTGAGTCTTCGATGCCGGACCGATGTGCGCGGCATTGCGCCTCCTGGCAGGGATCACAACGGGGGGTTGCGCGATCGTCTGCCGGAGGGCAAAGGGTGTCAATGGGGCAATAGTTGCCTAAGCCCGCATTTGGCCACTGAATAACCCCGGGTGGTGCATTCCGTCGTCCTGGCCACCTCCGGTCCGCGCGGGCGCCTTGGCGGCCGCGCCCCCCGTGTGCTCGCCGTTCCCGCGCGGCCTCTGATCGCGTTCGCCGCGCAATTGGGGCCCGTCCGCACCCGCCCGCAGGCGGGTGGGCCCTTATCCGAACCATTTTCGGCGGAGTCGCAGCGCGCCTGCCTTACAGCAGGTAACGTCCCCTTTACCAGGCGTTGCCGGGGACTTCGGGCGTCCTGCGCCCGGAAGGGGGACAGCATGGTCATCGCCGACCTGCTGGGAGTGACCAAGATGGCCGCCATCACGCTCGACGAGCACGGCCACATCAGCCACTGGGACGACACGGCCGCCGAACTCTTCGGGGTCGGGCCGCCGCGCGCCCTGGGCCGGCCGCCCGCGGCGCTGCTGCGGCTGCCGCCCGAGCACCGCGGCGCCTTCGAACCGGAGACCTTCGGACACGTCTGGTGCGGCTCCTGCACCCTGCCGCGGGTCGACACCGGCGAGCCCGCCGAGATCGCGTGGTGGGTCTACCCCATCGACCGGGCCCCCGGCGAACGCGGCGTCAGCGTGCTGGCGCTCGCCGCCGACCTGCGCCGGCTCCGCCGCGACGGGATCGGCATCACCATCGGCGACCGGCTGCTCTCCCCGCCGGACGGGCCGGTCCCGGTCCGCCGCCCGGCCGCCCGGCTGCTCCGCGTCGAGCCCGCCCTCGCCGGCCCGTCCGGGGACGGCGCCGACGCCGTCGCGGGCTCGCTCGCCGGCCGGCTCGCCGAACTGCTGCCCGCGCTCGACCCGGCCGCGGCCGAGAAGATCACCTCGCGGGTGATCGGGCTCGGCTGCCCGGCCGTCTCGCTCGGGCTGACGATCCGGCTGCCGATCGTCCCGCACGCCGCGGGGC
>NZ_VCKZ01000605.1 GCF_005889745.1 Actinomadura geliboluensis
GAGCGGGTTTCAAGGCCAGGTCCCGCCACAGCACCGCCCCGGCGGCGTGGATGACCTCAGCCATCGACCGTCCTCCACCGGCGGCTCTTGACCAGGTGGGTCTGGATGTCCAGGAGCGTCTCGCCGGGCCGGGCCCGGCCGCGCGTCCAGGTGCCGTCGCCGTCCAGCGCCCACGCGTGGGTGCCGGGCTCCATGGCGCGGTCGAGCAGGGCGAGCAGGTCGTCGCGCTGCGCCCGGTCGGTGACGGTGACGAGCGCCTCGACGCGGCGGTCCAGGTTGCGGTGCATGAGGTCGGCGCTGCCGATCCACACCTCGGGCTCCCCGCCGTTCTCGAACGCGAACACGCGGGAGTGCTCCAGGAACCGGCCGAGCACGCTGCGCACCCGGATCATGTCCGACAGGCCGGGCACGCCGGGACGCAGCGCGCAGATCCCGCGCACCCAGACGTCCACCGGCACCCCGGCCCGCGACGCCCGGTACAGCGCGTCGATGATCACCTCGTCCACCAGCGAGTTGCACTTGATCCGGACCCGGGCGGGATGCCCGGCCCGGCGGTTGTCGATCTCGTGCTCGATCCGCTGGACCAGCCCCGACCGCAGGCTGTTCGGCGCGACGAGCAGCCGGTGGTAGGAGCTCTGCCGCGAGTAGCCGGTCAGGTGGTTGAACAGGGCGCTGACGTCCTCGCCGACCTCGGGGTCGGCGGTGAGCAGCCCGAAGTCCTCGTAGAGGCGGGCGGTCTTCGGGTGGTAGTTGCCGGTGCCGATGTGGCAGTAGCGGCGCAGCTGGCCCTCGTCGTCCTGCCGGACGATCAGCGCGAGCTTGCAGTGCGTCTTCAGCCCGACGAACCCGTACACGACGTGGCAGCCGGCCGTCTCCAGCTTGCGCGCCCACGCGATGTTGGCGCGCTCGTCAAACCGGGCCTTCAGCTCGACGACGACCACGACCTGCTTGCCCGCCTCGGCGGCGCTCATCAGCGCGTCCACGATCGGGGAGTCGCCGCTCGTCCGGTACAGCGTCTGCTTGATCGCGAGGACGCGCGGGTCGGCCGCCGCGTCCTCGATCAGCCGCTGGACGGTCGTGGTGAACGAGTCGTAGGGGTGGTGGACGAGCACGTCCCGCTCACGGATGGCGCCGAAGATGCTCGCGTCCTCCGGCAGCGCCTCCTTCGACGGGACGAAAGGGGGGTACTTCAGCTCCGGGCGGTCGAGGTCGGCGATGGCCGCGAGGCCGCCGAGGTCGAGCGGCCCGCCGACGCGGTAGATTTGGCCCTCGTCCACCGCCAGCTCGGAGGTGAGCAGCTCCAGCACGCCCGCGGAGATCGACTCCTCCACCTCCAGCCGCACGACCGGGCCGAACCGGCGGCGCAGCAGCTCGCGCTCCAGCGCCTGCAGGAGGCCCTCGCTGATGTCGTCGTCGATCTCCAGGTCCTGGTTGCGGGTGACGCGGAACGCGTGGTGCTCGACGACCTCCATCCCGACGAACAGCTGCCCGAGGTGCGCGGCGATCACGTCCTCCAGCGGCGTGAACCGGTCCGGGGACGCCTCGATGAAGCGCGGCAGCAGCGGCGGCACCTTGACCCGGGCGAACATCGTCGCGTCGGTCTCCGGATCGCGGACGATCACCGCGAGGTTCAGCGACAGGCCCGAGATGTAGGGGAAGGGGTGCGCGGAGTCGACCACCAGCGGGGTGAGCACCGGGTAGATCCGGTCGCGGAACAGCCGGCGCAGCCGCTCCTGCTCGGTCTCGGCCAGCTCGTCCCAGCGCAGGATGTCGATGCCCTCGTCGCCGAGCGCGGGGCGGATCCCGTCCCGGAAGCTGGCCGCGTGCCGGCGCATCAGCTCGTGCGCGACCTCGCCGGTGCGCTCCAGCACCTCGCGGGGCTGCCGGCCGCTCGCGGACTGGACGGCGAGCCCGGTCGCCATCCGGCGGGCGAGGCCGGCGACCCGCACCATGAAGAACTCGTCCAGGTTGCTGGCGAAGATCGCCAGGAAGCGGACGCGCTCCAGCAGCGGCAGGGCCGGATCCTCGGCGAGCTCCAGGACGCGCTGGTTGAATCTCAGCCAGCTCTCCTCCCGGTCGAGGAAGCGGTCGTCCGGCAGCGCTTCGTCCGGTGGGGGGAGCTGTCCTGGATAGACGGTCATACCGTGATCTTTCCCGACCAAGATGAACGACAGTCGAACTCGGGGATGTCACCGAAGTATCAGACACTCCGATCATGCCCGCGGTTCCCCCTGATCACACGGTATTTCCGCATGTCTTGCCCACTTTTCCGGCAGCCGTCCGACCGGCCGCGGCCGGTCGGTTGCCGCAGCCGGTCAGGTGCGCGCCGGGTCAGGTGCGCGCTGGATCAAGTGCCGTGGCCGTTCGAGTGCGCGCTGTGGGCGGTCTCCGCGCGGCCGTCGTGGTACAGGACGGACGCGCCGAAGCACAGCAGCGCCACGATCACCGCGAGCCAGGCGACGACGCGGCCCGCCCGGAGCCCGTAGCCGCAGGTGATCCAGAGCAGGTGCAGCCCCCAGCGGCGCAGCGGGTCGCGCTCGCCGCGCCGCCGCATCTCCAGCGCCCCGTACCGGAAGTCCCGGGCCAGCCGGCCCCGGTCGGCGGCGGCGCTGGCGCGGGCCAGCTCCAGGTACAGCGTCCGCAGCCGGTCGTCGTCGGCGGCGGTGCCGGCGGAGCCGAGCGCGAGGTCCTCGGCGAGCACGGCCCGCCCGCCGTGCGCGCCGCGCCCGTGCGGGTGCCAGGGCAGGTGCGGGCGGTGGTGCGGGACGGTCGCGAACGCGCAGTCGCCCGCGAGCGCCAGCGTGTCCGGGTGCCGCAGCCCGAGGAACCCGCAGCCGCTCAGGTCGACGCCGGCGAGGCGCAGCCGGGCCGCGTCCACCCGGCGCAGCGAGACGACCCGGACCGCCGCCGGGCCCGCCGAAGGCGGCTCCGCGAGCCCCTGGATCGGATGGGCCAGCGCCTCGACGCCCGCCGGGCCCTCGAACACCGCGTCCTCCAGGTCGAGTTCGGCGTGCCGCAGCCGGAACCCCGCCTCCCCGTGCACGGTGACGCCGCGCGCCGTGACCTGCCGGGCCGCCGCGTGGACCCGCAGCCGGCCGTGCACGGTCGCGTCCGACAGCGCGATCCGGCCGGCGGCGGTGAGCGGGCCGAGCCAGACGCCCTGCCGGAACCGGGTCCGCTCGAAGCGGGCGTGCCGCGACACCTGGACCCGCTTGAACGAGACGGGGCCGCCGAAGCAGGCCGCCTGCATCGCCGCGTCCCGGCCGAACAGCGCGCGGTCGAAGCAGGCCGCGCCCATGAACACCGCCCGCCGGAACGAGGCGTCGGCGTGCCAGCGCGCCTCCCCGAACACGGCGTCGCAGGTGAACACGGCCTCCTCGAACGAGGCGTACCGGTGGAAGCGCGCCGCGTGGAAGGAGGCGTTGCGGCCGAACCGCGCGCCCCGGAACGAGACGTTGCCGAAGAACCGCGCGTCGTAGAACGAGACGCCGCCGAGGAAGCAGGCGCCGTCGAACGAGCTGTCGCCCTCCACGCAGGCGCCGCGCAGCACCGCGTCGGACGGGAGCACGGCGCCGTCGAAGCGGGTCCGGCCGAGGTGCGGGCGGCCGTCCGGGCCGGTGACGGCGTCCAGCACGGCGTCGAGGAGCCACGCGGGGACGGTCACGCCGCGCAGGTCCAGGTCGGCGCCCGGCCGCAGCGTGCCCATGAACTCCTCGAACTCGCGGGGCCGCAGGTGGGCGGCGCACCCGCCGCGCGGGCCGGCGGCCCGCCCGCTGCACCCGTGGACCGCCGAGCAGCGCGGCCAGAACACCGCCGTCGAGGAAGGCTCATGTGATGTCACGGTCTCGTTGTACCCACGCCGCCGCGCGGAGTGCAGGTCTCCCGGTGGCCAGGTAGGTGCAACCCCGCCGCCACCCCCGGCCCCG
>NZ_VCKZ01000606.1 GCF_005889745.1 Actinomadura geliboluensis
CTTCGTAGCCACCGGCACCACAACCCAAATCCAAGTAGCCCTCCCCCCAACCGACTAACGCCCCACCTACCGACATCCCGGGAAGGCCCTGCGGGCCGAGAGCGGCTCAGCGGACGCGCAGGGCCTCCCCAACGCTCCGGGGATCGGCCGGGGCAGCGATGTGCCAGTAGGGACGAGCGGCGTCGAGCTTGGCGACCAGCGAGCCGATGAGCTGCTGCTCCGGATAGGGATAGGGGCCACCGGCGGCGAAGAGCTGCGAATAGCGGACGGAGTCGACGATGGCCGACTTGATGCGTTCGTGCGTCAGGTAGGCGTCCAGGTCCCGCCGCCAGCCCGTGGTGTGGTCGGACGGCATGGCGGCCTGCCAGCGGGCGATGAGGGCGTCCTGCTCGTCGGGCAGGTAGCCCATCTTGTGGATGTGCACGGCGAGGTCGTACACGGGGTCGCCCCAGAGGGCGAGCTCCCAGTCGAGGAACGTGGTCTTGCCGTTACCGACGATCACGTTGCGGCGATGGACGTCGGCATGGACGCAGGTGAAGGGTCGCGGAGTGAGGCCGCGCCACAGATCGTCCACCGGTGCGAGGGGATCGGCGGGGATCGCAAGGGCGGTGAAGAGCTCGGCGTACTCGGCGCTGAAGGTGTCGTAGACGCGCTGCGTCAGGTCGGAGAGGAGGCGCGCAAAGGCGGTCGTGTCGCTGTCGGCCGGCCAGCCGGCAGGGACGCAGGGGAGCCGAGGGACGTTGGTGAGCTGGGCGAAGAGGCTCACGACGTCGTCCACCACGTGGGGCGGGACGGCGACGCCCCGCGGCGCCACATCGTTGAGGACGTCTCCGGTGATGAACTCGTGGATCTGGAACGGTGGGTCGTCAGAGGAGTGAAGCAGGCGGGGGGCGTCGCGCACGTGCGCGGCGATGGCGGCGAGGACGCGGTCCTCCCGCCAGGGCCGCAGGTCCATCATGTCGGCGCCGTGGATCGGTATCCGGACGATGACCGGGCCGTCGGGGGTGTCGACGCGGATGTTGTCGTTGTAGTAGCCGGCCGCGGATTCGCCGTGCGCGCGGGCGCGCTCGTACAGGCTCCGCCAGTTCATCCGTCCTCCAGCATGGCCGTCACGAGTGCGCGCGCCTGGTCGTCCAAGAATGGCAGCAGGTTCGGTGGGCTGATCTGGTCGCGGGCCCGGGCGGTGATCGCCGTCGTGTGCTCGTCGGCGGCGTCGAGGGCGTCCAGGAGGTGCCCGGCGACCATGAGGAGCGTGGGGTACACCTCGGCGGCGACCAGTTCGGCGACGGCCCAGCGGGCGGACGCCACGGCGGCGGACGCGTCGCCCGTCCTGGCGTGGAGGAAGGCGCGGAAGAGCTCCGCGCGGGCCCGGCCGGATCGGTAGCGCGCCCGTTCCAGGGCATCGGTCGCCGCCTGGAACGATGCCGCCGCCGGGGCGTACTGCCCGAGGCGGACCTGTGCGATGGCCAGCGCGGTGAACGCCTTACCGATCTCGTGGTGGGCGCCCAGGTCGGTCTGCGCGTCGAGAGCGTCGGCGGCGGCGTCGATGGCACGGGCGGGATCGGTCCAGGCGAGGAGTTCCGCCCGGTTGGTCTTGATGTCCGCCTGACCGATGATGGCGCCGGCCTGCGTGTAGAGCGCGGCGGCGGTCTCCAAGGACCGCGCGGACGTGTCGAGGTCGAAACCGAAGCGGTAGCCGAGGTGCTGGAGGCGGACCACGTCGCCGCGCAGCACGAGGTCGTCGTCAGGGGCCTCGGCAAGGATCTGCTGCGTGATCGACAGCGCGTCGCCGAACCGGCCCTGGCACATGTCGAGATCCGCCATGCAGAAGCCGGCCCGCAGCCGGACGGGGCCGGAGTGGTGGTCCCAGACCTGGCGGAAGAGGCGCTGCGCTTCGCCGGTCGCTCCGGCGATGCGGCGGCCGTGCGCGCCCGCGAGGGCGAGGCGTGCGCCGGGGACGTCGTCCAAGGGCCAGTCGATGGACGGGGTGAGGCGGGTGGCGGTCTCGGCGTCCCCGAGGAGGACGGCCGCCTCGGCTTCGAGACAGCGGGCCGTCTGGGCGAGATCGGCGTCGCCGCCCGAGTCGAGGTGTTCGCGCAGGTCCTGAGCGATGCCGTCCACGCCCTGTTTCCCGCCGTACGTCATGGCCCGGTCGGCGTAGGCCAGGACGTCTTCGCCGCGCAGCGCACCCGCATGAAGGCCGCAGTACGCCGCCTCCCGGACGGCACGGGCCCGAGTCGCGACACCGTTCTCCGCCGCGTGGGCTTCGGCGGCGCGAGCGTCCCACACTTTCTGCAGGACGGCCTGCACGTCCCGAGCCGTCCCGTGGGAGAGCCGCCGGTGCAGTGCCGCGCGCATGAGCTGGTGGAGGCGGCGGCCGTGGACACCCGCCGGATACACGAAGGAGTAGGCGGTGAGCGACTCCCAGGCCATGCGGTGCCGGGGCAGGTCGAACGCGTCCGCCAGCGTCTGGAAGATCTCGTAGTCGAAGATCCGGGCGACGCTCAGCAGTTCGAGCGTGCGGATCTCGTCGGGCGCGACGTGGGCCAGGAAGCGCTGCAGGATCTCCTCGGAGGAGACGGCCGCCGCCTGCCGGGCCGTCGTGCGCGTGTCCACGGCCAGGTGGAGGTAGAACGGTAGGCCCTGACTAGCGGTGGCGATCGCCTGGCGCGCGGCGTCGTCGGTGATGCCGCCCTCGGTCAGGAGTTGCAGGCGTGCCGCCATCGGCAAGCCGTCCACACGCTGGTGGCGGATGACGTCGGCCCAGGCGGGGTCCTGCCGGGCCCACGCGAGCGGTTCACGGCTGGCCACCACGACCGCCCCCTTGTCGAGTTGGGCGATCAGGTCGCGGAGCCAGACGTCCTGGGCCGCGGCCCGGCCGGAGCGCGCGGATGCGGGGACGAGCGCCTCGTAGGCGTCCACGAAGATGACGTAAGGGCGGTCGGAACCATCGCGCAAATCCTCGGCGAACAGGTAGGTGACGGCGTCGGCGAGTTCGGCGTTGGTGAGATCGTCCAGCTGGCTGAGCGTGTCGTCGGACTTGATCCGCTGCCGCTGCCGCATCCCGCTGGTCGCCTTGCCCAGCAGGCGCAGCAACCCGACACCGGTGCCGAACACCGGCACGCCGGCCGCGCCGTCGATGACCTGGGACAGCGCTTCGCTCTCGTCCACGAACGGAAGCTCTTTGGGAGACAGGCGCAGGTGCGGGTGGAGGCGCTGCCAGAGGACGGCATAGGCGATGTCGAAGCGGTCGAAGCGGATGCCCTGGCGGCCGAGCTCGACGCGCAGGACCGCGAGGGCGTCCTCCTGCTGCCGCATCGCGGGAACCTGAAGGTCGATCGTCGCGGTCCGGTGGGTCTCAGCGCTGCGCTGCCCGAGTTCCTGCAGCAGCCGGGATTTGCCGATGCCGCCGACTCCGACCAGGTTGAACACGCAGGGCGAACCGTGCGGAACCAGTAACACGTCGGCGAACGCGGCCATCACCGCTTCTCTGTCCACGAACGGCCGGTGCAGAGCGGCGACCCGCCGGAAACGCGGTTCAAGGGGCATCGACGTCCTCCGGGGCGACGGCGTTTTCCTCCGTCCGACGCGGGGAGGACGGAAAGTCGTTCCAGAGCGACGATAACCGGGCCCACCCACCAACGCATGGCGCGTCACCCCAGCCCCGACACCGTCCGACTCCTAACCGCCGCCAGGCTCGCCGGCCCAACGCTGGCCGTATGCGCGGAAACGGAGAGGGGCGGCGGTCGGGCGCTAGGCGGCTCAGTTCTCGCGCTGCCATCGTCGATGAACCTTGTAGTGCCTTGCTGCGTCCCATCCCCAAAGGTGAGAAGGGGCGGTGGGGGATGTGACGCGCGGGCAGCGGCTGTCGATAGGGGCGACGTCGAAGAGTTGGACCATCTTCTGGACGCTGCTGGCACCTCTT
>NZ_VCKZ01000607.1 GCF_005889745.1 Actinomadura geliboluensis
GGCAGCATCAATGGTGTATAAGAGACAGGGGGCTGCTCGTCCGGCAGGTCGCTGAGGACGGGCGCCAGCTCGGCGTACGTCTTGGCCTTGTAGACGGCGTCGATGCGCTCGGCGTGCTCCTCCGGCGTGATGCGCCCCTCCGCCAGGGCCTCGCGCAGGCGGTCGGCCACCTCGTCGCGGTCGGCGTCGGACGCGCGCATGCTCGCGGGTGACGGGGCGGCCGGAGGTTCGGAGCCGGAAGGCTGCTCGGGAAGATTCACGGAACCATCATCGCAAACGCGATGTGTCGCGATGAACCCCATCGCGGAAAGTTCTCCGCCGCGCCCGGATCCGGACGCGGCGGAGCCCTCATGCCCTGCGAGTGCCGGTCACGCCCGGCGGAGGTAGTAGGTCAGGCCGAGCTCCTCGTCCCGGTTCGCGGGGACGTCCGCGGGACGGCCCTCGGACACCGCGGTCGCGAGGACCTCGGCGGCCACCTCACCGGAGTGGGCGCGCAGCGCCTCGGCGAGGTCGGTGCCGGTCGCCTCCCACCACAGCTCGATGCGGTCGGTGACCTCCAGCCCGGCGGCCTTGCGGCCCTCCTGGACGAGCCGGACGGCCTCCCGCACCAGGCCGGCGCGGCGCAGCTCGGGCGTGACGGTGAGGTCGAGCGCGACGGTCTCGCCGGCGGCGCTCTCCACCGCCCAGCCGCTGCGCGGCCGCTCGGTGACGATCACGTCGTCCGCCGTCAGCGGCACCGTGCCGAGGTCGGCGGCCTCGACCTGCGCCGTGCCCGCGCGGAGCGCCGCCACGAGCTCCGCGGCGCCGGCGGAGGTGATCGCCTTGGCGACCTTCGGGGTGTCCTTGGCGTAGCGCTTGCCCAGCTCCCGGAAGTTCGGCTTCACCTCGTACTCGACGAGGTCGCCGCCGATGGACGACAGCTCCTCGAAGCCGAGGACGTTCAGCTCCTCGGAGATCTGCGCGCGCAGCTGCTCGGGCAGCGCGGACCAGCCGGGGGCGCCGACGAGGGCGCGGCCGAGGGGCTGGCGGGTCCGGACGCCGCTCGCGGCCCGCGCGGAGCGGCCGAGCTCCACCAGCCGCCGGACGAGCGCCATCTGCGCGGTCAGGGCCTCGTCGAGGAGGCTCTCGTCGACGGCCGGCCAGTCGGCCAGGTGCACCGACTCGGGGCCGCCCTCGGGCCGGATGACGTCCCACACGTGGTCGGTGATGAACGGGACGATCGGCGCCATCAGCCGGGTGAGGGTCTCCAGGCACTCGTAGAGGGTGGCGAACGCGGCCGCGCCCTCCGGGCTCTGCGGGCCCTCCCAGAAGCGCCGCCGGGACCGCCGCACGTACCAGTTGGACAGGTCGTCGACGAACTGGGAGATGCGGCGCCCCGCGCGCGCGGTGTCGAACTCCTCCAGCGCGGTGTCGACCTCGCGGACGGTGCGGTGCAGCTCGGCGAGCGCCCAGCGGTCCAGCAGCGGGCGGTCGGCCGGGGCCGGGGCCTCCGCCATCTGGTCCGGCGTCCAGGCGCGGCCCTGCGACTCGGCGGCGTTGGCGTACAGGACGAAGAACGACGCGGTGTTCCAGTACGTGAGGAGGACCTTGCGGACGATCTCCTCCAGGGCGCCGTGCCCGACGCGGCGGGACGCCCAGGGCAGCCCGCTCGCGGCCATGAACCAGCGCACCGCGTCGGCGCCGTGCTGGTCCATCAGCGGGATGGGCCGCAGGACGTTGCCGAGGTGCTTGCTCATCTTGCGGCCGTCCTCGGCGAGGATCAGGCCGAGGCACACGACGTTCTCGTAGGACGACCGGTCGAACACCAGCGTCCCGACGGCCATGAGGGAGTAGAACCAGCCGCGGGTCTGGTCCTGGGCCTCGCAGATGTACTGGGCCGGGTAGGCGTTCTCGAAGACGTCGTTGTTGCGGTAGGGGGCGCCCCACTGCGCGAACGGCATCGACCCCGAGTCGTACCAGGCGTCGATGACGTCGGGGACGCGGCGCGCCTCCGTGCCGCACCGCGGGCACGGGAACGCGACGTCGTCCACGTAGGGCCGGTGCGGGTCGAGCGCGGACAGGTCGCGCCCGGCCAGCTCGCCGAGTTCCTTGAGCGACCCGACGCAGGTGACGTGGTCCTCGTCGCCGCCGCAGACCCACAGGGGGAGGGGCGTGCCCCAGTAGCGGCTCCGCGACAGCGACCAGTCGACGTTGTTGCGCAGCCATTCCCCGTACCGGCCGTGCTTGACCGTCTCGGGGTACCAGTTGGTCTTCTCGTTCTCCTCCAGCAGCCGGTCCTTGATCTGCGTGGTGCGGATGTACCAGGCCGGGAGCGCGTAGTAGAGCAGCGGCGTGTGGCAGCGCCAGCAGTGCGGGTAGCTGTGGTCGAAGTGCCCGCCGCGGAACAGCAGCCCGCGCGCGCGCAGGTCGTCGGTGAGCGGCTCGTCGGCGTCCTTGAAGAACTTGTTGCCGACGAGGGGCACCTCACGCAGGAAGCGGCCGTCAGGGCCGATCGGGTTGACGATCGGCATGCCGTACCGCTTGCAGACGGTCATGTCGTCGCCGCCGAACGCGGGCGCCTGGTGGACCAGCCCGGTGCCGTCCTCCACGGTGACGTAGTCGCCCAGGACGACGTAGTGCGCGTCCGGGATGTCGACCAGGTCGAAGGGGCGCTGGTAGGTCGTCCGCTCGAGCTCGGTGCCCTGGTAGGCGGCGAGCCGCTCGGCGCCCTCGCCGAGGACCTGGTCGACCAGGGGCTCGGCGACGACGAGCACCTCGTCCGACCCCGCCGGACGGGCCGCGACGTAGGTGACGTCGGGGTGGACGGCGACGGCGGTGTTGGACACCAGGGTCCACGGGGTCGTCGTCCAGATGAGCAGCGAGGCGCCCATCTCGGCGAGCGGCCCGGACGTGACCGGCATCCGCACGTACACCGACGGGCTGGACACCGTCTCGTACCCGCCCGGCTGCCCGAGCTCGTGGTCGGACAGGCCCGTCCCGCAGCGCGGGCAGTACGGGGTGATGCGGAAGTCGCGGAACAGCAGGCCCTTGTCGAACACCTGCTTCAGCGACCACCAGACGGCCTCGACGTACTCGGGGTCCATCGTCCGGTACGCCTGGTCGGTGTTGACCCAGTAGCCCATGCGCTCGGTCATCTCTTCGAACGCGTCCACATGGCGCAGGACCGACTCGCGGCAGCGGGCGTTGAACTCCGCGACGCCGTACTCCTCGATGTCCTTCTTGCCGGTGAGGCCGAGCTCCTTCTCGACGGCCACCTCCACCGGCAGGCCGTGGCAGTCCCAGCCGGCCTTGCGGGGGACGTGGCGGCCCTTCATGGTCTTGAAGCGCGGGAAGACGTCCTTGAACACGCGGGCCTCGACGTGGTGGACGCCCGGCATGCCGTTGGCGGTCGGCGGGCCCTCGTAGAACACCCAGGGCTCGCCGGACGCGGTGCGCTCGAGCGACCGCTCGAAGACCTTGTTCTCCTGCCAGCGGCGCAGCATGTCCCGCTCAAGGGCGGGCAGATCGACCTGCGCGGGCAGCGGCCGAAAGGCTCGGCTCACGGTGGCGGACCTCCGGATCGACGTGGACACGTTGACCGGAGGGACGAGGCGCGCGGCCCCGCGGTACCACCCTCCTTGACCGCGCCCGTACGGCGCGGCCCGCTTCGTTCAGCGTCTCGGCTGCCGGGTCTACCGCGCCCGCGGCCGGGGGCCGGGGCGTTTCTTCCGGCGGCTCCGGGGTGATCAGACCGCCGCGCGCTCCCCCGGGCTCGCACCGTCCCCGGGTCGCTCATGGCCGCTTGCGGCGGCAGGTGTCCCCATCAGCGCCTGCCGCGTGACTGCTCGTCTGCACTTTAACGCACGCGCGCCCCCCGCTCTTCCCCTTTCCCCGCCCGCCCGGCCCGGCGGGCCGGGTTCCGTTCCTTTGCGATCTCGTACGC
>NZ_VCKZ01000105.1 GCF_005889745.1 Actinomadura geliboluensis
GGACGGGGGCGCCCCGGCGGCGGCGCCGAGACGATCTTCGGCTCGTGCCTGCTGGCCTCCTGGGCGTCCAGCGCCCGGGTCAGCGGCGCGCCGGGCCGGGTGAGCGCCGGGGCGGTGTAGACGCGGCGGGCGGTGCCGCCGCAGTCCGCGCACGGGTTCTCGGGGCGTGCGCCGCCCATCGGCAGCGCGAGGTCGAAGGGTCCGCACCGGGCGCAGCGGTACTGATAGATCACCATGACGGGCCTCCAGCCGCACGAATTACTTCCCACAGAAACTATTCGGATGTGAAGTAATAGTCAATGGGTGTGCGGCCGGATCCCGCCGGCCGGCCCCCGCGCTGGTCAGGCGGCGCGCACGGGTCGGACGGCGAGCGGCGGTCAGGCGGCGGTCACGCGGCCAGAAGTTCCTTCAGGGCGGCGTCGATGAAGGCGGTGTCCTCGGGGTTGCTGCCGTGGCCGGCGAAGTGCCCCCACACGCCGGGGATGACGCGGAGCTCCGCGCCCGGGATGTGCTGGACGGCCCACGCCTCGTCCTCGGGCGGGAAGTACAGGTCCTTCTCGGCGGGCATGACGAGGGCCCGCGCCTTGATGGACGCGAGCGCGGCCTTGGTGTCGCCGTCGAAGCCGGGTGTGCGGCCGACGTCGGCGTTCTGCCACGTCCAGAGCATGGTCAGCAGGTTGTTGGCGTCGCGGTCGTCCAGGAAGAAGCCCTCCCAGAAACCGACGAGGAAGTCTTCGAGAGAGCTGTAGCCGAGACGCTCGTACAGGCGGTCCCAGTAGAACGCCTGGGAGAAGCCCCAGCCCGCGTACACGCGCGCGGCGGCGCGCAGCCCTCGCGTAGGGGGAGAGGTGTACCAGCCTTCGGCGAACGCGGCGTCGGCCGTGAGCGCGGCCTTCACGCCCTCCAGGAAGACCTGGTTGTGGTAGCTGGTGCGGGACGATCCGCAGAAGGGGGCGATCCGCTCGACCATCTCGGGATGGCTGACGGCCCACTGGTAGGTCTGGCCCGCGCCCATGGACCAGCCCGTGACCAGCGGCAGCCGCTCGATGCCGAAGTGTTCGGTGACGAGCCGGTGCTGCGCTTCGACGTTGTCGTACATGGTGACGTGCGGGAAGCGGGCGCGGTCGTAGGGCGGCGGTGTGTTGCTGGGCGAGCTGGACAGCCCGTTGCCCAGCATGTTCGGCACGATGATGAAGTAGCGGGCCGGGTCCAGCGCCATGCCCTCGCCGATGAGCCACTCGTTGTCCTGGTGCCGGCCGGAGTACCAGGTGGGGTAGACGATGGCGTTGCCCTTGTCGGCCGCCAGGTCGCCGTAGGTCTCGTAGGTGAGCTGTGCTCCGCGCAGGGTCGCGCCGCCCTGCAGGGTGAAGTCGCCGAGGTCGTAGGTCGCCGCCATGAAAACCCCCTTATTTTCTGTAGAAACTATTTTGAAATGAACTAATGGTCAAGGGGTGAGCTGGCACAGCACGTCGAACTCCAGCCCGTCGGCGGCGGCGAGGAACACCCGCTGCCGCAGGTGCCGGTCCCGCACCTCGACGGGCCCGCGCGGCCCGTCGTAGCCGATGCCCTCGGCGACCGCGCTCATGCGGCGCACGTCCGGCTCGCCGCTGCGCCGGAACAGCTCGCCGAGCAGCCGCACCCCCTCGTAGCAGGACTCCCCCATGCTGTTGAGCGGCGGCGCCTGCGCGCCGAACCGGCGGTGGTAGCGGCCGCCGAAGTCCAGGCCGTCCCCGGTCGGGAGCGTCTCGAAGAACCCCGCCGCCGCGTACAGCCCGCGCGTGCCCTCCACGCCCGACGCGAGCAGCATGTTCTCGTCCATCAGCGGGCTGAACCGCAGGTGCGGCAGCCCCGCCGCGCCGAACGCCCGGTTGAACGCCACCGCGTCGTCGCCGACCAGCAGCATGAGGACGCCCTCGCAGCCGCTCGCGTCGATCCGACGCAGCGGGCCGCTGAAGTCCTGCGTGCCGAGGCGGACGAAGATCTCGTCGCACAGCACCGCGCCCTGCTCCGCCAGGTACGACCGGACGGCGTGCGCCGAGACGCGCGGCCAGACGTAGTCGTCGCCGATGACCGTCCAGCGCCTGATGCCGAACTCCGCGGCGAGCCGCCGCAGCGCCGGCCGCAGCTGCCCGTCGGGCGTCTCCCCGGTGAGGAACACCCCCGGAGAGCGCTCGCCGCCCTCGTACAGCGCGGTGTAGACGTACGGGACGCGCCCGGCGAGGCGCGGCGCGAGGCACTGCCGGACGGCCGAGATGTGCCAGCCGGTGACCGCGTGCACGGCGCCCGAGCCGACCAGCGACCCGACCCGGTCGGCGACCACCGGCGGCGGTGCGCCCCCGTCCACGAGGACCAGCCGCAGCCGGCGGCCGAGCACGCCGCCCTCGGCATTGATTTCTTCCTGTGCCAATCGAGCGCACAGCTCGGCGGAGGGCCCGAAGAGTCCCGCGGGCCCCTGCAACGGCACCACCAGGGCGACGTTCAGGTCGTCCATATCCGGGACGGTAGCCCATGGGCGGCCGAAAATACTTTCTACGAGGCGGTAATCTTGGTTGTTGCGATGACTACGACAGGTGTTCCGCAGCACGAGCTGGACCTCCCGCGGGTGCTGGCGCGCGTCGAGCGCGACATCACCGCCCGGCTCGGCGCCGCCCTCAAGACCGCCGGCTCGACCGTGGAGGAGTGGCGCGTCACCTCCCTGCTGTCCGACGGTTCCGGGCATCCGATGACCGAGATCGCCGAGCACGCCCTGCTGCCCGCTCCCACGCTCACCAAGGTGGTCGACCGCCTGGTGTCCGCCGGCCTGGTCTACCGCCGCCCGGACGAGGAGGACCGCCGCAGGATCCTCGTGTTCCTGTCCGAACGCGGCCAGGAGGAGGTCACCCGCCTGACCGCCGCCGTCGAGGCGGAGTGGGCCCGGGTCCAGGACGCGGTGGGCCGCGAGGAACTGGCCCTACTCCGCGCCCTCCTCACCCGGATCTCCACCCATCTCCCCTGAGCGCAGCGTCTCGGCCTCCTTGTCGGGAGCCAGACCCACCACTGGACGGTCAGGACGCTGCGGTGCCCGTCCGCCTATCGACTGGAGCCACTGCCAGGTGTCGGCGACCGTCTCCTGGACGGGCCTGCAACGCAGCCCTGCGGCGAGGGCCTTGTCGGCGCTGGCTTGGTGCATGGTGTCGTGGGCCTCGCCGGGCGGAAGCCAGACCGGAAGGTCCGTCCACGGCTGGATGCCCGCTTTCAGGATGGTCTCCGGGGCCGTCCAGACGAGGTTCGCCTTCGAGCCGGTCACGTGGATGCAGGCTTGGAGCAGCTCCTCCATCGTCGTGTGGGCCGGTCGGCTGACCAGGTTGTAGGGGCCGCCTAGGCCCTGCTCTGCGGCGTCCAGGGTCCATGCAGCCAGGTCGCGTACGTCGATGTACTGCAAGCCCAAGTCGCGCGGGCCGGGGGCCAGGACGTCACCGCCTTGCGCGATGCGGTTCAGCCACCACGGCAGGCGCCCGATGTTCTCGTAAGGGCCCAGGATGAGACCGGCCCGCATCAGCAGGGCCTTGTCTCCGAACGTGTCGAGCGCAGCGAGTTCGCTGCCTCGCTTAGCGGCGGCGTAGTCCACGTCACCGGCGTCTGGAGAGCCGTCCACCACGGCCGTCTCCTCCGTGAGGCCGGGCGGCGTGGGGAACCGGTAGACGGAAACGCTGGATATGTAGACGTAGCGCCCGACCCGGCCCGCGAGAAGGCGTGCGGCATCGCGGACGGCGGACGGTGCGCCCGACCAGGTGTCGACCACCGCGTCCCACTCGCCGTCCGCGAGGGCCTTGAGTCCGTCGGCGGTGGTGCGGTCGCCGTGCAGCGACCGCACCCCGGCGGGCGGGTCGTGGCGTCCGCGATGGAAGACGGTCACGTCCCAGCCGCGTGCAAGGGCGTCCTCGGTGATGGCCCGCCCCACGAACTCCGTCCCGCCCAGCATCAGAAGCCTCATGAGGAGAACTCTGCCTTCCGTACGTTACGTACAGAACCCCTGCACGCTCACAGCGGAATCACCGCGCCGTCCTGCGGCGGGCCGCGTTGGGCGGTTGTGGGTGGCGCGGAATTGGCGGGTTCGGGTGGGCCGATTCTGCGGAGGGAGTGGTGCAGCCGGGCTGACCGGTTTCGATACGGGTCGGTATTCATACCCCAGTCGGGTGGTGTGGTTGGGATTCACCTAGTTGGTGTTGCTGGGGGCAAAGTTGTGGCTATGGTCGAGTTCCTGCAACTCTCATTCGGTGGGGGAATGAGTGCGGATTGACGACTGCCTTGCCCGGATGATGACGATCCCGGGGGCCCAGCGGGTGACGCTGGTGGACTGCGCCAGCGGGCTCGCCGTCGCGGCGGCGGGCCGCGAGGACATCGTTGACCAGCATGAGGACGCGGCGAGCGCGACCGATGTGGTGCGGGCGGTGCTGGCCTCGCCGGCGCTCAGCGCGACCGCGGCGGGCGATGACATCGAAGAGATCATCGTATGCGGCGCCGCGGGATATCACCTCTTGGCCCTTTCCGGAGCCGACGTCGACGGGCATCTCTTCGTCCATTTGCTGCTCGACCGGGAGAACGGCAATATCGCGCTCGCGCGGCTGCACATGCGGAGCCTCGTCCGTGAAATGGCGGACGGGTGACATGGGCGGCGACATTTGCGGTGCGCTCGCCGCGCTGGAGCGGGAAAGGCGCACCGGTGTGCTCCGGGTGGGCGACGATGGCGCGTTCCATCTCGCCGGCGGGGCCGTCGTCCACGCCGAGAGCAGGCACGTGCCGGGCGCCGGCGACCTGCCCGGCGGGCCCGATCCCGAGCTGCCGGCGCTGCTCGCGCTGTTCGACGCCGCCTACTTCCTGCTCGGTTCGGCGGCCGAGCCGGTGTTCACGGAAGGCGTGGAGGATACGGCGGGCGGCCCGCTGCGGATCGGCGTGGCGACGCTCGTGCACGAGCAGCGGCGCCGCCGCGCCCGGCTCGACGCGGCCTGGCCGGGCGGGAGCGTTGACGCCGCGCCCGTCGTCCCGGTCCGGCGGGTGCGGCGGCAGCGCGTCATCCTGACCGGCGTCCAGGCGGAGATCCTGCTCAACGCCGACGGGCGGCGCACCCCCGCGCGGCTGGCCCGCGACCTCGGGCGGACGGCGTTCGGCTGCCTGCTCGCCGTCCGCGGCCTGGCCGCGGCGTCGCTCGTGGAGACGGAACCGCCCGTGGCGACGGAGTCGCGCACGGCCGCGGTGCCGCGGGGGTGGGACGCGGGGGCGGTCGAGTGGGCCGCGCCCGATCACGAACTGCTCGACCGGCTGCGGACGGCACTGGTGGAGCTCGGCTGACCGGACGACCGGTGAAACGACTGATCGAAGGGCTGGCGAAGGTGGCGAAACGAGCGGGGACGGGGACGGCGGCGCGGCTCCCCGAGGCCGAGGTGGCGACGGAGCTGCGGGCGCTGCGGGCGCGCGTCCCGCAGCTCACCGGCAGCCTGGTCGCGTCGGCGGACGGGCTGCTCATCGCGCACGACCTGGCCGCGGCCGTCGAGCCGACCGGGATGGCGGCGGTGACGGCCACGGGCCTGTCGCTGGCGCACCGGATCGCGCTGACCGCGCACGGCGGCGCGTTCCACGAGGTGGTGATCCGCGGGGTGGACGGCTACGTGGTGATCTACGCGGCCGGCCCGACCGCGTCCCTCACCGTCCTCGCGGAACCGACCGTCAACGTGGGGCGGCTGCACCTGGAGTCGCGCCCGGTGGCGCGCGCCGTCGCCGCCCACCTGTCGACCCCGCGCCGAAGGCAATGACAACGAAAGGGGAGCATGTGTCCAACCTCGACCTCGCGCTGAAGGACATGATGACGATCGACGGGGCGATCGGCGCCGCCGTGGTCGACTACAACAGCGGCATGGCACTCGGGCATCTGGGCAGTTCCAAGACCCTCGACCTCGAGGTGGCCGCCGCCGGGAACACCGAGGTGGTGCGGGCCAAGTTCCGCACCATGGAGCAGCTCGGCCTCAAGGAGGACATCGAGGACATCCTCATCAGCATCTCCAGCCAGTACCACGTCATCCGCCCGGTGACCGGACGCAAGGGCAAGGGCCTCTTCCTCTACATGGCCCTCGACAGATCCCGCGCGAACCTGGCCATGGCCAGGCACCGGCTCCGCGACATCGAGGAGAACCTGGAGGTGTGACGGCGGGCGGCCCGTCCACCGTCGCGCACGCGGTGGACGGGCACGCCGTCCGATGTGGGGGGCCGTCAGGTGTTGAGCAGGCGCAGCATCTGGCGGATCTCGGCGCTGCGCGACTCCACGACGCGCTTCGCGAACGCCTTCGCGTCGGGGCTCGCGCCCTTGCTCTGCTCCGCCCGCGCCATCTCCACCGCGCTGCCCTGGTGGCCGATGAACAGGTTGAGGAAGGCGGGCTCGAAGCCGGTGCCCTTCGTCTTCCGCAGGGTGCCGATCTCCTTGGCGCCGGTGGCGGGCGCGGCGCCGTGGTGCAGGTGCGCCTGCGTCGCCGCGTCGGACGTCGTCGGCTTCGACCACTTGCCGAGCCACGCCTTCATGAGCTTCAGCTCCTCCGACTGCGTCGCGTCGACGGCCGCGGCGAGCGTCCGCACCTCCTTGCGCGGGGCGCGTTGGGCGGCCAGGCGCACCATCTCCAGGCCCTGCTCGTGGTGGGCGACCATCATCTGCAGGAAGACCACGTCCTGGTCGTTGTAGCCGGCGGCCGGTGCGCTGGAGGCCGCGCTCGCCGGCTTCGTCTTCGCCGGCTCGGCGCTGCACGCCGTCAGCAGGACGGGCGCGGCGAGAGCGGCGGCGGCCAGCAGGAGCGCGCGGCGACCGGCCGTCACAGCGGCAGCCACAGGGCCAGCGTGAACTGCGAAGGCTCCCAGCCCTGGAGCGCCGTGTGGCCCTGGCGGCAGCGGAACTGCGCGCCGTTGAACGACACGACGTCGCCCGTCTTGTACGTCTCGCCGGCCCGCCACGTCCCGCCGGCCGCGGGCTCGCCGGTCGGCGCGGGCGGGCGGCTGCTCGGCGGCGGCGCCGGTGCGGTCGGAGCCTGCGTCGTGGGGCTCGGCGCCGGTTCCGGTTCCGTGGTGGGCTCCGGCTGGGAGCCGCCCCCGCCCCCGCCCACGTTGAGGTCGATGCAGCTGTAGAACGCGTTCGGGGTGTCGCCGATGTTCCACACCGCGAGGACGGTGCGCTTCCCCGGGAACTTGCTGAGATCGACCTTGTGCGTGACGACCGCGTCCGGCTGCTGGTTGCCGCCGTCGAACGTCGCGACCTTGGTGTTCCCGATGAAGTACTCCCAGTTGGACGTGCGGTGCCGCGCGGTGAACACCCACCGGAAGTCGACGCTGGTCCCGACCGACGCGGCGGGCCAGTTCCGGCTCTCGTCCGCGAGGACGGCGAACTGGCCGAGGCCGCCGTCGCAGCTCTTCAGCCCCTTCGGGCCCTCGACGCTCTGCGGTTCGAACTGGATGGGGCCGCAGTCGGGGACGGCACCCGTCGCGCACAGCGCCTGCCGGCTCGGGGGAGCGGAGACGTAGCCGTGCGCCGAGGCGGGGGCGGCGACGAGCACCGGCGCCGCGACGGCCGCCGCGGCGGCGAGGGGGTAGGCGACGGACCTGCGCATGAGGAGATCTCCCAACGGTCGTCCCGCGGCCACCGGATTTCGGCGTGCCGCAATGCCGACGGACGCTAGCGGGGGAATCCCTAAAGAAACTTTAATAATCTTCGAAGGGACCGTGAAGGCGCCTCCCGCCCCTGCTCACCGCCCCGCACGCTGGGAAGACGAACGGGCCGGCGCGGTGCGCCGGCCCGTCGGGACCCGTTACTTGGTGAGGGTCAGGCCGCTCTTCGGGGCGACCGTCAGGCGGTCGGCGGCCTCGTCCAGGTCGACCACGATCTCGTCGCCGTCGCGGACCTCGCCGGAGAGGAGCTCCCTGGCGAGCTGGTCGCCGATCGCCGTCTGCACGAGGCGGCGCAGCGGGCGCGCCCCGTACAGCGGGTCGTAGCCGGTCAGCGCCAGCCACTCCCGGGCCGCCGGCGTGACCTCCAGCGTCAGCTGCCGGTCGGCGAGCCGGTCCGCCAGCTTCTCGACCTGCAGGTCCACGATGCGGGTCAGCTCGGTCGTCGACAGCGCGTCGAACAGGATCACGTCGTCCAGGCGGTTCAGGAACTCCGGCTTGAACGAGTTCCGGACGGCGTTCCACACCGCCTCCCGCTTCGCCCCGTTCTCCAGCGTCGGATCGACCAGGAACTGCGACCCGATGTTGGACGTGAGGATCAGGATCGTGTTGCGGAAGTCGACCGTGCGGCCCTGCCCGTCCGTCAGCCGGCCGTCGTCCAGCACCTGCAGGAGGATGTCGAACACCTCCGGGTGCGCCTTCTCCACCTCGTCCAGCAGCACCGCCGAGTACGGGCGGCGCCGGACGGCCTCGGTGAGCTGCCCGCCCTCCTCGTAGCCGACGTATCCCGGCGGCGCGCCGACCAGCCGGGCGACGCTGTGCTTCTCGGAGTACTCGCTCATGTCGATGCGGGTCATCGCCCGCTCGTCGTCGAACAGGAACTCCGCGAGCGCCTTCGCCAGCTCGGTCTTGCCGACGCCGGTCGGGCCGAGGAACAGGAACGAGCCGGTCGGACGGTCCGGGTCGGAGATGCCCGCGCGGGCGCGGCGCACCGCGTCCGACACCGTGCGGACCGCGGCCTCCTGCCCGATCAGGCGGCGGCCCAGCTCGTCCTCCATGCGGAGCAGCTTCGCCGTCTCCCCTTCGAGCAGCCGGCCCGCGGGGATGCCCGTCCAGGACGCGACCACGTCGGCGACGTCGTCCGGCCCGACCTCCTCCTTGACCATCGCGTCGCGGTTCTCCGCCGCCTCCGACGCCTCCTCCAGCTGCTTCTCCAGCGCCGGGATCTCGCCGTAGGTGAGCCGCGCGGACGTCTCCAGGTCGCCGTCCCGCTGGGCGCGCTCCGCCTCGCCGCGCAGCTGGTCGATCGTCTCCTTGATCTCGCCGACCCGGTTCAGGCTCGCCTTCTCCTTGTCCCAGCGGGCGACGAGGCCGGTCAGGTGCTCCTGCTTGTCGGCGAGGTCCTTGCGCAGCCGGTCGAGCCGCTGCCGGGACGCCTCGTCGGTCTCCTTGGCGAGGTTCAGCTCCTCCATCTTCAGCCGGTCCACCGCGCGCTGCAGCTCGTCGATCTCCACCGGCCGGGAGTCGATCTCCATCCGCAGCCGGGACGCGGCCTCGTCCACCAGGTCGATCGCCTTGTCCGGCAGGTACCGGGAGGTGATGTAGCGGTCCGACAGCGTCGCCGCCGCGACCAGCGCCGAGTCGTTGATCTGCACCTTGTGGTGCGCCTCGTAGCGGCCCTTCAGCCCGCGCAGGATCGCGATCGAGTCCTCCACCGTGGGCTCGCCGACGAAGATCTGCTGGAAGCGGCGCTCCAGCGCCGGGTCCTTCTCGATGCGCTCGCGGTACTCGTCCAGCGTCGTCGCGCCGATCATGCGCAGCTCGCCGCGCGCCAGCATCGGCTTCAGCATGTTGCCGGCGTCCATCGCGCCCTCGGCCGCGCCCGCCCCGACCACGGTGTGCAGCTCGTCGATGAACGTGACGATCTGCCCCTCGGACTCCTTGATCTCGTTCAGCACGGCCTTCAGCCGCTCCTCGAACTCGCCGCGGTACTTCGCGCCCGCGACCATCGCGCCGAGGTCCAGCGAGACGAGCTTCTTGCCGCGCAGCGACTCCGGTACGTCGCCCGCGATGATGCGCTGCGCGAGACCCTCCACCACGGCCGTCTTGCCGACGCCCGGCTCACCGATCAGCACCGGGTTGTTCTTCGTCCGGCGCGACAGCACCTGCACCACACGGCGGATCTCCGCGTCCCGGCCGATGACCGGGTCGAGCCGCCCGTCGCGGGCCGCCGCCGTCAGGTCGACGCCGTACTTCTCCAGCGACTGGTACGTGCCCTCCGGGTTCTCGCTCGTGACGCGGGCGTGCCCGCGCACCTTCTCGAACGCGTCCAGCAGCGCCTGCGGCGTCGCCCCGAACTCCTTCAGCAGGCCCGCCGCCGGGCCCCCGTCCGCGGCGAGGCCGACCAGCAGGTGCTCGGTCGAGACGTACTCGTCCTCCAGCTGCTGCGCCCGGTTCGCCGCCGTGTTGATCGACCGCTGCAGCAGGCCCGACAGCCGCGGCGACGACACCGTCGACCCCTGCGCCTTCGGCAGCGCCGCGAGCTGCTCCTCCGCCCGCCGCCGGATCGCCTGCCAGTCGGCGCCGACCGCCTCCAGCAGCGGCACCGCCGTCCCGTCCGGCAGCGCGATCAGCGCCGCCAGCAGATGCTGCGGCTCCACCTCGGGATGCCCCTCGGCCGCCGCCCTGCGGACCGCGACCGACACCGCCTCCTGGCTCTTCTGCGTCAGCTTGTAGTCCATGTCCCCAGTCCCCGTGAAAAGTCCTATTCGGAGTTGCGCTCGCGCCAGACCACGACGCTCGTGTGCCGGATCGGCACCAGGTCGGAGCCGGGCGTGCCCGGTTCCCCGTGCCGCCGCTGCTGCGCCAGCCGCGCCGCGACGGACCGGGTCGATTCGAGTTCGTTGGCGAGCTCCTCCAGCGCCGCGTGCGCCTTCGCGAGCTCCTCGCGGAGCCGCACGTTGTCGCGCTGCAGCTCCAGGATGTGCTTGATGCCGGACAGGTTGATGCCCTCCTCCTGGGAGAGCCGCTGGATCTCGCGCAGCAGCACGATGTCGCGCATCGAGTAGCGCCGCCCCCGCCCGGCCGTGCGGCCGGGGGACACCAGCCCCATCCGGTCGTAGGTGCGCAGCGTCTGCGGATGCAGCCCCGACAGCTGCGCCGCCACCGAGATCACATAGACCGGAGTGTCATCACCGAAGGGGTCCATTCCTTCACTCCTGTCTGGCCTGCTGCAGGATGTCGGCGCGGAGGTCGTCGCCGCCGCCCGATTCGCGGAGCTTGGCCAGCGCCTCGCGGGACTGCTCGTCCAGCTTTTGCGGGACGTGCACGTCGACGGTGACGAGCAGGTCGCCCTTCGTGCCGTCGCGCCGGGTCGCGCCGCGGCCCTTCACACGGAACTTGCGGCCGTTGGGCGTGCCCTCCGGCAGCCTCAGCGTGACGGGCTGGCCCTGGAACGTCGGGACGCGGATCTCGCCGCCGAGCGCCGCCTCGGGGAAGGTCACCGGGATCGTCAGGGTGAGGTTGTCGCCGCTGCGGCCGAACACCGGGTGCGGGCGCACCTTGATGTTCACGTACAGGTCGCCGGCCGGGCCGCCGTTCTCGCCCGGGGCGCCCTTGCCCTTCAGCCGGATCTTCTGGCCGTCGGCGACGCCCGCCGGGATGCGGGCCTGGATGGTGCGGGTGCCGGTCGCGCGGCCGCTGCCGTGGCAGATCGGGCACGGGTCGTCGACGACGAGGCCCCGGCCGCGGCACTCGTGGCACGGCTCCTGGAAGCCGAAGTTGCCGAGGTTGCGGGTCTCGTGCCCGGTGCCCTCGCAGTTCGGGCAGACCCGCGGCACGGTGCCGGCCTTCGCGCCGGTGCCCCGGCACGCGTCGCAGGCCGCCTCGCTGGTCAGCTTGATCGGGACGGTCACGCCGTTCATCGCGCGGCCGAACGACAGCGTCACCTCGGTCTCCACGTCCGCGCCGCGCCGGGCGCGCCGCGTCGTCCCCGTGGTGCGGGTGCCGCCGCCGCCCCGGCCGAACAGGCCGCCGAACAGGTCGCCGATGCGCTCGCCGGCGCCGCCCGTCTGCGTCCCGGTGCCGCCCTGGCCGAACAGGTCGCCGAGGTCGAACCCGAAGCCGCCGCCCTGCTGGCCGCCGCGGAACCCGCCCGGCATCGACCGGACGGTGTCGTACTCCTTGCGGCGCTTCTCGTCCGACAGCACGTCGTAGGCCTCGGAGACCTCCTTGAAGCGCTCCTCGGCCTCCGTGTCGCCCTTGTTGGCGTCCGGGTGGTACTTGCGCGCCAGCTTCCGGTAGGACTTCTTGATCTCCTCCTGCGAGGCCGTCTTCGCCACACCGAGGACCTTGTAGTAGTCCTTCTCCAGGTAGTCCTTGGTGCTCACGGCGCCCCGCCTTCTGCTCTCGCCACTTGCCACATGTCCTTCACGCCCCCGACCGGGCCCGCCCCCGGATGGGAGCGGGCCCGCGCGGGCTCATTCGCCGTCGTCGCCCGGCTCGTCGCCGGGCTCGCCCGGGCCGGCGTCCGGGTCGGGGTCGGCCACCGCGACGCGCGCCGCGCGCAGTATCCGCTCACCGATCCGGTACCCGGGCTGGAGGACGTCGACGACGCTCGTCTCGGTCACGTCCGCCGAGAGCGAGTGCATCAGCGCCTCGTGCACGGTCGGGTCGAAGGGCTCGCCCTTCTCGCCGTACCGCTCCAGGCCGAGCTTGCCCGTGACCGCCTCCAGGCTCTCCGCGACGGACTTGAACCCGCCGGTGAGCTCGTCGTGGTCGCGGGCGCGGCCGATGTCGTCCAGCACCGGGAGCAGCTCGGTCAGCACCTGACCGAGGGCCTGCTCGCGGACCGCGACCCGGTCGCGCTCGACCCGCTTGCGATAGTTGTCGTACTCGGCCTTCAACCGCTGGAGGTCGGCGAGCCGCTCCGCCAGCTGGGTCTTCAGCGAGGAGACCTCCTCGTCGGAGACCTGCTCGGCGACCCCGTCCACCGGGGCCTCCGGGGCGGACGGCGAACCCGCCGCCTGCCCCCGGACCTCCCCCGTCTCGGGATCGATGCGCCGCTTGTCGCGGATCACCGGGCCCTCCTTCTCCTCGCCCTCACCGGAGGAGGACGTCACGATGCACCACCCTTCTGGGGGGCGACCCCCAGACCCCCGAAGCGGGGGGCCGAAGACCCTCGCTTCGCTGCGGTCATCGGCCCTCCTCCTTCGGCTTGTCCTCGTCCACGATCTCCGCGTCGACGACCTCGTCGTCCTGCGGGCCCTGCGCGTCGGCCGTCGGACCGTGGTCCTCGGCGCCGGCGGCGGCACCCTCGGGGTTCTGCGCGTACATCGCCGCGCCCATCTTCTGGGAGACCTGCGCGAGCTTCTCGGCGCTGCCCTTGATGGCCTCGACGTCGGTGCCCTCCAGGGCCTTCTTGACCTCGGCGACCGCGTCGTTGACCTCGGTCTTCAGGTCCGCGGGGACCTTGTCGTCGTTCTCCCGCAGGAACTTCTCGGTCGAGTACGCGAGGGTGTCGGCCTGGTTGCGGACCTCGGCCTCCTCCTTGCGCTTGCGGTCCTCCTCGGCGTACTGCTCGGCGTCCCGGACCATCTGCTCGATGTCGTCCTTCGGCAGCGCGCTGCCGCCGGTGATGACCATCGACTGCTCGCGGCCGGTGCCCTGGTCCTTCGCGCTGACGTTCACGATGCCGTTCGCGTCGATGTCGAAGGTGACCTCGATCTGCGGGACGCCGCGCGGCGCCGGCGGCAGACCGGTGAGCTGGAAGGTGCCGAGCTTCTTGTTGCGCGCGGCGATCTCGCGCTCGCCCTGGTAGACCTGGATCTCCACGGACGGCTGGTTGTCGTCGGCGGTGGTGAACGTCTCCGACCGCTTGGTCGGGATCGTGGTGTTCCGCTCGATGATCTTGGTGAAGATGCCGCCCTTGGTCTCGATGCCGAGGCTCAGCGGGGTCACGTCCAGCAGCAGGACGTCCTTGACCTCGCCCTTCAGCACGCCGGCCTGGAGGCTGGCGCCGATCGCGACGACCTCGTCCGGGTTGACGCCCTTGTTCGGCTCCTTGCCGCCGGTCAGCTCCTTGACCAGCTCGGACACCGCGGGCATCCGGGTCGAGCCGCCGACCAGCACGACCTGGTCGATCTTGTCGACGCCGATGTTGGCGTCCTTCAGCACCGACTGGAACGGCGCCTTGGTCCGGTCGAGCAGGTCGGAGGTCATCCGCTGGAACTCGGCCCGGGTGAGCTTCTCGTCCAGGTGCAGCGGGCCCTCGGCCGACGCGGTGATGTAGGGCAGGTTGATCTGCGTCTCGGACGAACCGGACAGCTCGATCTTCGCCTTCTCCGCGGCCTCGCGCAGCCGCTGCAGCGCCATCTTGTCCTTGGCCAGGTCGACGCCGTTGGCGTTCTTGAACTTCTCGACCAGCCAGTCGACGACCTTGTTGTCCCAGTCGTCGCCGCCCAGGTGGTTGTCACCGCTGGTGGCCTTGACCTCGACCACCCCGTCGCCGACCTCCAGCAGGGAGACGTCGAAGGTACCGCCACCGAGGTCGAAGACCAGGATGGTGGCCTCCTTCTCCTTCTCCAGGTGGTAGGCCAGCGCCGCCGAGGTCGGCTCGTTGATGATCCGCAGGACGTTCAGGCCCGCGATCTGGCCGGCCTCCTTGGTGGCCTGCCGCTGGTGGTCGGAGAAGTACGCGGGCACCGTGATGACCGCGTCGGTGACGGTCTCGCCCAGGTAGGCCTCGGCGTCCCGCTTCAGCTTCTGCAGCACGAACGCGCTGATCTGCTGCGGATTGAAGTCCTTGTCGTCGATCTTGGTCTTCCAGTCGGTGCCCATCTCGCGCTTGACCGACCGGATGGTGCGGTCCACGTTGGTGACCGCCTGGCGCTTGGCGACCTCGCCGACCAGCACCTCTCCGTTCTTGGCGAAGGCGACGACGGACGGCGTGGTCCGCGACCCCTCCGCGTTCGCGATGACGGTGGGCTCCCCGCCCTCCAGGATCGCGACGACCGAGTTGGTCGTCCCGAGGTCGATGCCGACCGCACGTGCCATGTTCTCGTCCTCCGTCGTTTCCGGTGTTATCGCAGCCCCGGTCGCCCCCAGGGCGCGGCCGGTTCGTCTTCTCCGTCGCAAGGTTGCCCGGACCGGCGCCCCCGTGTCAAATGACTTGAGTCGACCCGGCTCAACTTTGCTGACGACCTCTACAACAGGACGAGTGAGCCACCTATTCCGGTTCCCGGACGGCGGCTCCGCGGCCGCAGTTCGCCCGGACGGAGGAGGGCCGCGCGGTTCCCGTCCTCCGCGAGGACGAAGCCGCCGATCCTCTGATCGGCGGAGCCGGTGACCGGCCTGAAGGGCCTACGTGGCCTACAGGGAGTCGGGGCGGCGGCCCGGGACGACGATGCCGTGCTCGTAGGCCAGCACGACGGCCTGGACGCGGTCGCGGAGGTGGAGCTTGGCGAACACGCTGCCGACATGGCTCTTCACGGTGGCCTCGGTGACGACGAGCCGCGCGGCGATCTCCTGGTTCGACAGGCCCTGCGCCACGAGCAGCAGCATCTCGCGCTCGCGCGGGGTCAGCGCGGCCAGCAGGTCCGGCGCCGGCCGGACGGGGGCGGCGCGGCCGGCGTAGTCCTCGATCAGCCGGCGGGTGATCGACGGGGACAGCAGCGCCTCGCCCTGGTGGACGACGCGGATCGCCTCCAGCAGCCGCTCGCGGGGCGCGTCCTTCAGCAGGAACCCCGACGCCCCCGCGCGCAGCGCGCCGAACACGTACTCGTCGAGGTCGTAGGTGGTGAGGATCAGCACGCGGGGCGGGTCGGTCGCGGCGGTCAGGCGGGCGGTGGCCTCGACGCCGTCCATCCGGGGCATCCGGACGTCCATCAGCACGACGTCGGGCCGCAGCTCCGCCGCCCGGTCGACGGCCTCGCGGCCGTCCCCGGCCTCGCCGACGACCTCCAGTTCGGGACGGGTCTGCAGGAACAGCCGGAACCCGATCCGGATCAGTTCCTGGTCGTCGACGATCAGCACCCGGATCGTCATGCGCGGCCCCCGATCGGCAGCCGCGCGGCGACCCGGAACCCGCCGCCGGGTGCGGGGCCCGCCTCCAGTTCGCCGCCGAGCACGGCGGCCCGCTCCCGCATCCCCACCAGGCCGTGCCCGCCGGGGCCGGGCGGTTCGCCGATCCCCGTGCCGTCGTCGTGCACCCGCACCTCCAGGTCCGCTCCGCCGTAGCTCAGCTCTACCGTGACCGTGGTCGCCCCGGCGTGCTTCAGGGCGTTGGTCAGCGCCTCCTCGATGATCCGGTACGCGGACAGCTCGACACCGCTCGGCAGCCCCAGCCGCTCCCCGGCGATCTCCAGCCGGACCGGCAGCCCGGCCGCGCGGTAGCCGGCGACCAGTTCGTCCAGGTCCGCGAGCGACGGCTGCGGGCGCGTCTCCGCCGGGTCCCGCCCGCGCAGCAGGACGAGGATCCGGCGCAGCTCCGCCAGGCTCTGCTCGGCGCTGGTCTCCACCCGCTCCAGCGTCTCCGCGGCCACGCGCGGTTCGGTCTCCAGGACGTCGCGGGCGCCGCGCACCCCGATCAGCATCACCGTCACCGAGTGGGCGACGATGTCGTGCAGTTCGCGGGCGATCGCGCCGCGCTCGCGCTGCGCCGCGATCAGGTCGAGCTGCTCCCGTTCGCGTTCGAGGGTGGCGGCCCGCTCCTCCACCGCCCGGACGTAGCGGCGGCGCGTCTGCATGTAGGCGCCCAGCATCCACGCCCCGATCGACACGGGCGGGCTGGAGACGCTGTCGACCTGCAGGTACACGGCCACCGGTGCCAGCACCGCGAGCGAGACGCGCCGGTCGCGGGTCTCGGCGAGCGACCACAGCGCGACGACGGGCAGCGCGCCGCCGGGGGAGTACCCGGCGGCGGTCAGCGCGGCGGCCGACGCGACCGTCACCGCGATCACCGTCACCCCGAACCGGCGGCGGGCCAGCAGCATCGCGCCGGTCAGGACGGTCACCGCGATCGGCAGGGGCACGGCCTCGGTGCCGTCGTTGAACAGCAGCCCCACTTCCACGACGGTCGCGGCCGCGGCGAGCGCGATGTCGAACAGCACCGGGCGGTGCGCGGCCCGCAGGCCCCGCACCGCCCGGATCCTCTCCGCGACGTTCACGCCAGGTCGCGCCGTCGTTCGCACATGACCGCGACCAGGACCGCGAGGACCGTCCAGAGCGCGAACACCGCGCCCGCCTCCGCGACCGTGAGCGTCGTGTTGTGGGTTCCGCCCGTCATGACGCCCGCCGCACCGAACGGCGAGAGGTTCGACTCGGCCTCCCACGCCCCGCTCACCAGGGGCTGCACCACCAGGGCCAGGATCAGGAGCACCACCGCGCCGACGACCGGGCTGCGGATCAGCGCGCCGAGCGCCGCGCCCAGCACCGTCGCCAGCACGAGCGCCAGGACGTTGCCCGCCACGACCTCGGTCACCTGGCCGGACGTCAGGTCCGGGCCGGGCTGGTCCGCCAGCAGCGGCAGCGCCACCCCGGCCGCGACGGCGTTGATCAGCAGCGCCAGCCCGAACCCGGTCAGCGCGTACGCCGCGATCCGCACCGCCAGGACCCTCCCGCGCCCGCGCCGGGCCACCAGCGCCGTGGGCGCGGCGGTCCGGTGGCGGTACTCGCCCGCCGCGCCGACCAGCCCCCACAGCAGCAGCAGGACGGGCAGCCCCGCCAGCGCCTCCTTCTTCTCCGGTATCTCGTCGAGCGTGCCCGAAGCCTTGGCGACGAGCACCGCGTTCAGGGCGGCGAACGCCGCCCCGCCGACCGCGAACCCCCATACGGCGCGGGTCGTCACCGCCTTGAGCAGTTCCCCGCGAAGCAGGCCGATCATCGCTCCAACCCTCCGGTGAGCTGGAGGAACACGTCCTCCAGCGACTCCACCTCACTGATCGGTCCCTGGTGGACCAGCCTGCCACGGTCGATGACGACCACGTCGTCCACCGTCTGCGCGGCCTCCGCGAGCAGATGGCTCGACAGCAGCACCGTGCCGCCCTTCGCGGCCCTGTCGCGCAGCATCGTCCGGAGCCAGCGGATGCCCTGCGGGTCGAGGCCGTTGGCCGGCTCGTCCAGCACGAGGATCTCCGGGTCGCCGAGCAGCGCGGCGGCGAGCCCGAGCCGCTGCCGCATGCCCAGCGAGTAGGCGCCGACCCGGCGGCCCGCCGCCGCCGTCAGCTCGGCGGTCTCCAGGACCTCCTCGACGCGGCGGCGCGGCAGCCCCGCCGCCAGCGCCAGCGCCCGCAGGTGCGCGCGGGCCGTCCGGGCGGGGTGCGCGCCGCACGGCTCGATGTGGACGCCGATCCGGCGGGCGTCCGGCGCCAGCGACGCCACCGGCCTGCCCAGCACCGACACCGTGCCCGCCGACGGCCGCGCCAGCCCCACGAGCGCCTTCATCGCCGTCGTCTTGCCGGCGCCGTTCGGGCCGAAGAAGCCCGTCACGGCGCCCGGCCGGACGCTGAACGTCAGATCGTCGACCACCGTCCGCCGCCCGTACCGCTTCGTCAGCCCCTCCACCCTGATGGCCGGGGTGGCCTTCGTCTGTGCAGTCATGGCGCCCAGCTTCGGCCGCCCGCGCCTCCCGGTCATCCGACCACGGTCGAAACCCGTTCTCCGACCCCGGCATGACGGCCCCGGCGAACACGACCGGCCGCTGCGGGTGATCAACATCGACCGTCCCGGTGCGGGACGGCGATCGCAGAGGAGACTCGATGACGCACAGACGCCGGAGCCGGGCCCTGCTCGGCCTCCTGCTCGCGGCCGGGGCGCTGGCGGCCGTACCCTCGCCCGCGCAGGCCGCGCCGCCGCCGGCGGGCGGCCTCGACCCGGGCAGGGCATGGAAGGTCACCCTGCTGACGGGGGACGCCGTCAGCGTCCGGACGCTCAAGGGCAAGCCCCCGCTCGTGTCGGTGACCCCCGCGCCGGGCCGGGAGAAGCGCTCGTTCCGCAAGGAGATCCGGCCGGACGGGCACGTCGTCGTCACCCCGGTCGACGTCGCCGGGCTGGTCGGCCGCGTCCTCGATCCCGAGTTGTTCGACGTCACCGCGCTGATCGCGCAGGGCTACGATGACGCGCGCAGCAAGGACCTGCCGCTGATCGTCCAGCGGGAGAAGGGCGCCCGGTCCCTGTCGGCGCTCGGCGGGACGCTCGGCGAGGGCAGGGACCTGCCGAGCATCGGCGCCGTGGCCGTGCGGCAGCCCAAGGACGGCGCGTCCGGCCTCGGCAAGAGCCTGGCCGCGATGCGCGGCCCGTCCCTGAAGGCGACGGGCGGCATCCGGCACATCTGGCTGGACGGCAAGGTCAAGGTGAGCTTCGCCCCGACCGCGGCCGCGCCCGAGACCCACCGGATCGACCGGAACCTGCGGCAGGTCGGCGCCCCGGCGGCATGGCACGCCGGGTACACCGGGAAGGGTGCGAAGGTCGCCGTCCTCGACACCGGCATCGACGCCGGGCACCCCGACCTCAAGGGGCGGGTGGCGGAGGCGGAGAACTTCTCCGAGTCGCCCGACACCGTCGACCGGTTCGGGCACGGCACGCACGTCGCCTCGACCATCGCCGGGACCGGCGCCGCCTCCGCGGGCGAGCGCAAGGGCGTCGCACCGGACGCGGACCTGCTCATCGGCAAGGTCCTCGACGACGACGGGTACGGCACCGACTCCGGCGTGATCGCCGGGATGCAGTGGGCCGCGCCGCGCGCCGACATCGTCAACATGAGCCTCGGCGGCGCCCCCACCGACGGCGACGACCCCGTCTCCCTGGCGCTGACGAACCTCACCGCCGAGCACGGCGCGCTGTTCGTCGTCGCCGCGGGCAACGACGGCACGTTCGCGTCGGTCGGCTCGCCCGGCACGGCCGAGGCCGCGCTCACGGTCGGCGCGGTCGACGCCCGCGACCGGCTGGCGGAGTTCTCCAGCCGCGGCCCGGTCGGCGTCACCGCCAAGCCGGAGATCGTCGCGCCGGGCGTCGACATCGAGGCCGCCCGCGCCGCGGGCACCGCCGAGGGCACCCCGACCGGGGCGCACTACACGAGGATGTCGGGCACGTCGATGGCGACGCCGCACGTCGCGGGCGCGGCGGCGCTGCTCGCCGCGAAGCACCCCGACTGGACGCCCGCCCGGATCAAGGCGGCCCTCGTCGGCACCGCCGACCCGGCCACCGGCGGCGACGTCTACCAGCTCGGCGCCGGACGGCTCGACATCGGCGAGGCCGTGCGCAGCCCCGTCCTCGCGGCGCAGGGCATCGCCGGTCTCGGGACCTCGAAGTTCCCCGCGCATCCCCGCCTGTCCACGGAACTCGGCTGGACGTCGAACACCGGCCGTCCCGTCGACCTGCGGCTCAGCGTCACCGTGACCGACCGCAAGGGCCGCACCGCGGACGGCGTCGCGACCGTCCCGGCCGGTGTGAGCGTGCCGGCGGGCGGTACCGCGAAGGTGCCGCTGACCGTGGACGCCTCCCGCGTCGGTGACCGTCCCGGCCTCTACACGGCCGTGGTCACGGCCAAGGGCGGCGGTGCCGTCCTGGAGACGCCCGTGACGTTCTACGTCGAGCCCCCGGCGCACACCTTCACGGTCAAGGCCACGCCGCTGCCGGACACCGACCCCGCGAACTTCTCCGCCTCCGCCACCGTGGTCAACCTCGACGACCACTCGCTGTACTCCGAGTGGGTCGACGCGTCCGCGGGTGAGGCGAAGCTCCGCGTTCCGGCGGGCCGCTACGCCGTGCTCGGCAACGTGGACGACTTCAGCGACTGGCGCTCGGCGCTCGTCGGCGACCCGGAGGTGGTCGTCGACCGGGACGTGAGCGTGACGCTCGACGGCGCCGCCGCCGTCAAGGTCGGCGCGAGCGTCGAGGGCGTCGAGACCACGACGGTGATGGCGGCCGCCGACATGGTGCAGGACGCCGGCGACGGCCTCTGGTACTACTCCGTGTTCGCCTTCGACCCCGCCAACGCGCCCGTCTACGTCCAGCCGATGGAAGGCGTGACGAAGGGGACGTTCAAGGCGGCCACCCAGCACCGGCTGTCCGCGCCCGGAGCCGTGTACGACATCGTCCACCCGCTGGGCAACGGGATCCCCGCCGACCCGGCGCACACCGTCACCGCGGCCGAACTCAAGCGGATGGCCCGCGTCGAGCAGAAGTTCGCCGCGTTCGACGGCGACACCGGCGCGCCCATGAGCGAGAAGCGGTACGGCATCAGCGCGGAGGGCCTCCTCAACTTCGAGGCGAGCGGCCCCGTCGAGCCCGGCACGTCCCGGACCGACTACGTCTCGGCCGGCTCCGGCATGCTCTGGGGCGACCTGGGGTTCATCAGGTTCGGCGAGGAGGACTGGGTCGACCAGGGCGCCTTCACCGAGATGAAGCCCGGCGAGCAGGTCGCCCACCGGTGGGGCCGCCAGCCGCTGCGGCCCGGCCCGTACTCCGGCACCGGCGTCACGCCCAGCTTCTGCGCCCGCTACCCCACGGCCCGCACGGGGCAGAACATGCGGATCTCGCTGGTGGACCTCCAGGTCCGTCCCGACGGCTTCGACTGCTTGATGCACGAGGTGAAGGGGCACCTGGAGCTGTTCGCCGGCGATAAGAAGCTCGGCGAGAAGGACGGCCCGTTCGGCGACTTCACCGTCCCGTCCGGTGCGGCCGACTACCGGCTGACGTACGAGAACGACGCGTCGGCCGTCCTCCCGGTGTCGACCCGCACCTCGACGTCCTGGACGTTCCGCTCGCGCGCGACGCGCGGGAACGAGAGCGCCAACCTCGCGCTCCTGCTCGTCGACTACGACCTGAACCTCGACATGCGCAACCAGCCTGCCGGTGAGCCCGCCGTGCTCACCGTCGCGCGGCAGGCGGGCTCGGGCGAGGCGAAGGTCACCGGGCTGCGGTTCTGGACGTCCGTGGACGACGGCAAGACCTGGCAGGGCGCCGATGTCACCGACCTCGGCGGCGGCCGGTACAGCGCCCCGCTGCCCGCGCCCGTGAAGGGCCAGGCCGTGTCGCTGCGGGTCAGCGCCAAGGACGCGGGCGGCAGCGGCATCGACCAGAGCATCATCCGCGCCTACCGCGTCCGGTAGGCGTCCCGGAGCGAAAGTGGCGAGGGGGTTCGGGTGATACGTCTGTGACCGCCATCCGTGAGACGAAAAGGCACCACATGACGGGGAACCCCCTCGCCGCGGAGCGGCTGGACCGGCTCGGCGCCGGTCTGGCCGCTCCGCGGTCGTCCCTGCACGACCCCGAAGGGTTCGGCGAGGTCTTCGACGCCCATTTCGCCGAGATCCACGGGTACGCCGCCAAGCGGCTCGGCCCCGACGCCGCGTCGGACGTCGCGTCGCAGACGTTCCTGGAGGCGTTCCGCAACCGGGACCGCTACGACCCGGCGCGGGCGAACGTGCGCGCCTGGCTGTACGGCATCGCGACCAACCTCATCGGCAAGCACCGGCGCAGCGAGGTGCGCGGGCTGCGGGCCCGCGCCCGGCTCGGCCCCGCCCCGGCGGAGGAGGGGCACGCCGACCGGGTGGACGCCCGCGTCAGCGCCGAGGGCCTGCGGGGGCGGCTCGCCGGCGCGATCGCCCGGCTCTCGGACGGCGAGCGCGACGTCCTGCTGCTCGTCGCCCTCGCCGACCTCACCCACGAGGAGGTCGCGGCGGCGCTGGACGTCCCGTACGGGACGGTCGGCTCGCGGTTGAGCCGGGCCAGGAAGAAGGTGCGCGAGGCACTCGGCGGGACGAATCCGATGCGCGAGGGGGACGGCGACCATGGATGAGCTGCAGATGATCCGCGAGGCGTACGGGGAGCCGGAGCCGCCGACCCTGAAGGAGATGACCGAGGCCCGCGCCGCGATGCTCGGGACGCCGCCGCGCACGGGCGTCCGGTTCGGGTGGCGGCTCAAGGCCGGCATCGGCCTGGTCGCCGCGGGCGCGGCCGCCGCGGTCGCGATCACGGCCGTCGGGGCGGGCGACTGTCGCTTATACACATCTCCTCGCCCACGAGACCCTAA
>NZ_VCKZ01000608.1 GCF_005889745.1 Actinomadura geliboluensis
CCGCCTGGCCGGGGTCGTCGACCGAGATGCCGTAGTCGGTGGCCAGGCCGGCGAGGCCCGAGTCGTAGCCCTGGCCGACCGCGCGGAACTTCCACGCGCCCTGCCGCCGGTACAGCTCGCCGAGGACGAACGCCGTCTCCGACGTCGCGCCCTGGCTGTCGAACCGGGCGACCTCCGCGCCGCCCGCCGCGTCCACGATGCGCACGTACAGGCCCTGGAACTGGCCGAACGTCCCGCCGTCGGAGGACGCCGCGATGACGATCTTGTCGATGGCGGGCTCGACCCGGTTCAGGTCGACCGACAGGACGTCCAGCACCGTCGGCCCCTGCTGCTTGCCGTCGTGCCGGACCGCGCCTGAGCCGTGCGCCGGCTGGTTGTAGAACACGAAGTCGTCGTCCGAGCGCACGCGGCCGCTCTCGGTCACCAGGAGCGCCGACGCGTCCGCGTCCGGCACGCCGGGACCGGCCTGCCAGCCCAGCTCGACCCGCACCGAGGGGACGGGCACCGCGGTGTTGGCACCCTTCTGCATCGACATGAACGCTCCTCATCATCGGCCGACGGTGACCAACCTATGGCGTGCCGCATCAGCCCCGCGACCTGCCCTGAGAGGAGGACGCACGGCGGGCGCCCAGGGTTCCGCCGCCGCGCCGCGCGTCACGGGACGCGCGCGGTCCACTCGGAGGTGCTGAACTTGTCGGTGACGTACTTGCGGGCGAGCCGCATCTCGTCCTCGCCGACCCGGTCGGGGGTCAGCCCGTACCGCCCCCGGAAGTGCGCGATCATGCGGTCGATGATCTCCTCGCGGGGCAGCCCGGTCTGCCGCCGCAGCGGGTCCACCCGCTTCACCGCGCTGGCGATGCCCTTGTCGGACACCTTCTCCCGGCCGATCCGCAGCACCTTCAGCATCTTCTCGGCGTCGATGTCGTAGGCCATCGTCACGTGGTGCAGCACCGCGCCGGACACGAGCCGCTTCTGCGCCGCGCCGGCGATCTTGCCGTTGTCGGACGTGATGTCGTTCAGCGGCTGGTACCAGGCCTTGATGCCGACTTCGCCGAGCGCGCCCAGCACCCAGTCGTCCAGGAACGCGTAGCTCTCCGCGAACGACATGCCCGCGACCAGCGTCTCCGGCGCGTACAGCGAGTACGTGATGGTGTTGCCGGGCTCGATGAACATCGCGCCGCCGCCGCTGATGCGGCGCACCACGTCCACCCCGTGCTCCCGCGCCGCCTCCGCGTCGACCTCGTTGCGCAGCGACTGGAAGCTCCCGATGACCACGGCGGGCGACGCCCACTCCCACACCCGCAGCGTCGGCGGGCGGCGGCCCGCGCCGACCTCCTCGGCGAGCACCTGGTCGATCGCCATGTGCAGGGCGGGCTCCTGCGGCGGTTCGTGGATCAGCCGCCAGTCGTGGTCGCGCCAGTCGGACGCCCGCGCCACCGCGCGCCGCACCGCGATGCCCACGGCCTCGGCGGTGAGGCCGAGCATCACCGTGTCGCGCGGAAGCCCCGCCTGGACGCGGACGCCGATCGCCCTGGCGTCCAGCCCGGCGGGCAGCCCGTCCAGGACGGCGTTGATCGCGTCCAGGGCCTCGTCCGGTTCGAGGAAGAAATCGCCGCTGATCCTGGGGGCGCGCAGGAGCCCGTCAACGACGTCGACATCGGCGACCACGAGCTTGCCGCCGGGAACCTTGTACTCACCGTGCATCACATACAGGAGAACCCAGTGCACTGGTGCCCAATTCCACAGGTTCAACCGCGCGGCGCGTAGGGCATCGTTAAGGGACGGTTTGCGGGGAGGGGACGGTTCCGGTGAGCAATCTCGATGTCCGGCCTAAGCCGGTGCAGACGGGCGGGCGCGACGAGGTGACGGCGCGGCCCGTGCACGAGCTGCTGCCGCCGAGGCGGGTTCCGCTGGGCGAGAGCACGGTCGTCCGCAGGCTGCTGCCCAGCCTGGGACGGCGCATGGTGGGCGCGTGGTGCTTCGTCGACCACTACGGGCCGGACGACATCACCGACGAGCCCGGCATGCAGGTGCCGCCGCATCCGCACATCGGGCTGCAGACGGTGAGCTGGCTCCACGGCGGTGAGGTGCTGCACCGCGACAGCCTCGGCAGCCTGCAGACGATCCGTCCGAAGCAGCTCGGGCTGATGACCGCCGGCCGGGCCATCGCGCACTCGGAGGAGTCCCCGCGCGCGCACTCGCCGATCCTGCACGGCGCGCAGCTGTGGGTCGCGCTACCGGACGGGCACCGGCACACCGACCCCAAGTGGGAGTTCCACGCCGACCTCCCGGTGGTGACCGCGCCCGGCTTCACCGCCAAGGTCCTGCTGGGCGAACTCGACGGAGCCGCCTCCCCCGGAACGACGTTCACCCCCATCATGGGCGCGGACATCACCCTGGACGACGGCGCCGACGTGCGCGTCCCGGTCGATCCGGACTTCGAGTACGCGGCGCTCACCATGTCCGGCCGCCTGGAGGTCGACAGCGAGCGGCTGGAGCCCGGCTCCATGCTCTACCTCGGCTGCGGGCGCCGCGAGCTGCGGGTCCGCACCGACGAACCGGGCTCCTTCCTCCTGCTCGGCGGCGAGCCGTTCGAGGAGAAGCTCGTGATGTGGTGGAACTTCGTCGCGCGGGCCGGCGAGGAGATCGCCCAGGCGCGGGAGGACTGGATGACCGGCGACCGGTTCGGCACGGTCGAGGGCTACCACGGCGACCGGCTGCCCGCCCCCGAGATGCCCCCGACCCGCCTGAAGCCGCGCGGCCGCACCCGCTGAGCGGCCCCGCGGCACTGCGGCTGCGGCTGGGGCCCGGGCTCTACCCGAACTCGGGCTCGTGTCGGACGGGGAAGTTGACCGAGTTCGCGATGAAGCACAGCTCGTTGGCGCGCTCGTGCAGCTCGGCGGCCCGTCCGGCCTGCGCGGGGTCGGCCAGGGTCGTCCGGGGGCGCAGGACGACCTCGGCGAACCGTCCGCCGCCGTCCGGCGTCTCGGTCATGGTGCCGCGCGCCCGGTCCTCGTAGCCGGTCACCACGATCTTCTCCACGGCGCACAGGTGGAGGAACCACAGCATGTGGCACTGCGAGAGGGAGGCGACGAGCATCTCCTCCGGGTTCCACCGCGACGGGTCCCCGCGGAAGGCGGGGTCTGCGCTTCCCGCGATCGGCGGCTTGCCCGCCGCCGCGACCTCGTGCGCCCGCTCGTAGGCGCGGTACGAACTCGTCCCCGACCCGGTGTCGCCCGTCCACGTCACCGACACTTCGTACTCGTGGCTCTTCATCCCGGCCTCCCGCTCGATCGGTTCCCGCGCCCTGCCACGTGATCGTCTCACCTGCGGCGTTCGCGATATCTCCCGGCATGCCGTCATACTCTCCGGCAAACCGGGCCCATCCCCGTGTCTAAGGAGTCGACGGCATGCGCTCTCGGCCGTTCTACGACGTCGTGGCAGCCCTCGCGCGGCTCGGCGTCGGCATCGTGTTCATGGCGCACGGCTGGCAGAAGATCGAAGCGGGCATCACCGCGACCGGCCGCACGTTCGACGGCCTCGGCGTGCCGCTGCCCACCGCCGCCGCCGTCTACTCCGCGTTCGTCGAGCTCCTCGGCGGGGCCGCGCTGATCGTCGGGCTCGGCCTCCCGGTCACCGGCGCCCTGCTGTTCCTCGACATGGCGGGCGCGTTCGTCTTCGTCCACGCCGACCAGGGCCTGTTCATGGTGGACGAGGGAGCCGCCCGGAACGGCTACGAACTCGTCCTCGCCCTCGGCATGGCGAGCCTGGTGTTCGCCGCGGGCGGCGGCGGCCGCCTCACCCTCGACCAGTGGGTGATCGGCAAGCGCCTGCGGGGCGCCGCGGCCGACGACGACGAGGACGACGCGGCAAGCTTCGTGGAATCGCTCCGCCAGGCCGAGCTGAAGCCCCCGAAGA
>NZ_VCKZ01000609.1 GCF_005889745.1 Actinomadura geliboluensis
GGGCGGCACCTGGCGGGGTTCGGACGGGTCGGGGGGAGCGTTGCCGCCGCTGACGCGGTCGACGAGTTTCCGGCTGCGGGTGGCCGAGGCGCAGGGGCTTTACGGATGAGGAGTGGCATGAAGATCGGGAGTGGCACGCTGCCCAAACCAACGGTCCCGAAGTTGACCGGCGGCCCGAATCACGCGCCGTCCAAACGGCTGGCGCGGCAGCGTCGGCCCCGATGGGTGGTGGCCGGCGTGATGCTGCTGGCGTTCGCGGTCTTGGCGAATGTGTACCTGTTCCAGTCATCGGGTCAGCGGGTCGCAGTGGTTCGGCTCACGCGTGATGTTGCGGTCGGACACAAGATCGTTCAGGCGGACTTGGACGTCGTTCGCGTCGCCACCGGCTCCGCAGTGCCGGTGATTCCTGAGCGTCAGCTGCGTGAGGTGGTCGGGCGGCGTGCTGCCGTGAGCCTGCGGAAGGGGACGCTGCTGGCGGCCTCGCAACTCGCGACGCAGCAGAGTCCGCCCCCTGGGCAGGCGCTAGTGACGGTGCCGCTGAAGGCGAGCGCGATGCCGCCGGGGCTGGGTTCAGGCTGGCGCGTCCGCGTCGTGTTTACGCCCAGTGGCCAGGAGCAAGGCGCCGGTGGCGGCGGGTCGAGGCCGGGTCAACAACAGGCCGGTGTGGCTCGGGACGTCTCAGGCGTGGTCGATCAGGTGGAGGGCCCGGACGCGGAAGGGGCGATGACGGTGGCGCTGCTGGTGGCCGATGCCGACAGCAGCCGAGTGGCGCGACAGGCGGCGGCCGGGCTGGTCGTCCTTGTGGTGACCGAGAGGCGGGACTGAGGCGATGGCGTTGCACTGCCTGATTTCTCCGGGCGGGTCCCCTGGGGTGTCGACGACCGCGCTCGGGCTGGCGTTGGCCTGGCCGGGCCGGGTTCTGCTGGCCGAGTGCGACCCGATGGGACGTCGGGTGCTGCCGGGGTTCATGGCTGACCGGATGCGTGCGTCTGCCGGGCCGGGGCTGCTCGGGCTCGCGATGGCCGCCGAGGCCGATCCCCAAGGCCCATTCGCGCTGGAGGAGTACGTGGTGCCGATCACAGACGACGGGCATGCGGGCTTGCTGCATGGTGTCCGCGATCCTCGACACGGGATGCGGCTGAGGCCGGTCTGGCGGCGGCTGGCCGAAGCGCTGCTGGCCAGGGACGGTGACGTGCTCGCCGACCTGGGCCGGGTCGGCGGCACCGATACCCCGACCGAGTTGCTGAAGGCGGCCGACGCGGTGGTGATGGTCCTCAAGCCCACTGTGACGCAAGTCGATGCCGCCGCAGCTCGATTGGACGCGCTCAAGGAGTTGGTGGGCGAGCAGGCGGCCATCAGACTGTGCTTGATCGCCGATGGGGCTTACGGCGCTGCAGACGTCGAGCGTGTGCTGGGTTTTCCGGTGCTCGCCGAGTTGCCGTGTTCGCTGGCGGACGCCCGCGTCCTGTCGGACGGTGCGCGTCCCCGGCTGACCTTTAAGACCTCGCTGCTGGTTCGGTCGCTGGACGTGCTCGGGCAGCGCATCCGGGCGACCGTCGCCGAGCCGGGAACCGCAGTCACCACCCTGAATGAGGTGAGGCGGTCAGCTCCGCCGCTGGCGGCTTCGGGGGTCCGCCGATGACCGTATCCGGATGGGCCAACGCGAGGCCGACGCTCTTCGAGTCTGCTCCCCACGCGCAGGCGGCGGCACCGAACGCTCTCTCGTCCGCTGGTGAGACGAATGTCTGGGCGGCAGTACGTGAGATATCAGCCCAGCTGGTCGACGCCTTGGCCGACGGGGTGGACCGTGTACGGGCGCGGCAGCTGATCCAAGCGCAGGTGCAGGCATGGGCGCACGAGCAGATGGCGGCCGGCCGCGTGAGCTCGGCGTTGGAGCAGCAGCGGGTCGCGCAGTTGGTGTTCGACCGCCGGTTCGGGCTGGGGGCCCTTCAGCCTTTCCTGGAACGCTCCGACGTGGAGAACATCGTCGTCAACGGCTGTCGCCAGACGTGGATCAGCTACACCAACGGCACCAAGGAGCCGGGTCCGCCGGTCGCCGAGACCGACGACGATCTGATCGAGTGGGTGCAGTTGCTGGCGCGGCGCGGTAACAGCGGCCGGGAGTTCTCCCACGCGTCTCCCTTGCTGGACGTCGCGCTGTCCGACGGAGTCCGGCTTGCGGTGGTGGGCTGGGTATCGCGGCATCCGCATCTGGCGATTCGGGTTCATCGGCTCGTCGACATCGGGCTGCGGCAGCTCACCGAGCTGGGCACCCTCACCGCGCCGCTGGAGGCATTCCTGCGAGCGGCGGTCTCCGCGCACCGCAACATCATCGTGTGCGGGGAGGTCAACACCGGCAAGACCACGCTCGTGCGCGCCCTGGCCGGAGAGATCTCGCCCGAAGAGCGGATCATCACCCTGGAAAGCGACTACGAGTTGTTCCTGGACGATCCTCGCCTGGCACACCGCCACCCGGACGTGGTCGCGCTCGAAGCACGTCAGGCCAACTCCGAAGGCGCCGGAGAGGTGCGGCTGCAGGACCTGGTGCCGGCGTGCCTGCGCCTCAACCCCGACCGCGTCATCGTTGGCGAGGCCCGCCACGGCGAACTCGCACCGATGCTGGAGGTGATGTACTCCGGGGCGCGCGGCTCGATGTGCACACTGCACGTCCATCGTCCCGAGCACGTCTTCAGCCGCGTCGTGCAACTCGGCCGCCGCGCCGACCTCGGCCTCGGCGCCGACGACGTGCACATGATGTTCGGACTGGCCGAGCCCCTCGTCGTGTATCTGCGCCGCGACCAGGCCACCAACGCCCGGTACGTGTCGCAGGTGATGGAGGTCGGCCCGCCTGCGGATTCAGCGGAGCCGACCCGCAACTTCATCTTCGGCCCAGGTCCTGACGGACGTGCCGCACCGGGCGGCGGACACATCAGCCCAGCCCTGCTGGAGGAGCTCGTCGAGCACGGCTTTGATCCCGCGGTCCTCGATGGGGGCTGGCAGTGATGGGCTGGCTGGCCGCCTTCGCCGGCATGTGCACCGCCGGGGCTTTGCTGCTCATCGCCGTCGGCGTTGCCGGTGTCGCTCCCGTTACCCCAGAGGGGCGTCCACCGTCCCGGATGCAGACCATTCTGCGGTCTCCGGTATGGCCCGGTCGCCGTAATCGGCTGCTCGCCGGCGCCGTGTCCGGCCTGGCAGTGCTACTCCTGTCGGAATGGCCGGTCGCGGCACTGGCAGTCGGAGTCGGCGTGTACGCGCTGCCGCCGATGCTGTCCGGACGAGCACCACAGCGGCGGATCGCGCGGCTGGAGGCGCTGGCGCAGTGGTCGCGGCGGCTCGCCGAGATGATCGGTGCCAGCCGCGGCCTGGAACAGGCCCTGGCCGATAGCGCCCGCATCGCGCCCGCGCCGATCCTCGAACCGGTCGAAGTCCTGTCCGGGCGGCTGAACAGCCACGCCAGTACCGAGCACGCACTGCGGGCGTTCGCCGACGAGCTGGACGACCCGATCGGCGACCTGATCGCCTGCTCGCTCCTCCTTGCCGCCCGCCGCCGCGGCCCCGGCACTCGCGAGGCATTGAGCCTGCTGGCCGACGCGGTCGAGCACGAGGTGATCGTCCGCCGGGACGTCGAGGCCGAACGGGCGGGACTGCGCACCACGCTGATCGTGATCGTGGCGTCCGTCGGCGTGCTCAGTGTGCTCTTCGCATCGTCGGACACCCTCGCTGGCCCCTACGACACCGCTCTCGGTCAGAGTGTGCTGGCCGTCGTCGCCGGGATCTACGCGGCAGGGCTGTGGTGGATGCGGCGCCTGGCCGTGCTCTCCACCGGCACCCGTTTCCTGCACAAAGACGGTGGGTTCGCGAAAGCTGAAGGGTCGATCGGCTCGAACCCGAGGGTGGGTGGGGGC
>NZ_VCKZ01000610.1 GCF_005889745.1 Actinomadura geliboluensis
GCGTGGGGGCGAAGCCCCCACACCGGGGGTCTGGGGGTCGCCCCCCCAGGCAAAAACGACGAAGGAGTGACGGGGAAGGAGCCCCAAGGCTCCGACCACGTCACTCCCAACTCCGAAGTGGGCCTAGGTGGACTTGAACCACCGGCCTCATCCTTATCAGGGATGCGCTCTAACCGACTGAGCTATAGGCCCGGAGTGTGCCGCCGCCCCTGGCGGCGCAACGAGAGGTTACCCCATCTGGGCGGACAACCGGAAATCGATTGCCGGGCGGCGGCGGGGTGGGGCTACTCGGCCTCCTTGAGGGTGACCTCGACGCCGCCCACCAGGTCGGCGGCGAGGTTGTAGATGACGGAGCCGACCGTGGAGAGCGCCGTGATGAGCATGACGTTCAGGGCGCCCACGAGGACGGTGTAGCCGAAGACGCGGAAGAAGGAGAACCAGCTGCCGGCGTCGACGCTGCCGGTGGTCTCGCCCTGCTCCTTGGTGAGGCTGTTGATCGTGTCGCTGATGGCGTCGAACACGCCGAGGCCGGACAGGATCGTGTAGAGGACGATCACGGCGACGAGGAGGACGACGAAGCAGACCAGCGACATGACGAAGCTGAACTTCATCACCGACCACGGTTCGAGCCGGGCGAGCTGGAGCTGGGCCTTGCGGGCCGGCTTGCCGTTGGCGGGCTTGGCCGAGTTCGCCGGCGCGACGGACGTCGAGGCGGCGGGACGGTCCTTGAGGACGGTGCCGGCGAAGCCGCCGCGGGCGGAGCCGCCCGCGGCGGGAGCGGAGGGCCCGGAGGAGGCCGGGCCGGAGGAGGAGTTGAACGGCTTGCCGGCGGGCTCCGTACGTCCTGCCGAGACCGATCCGGACGGCTCGGCGGGCTTGGCCCAGCCCGCCGAGCCGGAGGAGGACTTCGGCGCCGGGTCGGACGTGTCGTCCGCGGCGTCCTTGACCGGGGCGATCTCGGGGGTCTCGGCGTCCTTCTCCTCGATCTTCGCGAGGTCGATCCTGGTCGTGTCCGCGCCCGAGCCGCCCGAGCCGCCCGCGGACGCCTCGCGGTCGATGTCGACGGTCGTCTCGTCCCGCCCGGACTTGGCGGCGGAGACGCTCTTGGCCGGCTTCTTCCCGGACTTGCCCGACCCGGATTCGGCGGCCGGTTTCTTACCGGCGCCGTCCGCTTCCGGGCCTGACCCGCCCTTGTTCTTGCCGGGCTCGGTGCTCACGTGTCCTCCTGGCCTAGCGGCTCGGTGACGATGCAGGATACGTCACTCACCGTCGCCCCCTTCGGCGTCGTCGGCGTCCTCGGCGTCCTCGGCGTCCTCGATGGACTCGACGTTCCTCGCGATCGCCACGACGCTGTCGCCGTCCGCGAGGTTCATCAGGCGGACGCCCATGGTCTGCCTGCCGGACTGCTTGATCTCGGCGGCGGTGGTGCGGATCACGCCGCCGTTCGACGTCATCGCGAACACCTCGTCGTCGGGGCCGACCATCAGTGCCCCTACCAACATGCCCCGCGCCTCCACGATCTTAGCGGTGAGGACGCCCTTACCCCCACGTCCCTGAAGGGGGTATTGGTCGACCGGAGTCCGCTTGGCGTAGCCGCCCTCGGTGGCCACCAGGACGTCGTCGGAGCCGTTCTTGACGACGAGCATGTTGAGGACCTCCTGGTCCTCCTCGAAACGCATGCCGATGACGCCGGACGTGGCGCGTCCCATCGGCCGGAGCGACTCGTCGTCGGCGCGGAACCGGATCGCCTGCGCGCCGGTGGAGACCATCAGCAGGTTGTCGTCGGAGGACACCAGCCGCGCGGCGATCACCTCGTCGTCGTCGACGAGGTTGATGGCGATGATGCCGCCGGTGCGGGGCGAGTCGAAGTCGCGCAGGGCGGTCTTCTTGACGCGGCCCTTCTTCGTGCCGATCACCAGGTACGGGGCGACGTCGTAGTCGCGCAGGTCCATGACCTGGGCGATGTGCTCGTCCGGCTGGAAGGCCAGCAGGTTCGCCACGTGCTGGCCGCGCGAGTCGCGGCCCGAGTCGGGCAGCTCGTAGGCCTTGGCGCGGTACACGCGGCCCTTGTTGGTGAAGAACAGTATCCAGTTGTGCGTCGAGGTGACGAAGAACTGGTCGACGATGTCGTCCTGCTTCAGCTGCGCGCCGCGGACGCCCTTGCCGCCGCGCCGCTGCGCCCGGTACTGGTCGGTGCGGGTGCGCTTGGCGTAGCCGCCGCGGGTGATCGTGACGACGACGTCCTCTTCGGCGATGAGGTCCTCGTAGGACACGTCCCCGTCGAACGGGACGATCTCGGTGCGCCGGTCGTCGCCGAACTTCTCCACGATCGGGGCGAGCTCGTCGCCGACGATCTGCCGCTGCCGCTCGGGCGAGGCCAGGATGTCGTTGTAGTCGGCGATCTCCGCCATGAGCTTGTCGTACTCGTCGGTGATCTGCTGCCGCTCCAGGGCGGCGAGCTTGCGCAGCTGCATGTCGAGGATGGCCTGCGCCTGGATCTCGTCGATCTCCAGCAGGTTCATCAGGCCCTGCTGCGCCTCCGACGCCGACGGCGAGCGGCGGATGAGGGCGATGACCTCGTCGATCCGGTCGAGGGCCTTCAGCAGGGCGCGCAGGATGTGGGCGCGCTCCTCGGCCTTGCGGAGCAGGAACCGGGTGCGGCGGACGATGACGTCGATCTGGTGCGCGACCCAGTGCCGGACGAACTGGTCGACGCGCAGGGTGCGCGGCACGCCGTCGACCAGCGCGAGCATGTTCGCGCCGAACGTCTCCTGCAGCTGCGTGTGCTTGTAGAGGTTGTTCAGGACGACCTTGGCGACGGCGTCCCGCTTGAGGACGATGACGAGCCGCTGCCCGGTGCGGCCGGACGTCTCGTCGCGGACGTCGGCGATGCCGTCCAGCTTGCCGTCCTTCACCAGGTCGGCAATCTTCAGGGCGAGGTTGTCCGGGTTGACCTGGTACGGGAGTTCGGTGACGACGAGGCAGGTGCGGCCCTGGATCTCCTCGACCTCGACGACGGCCCGCATCGTGATGGAGCCGCGGCCGGTGCGGTACGCCTCCTCGATGCCCTTGCGGCCGACGATGAGGCCGGCGGTGGGGAAGTCGGGGCCCTTGATCCGCTCGATCAGCGCCTCGAGCAGCTCGTCGTCGGACGCGCCGTAGTTCTCCAGGTACCAGCGGACGCCGTCGGCGACCTCGCGCAGGTTGTGCGGCGGGATGTTGGTCGCCATCCCCACCGCGATGCCGGCGGACCCGTTGACCAGCAGGTTCGGGTACCGGGACGGCAGGACGTCCGGCTCCTGGGAGCGGCCGTCGTAGTTGGGGGAGAAGTCGACGGTCTCCTTGTCGATGTCGCGCAGCAGCTCCATCGCCAGGGGCGCCATGCGGCACTCGGTGTACCGCATGGCCGCGGCGGGGTCGTTGCCGCGCGAACCGAAGTTGCCGTTGCCGTCGACCAGCGGGTACCGCATCGACCAGGGCTGCGCCAGCCGGACCAGCGCGTCGTAGATGGCGGAGTCGCCGTGCGGGTGGTAGTTCCCCATGACGTCGCCGACGACGCGGGCGCACTTGAAGTAGCCGCGGTCGGGCCGGTAGCCGCCGTCGTACATCGCGTACAGGACGCGGCGGTGGACGGGCTTGAGGCCGTCCCGTACCTCGGGCAGCGCGCGCGCCACGATGACCGACATCGCGTAGTCGAGGTAGCTCTTCTGCATCTCGACCTGGATGTCGACCGGCTCGATCCGTTCGCCGGGGTGGCCGCCCTCTGTGGTCACGTCCGTCACTGTGAAGACCTCTTCTGCTCGATGGGAAGGAAGTACGTCCGCCTGCGGGGCCCGGGCCGGTGGGAGTCGCGGGAGCCGTGGAACTCGCGGTCGGGCGCGTCAGGCGCGGGGCCCGGGCG
>NZ_VCKZ01000106.1 GCF_005889745.1 Actinomadura geliboluensis
GCCCGTACGGCTGCTGCGGGTACCCGGACTGCTGCTGCGGAGGCTGCTGCCCGTAGCCGGGCTGCGGCTGGCCGTACTGCTGCTGCTCGCCCGGCGGGACGTACTGCTGCGGGTCCTGCGGGGGCGTGAAGCCGCCGGGGCCACCCGGGCCGCCGGGCGAGCCGTAGGCGGGCGGCTGCCCGTACTGCGGCTGCTCCTGCGGGGCGCCGTAGGGCTGCGGGGGCGGCGGCGGAGGCTGCTCGCCGAACTGCGGCATCGGCTGCTCCACCATGGTGGGCGGCGGCGGAGGCGGCGCGGGCCGCTCCTCCTCGCGCGGCTCGGGCGGCGGCGCGGGCGCGCCGGGCTGGCCGGGCTGGCCGCCGAGCTGCGGGGCGCCGAACACCACGGTGCGGTCCCCGAGCGGGCGGGCGGGCGGCTCCTGCCGCTCCTGCGCCTGCTGCCCCTCGTCCTCCGGCAACGGCCTCTGCGGTCCCTGCGTGCCGTCGTTCTCGGTCATCGTCGGGCTCCTTCAGCGCCGTCGGTCCGGGGCTCCTCAGCTCCCGGGGGCCCGGAGGCGGGCGGCGCTTGTCGCCGCCTCCGAACCTTCACCCATGTCACCACGTGGCGGTCTTGCCATGCGTGGGCGTTCTCGTCCACAGCCTGCCCCGATCGCCCGCAGGATCGCAAATCACCACCCCTGATAGACGCCGACCGCCCCCGGGCAGTTCCCGGCCCGGGGGCGGGTTCGTCCCGCCTCGTCAGGAGTGCCCGGAGACCGCGTGCGGACGGTACGGGGCCTCCAGTCGCGCCACTTCCTTCTCGTCCAGTTCGAGGCGCTCCGCGGCGATCGCGTCGTCCATGTGAGTGAGTTTCGTCGCTCCCACGATCGGCGCGGTCACCCCGGGCCGTCCGAGCAGCCACGCGAGCGCCACCCGCGCGGCCGGGACGCCCCGCTCCCCCGCGACCTCGCGGACGGCGTCGACGACGTCGAAGTCGTCGTCGGTGTAGAGGCCGTCGCCGAAGGCATCGTTCCGGGACCGGACGGTCTTGCGCTCGCCGCCCCGCTCCCGGTTCCCGGCGAGCATGCCGCGCGCCAGCGGGCTCCACGGGATGAGCCCCACCCCCTGGTCGACGCAGAGCGGGTTCATCTCCCGCTCCTCCTCTCTATAGAGGAGGTTGTAGTGGTTCTGCATTGAGACGAACTTCGTCCAGCCGTGTGTCTCGGCGGTGTGCTGAGCCTTGGCGAACTGCCACGCGTACATGCTGGACGCCCCGATGTAGCGCGCCTTGCCCGCCCGCACCACGTCGTGCAGGGCCTCCATGGTCTCCTCGATGGGCGTCTCGTAGTCCCAGCGGTGGATCTGGTAGAGGTCGACGTAGTCGGTGCCCAGCCGCCTGAGCGAGGCGTCGATGCCGGCCATGATGTGCTTGCGGGACAGCCCGCGGTCGTTGGGCCCGTCCCCCATGGGCATGCAGACCTTGGTGGCCAGGACGTAGTCGTCGCGCCGGGCGAAGAGCTTCGGGAGCAGGCGCCCGGTGATCTCCTCGCTCACGCCCAGCGAGTAGACGTCGGCGGTGTCGAAGAAGGTGACCCCGCCGTCGACGGCCCGCCGGACGATCGGCTCCGCCTCGTCCTCGCCGAGCGCCCACTTGCGCACCGCGGGGTCGCCGTAGCTCATCATCCCGAGGCAGATCCGCGAGACCTTCAGTCCGGTGGTGCCGAGCCGTACCTGTTCCATGGGCAACTCCTCTCAACCCCTCCACGGTGCCGCGCCGCCCCGCGCATCACCACCCCCGCCGGCCGACTTCCGCGCCCGTCCCGCGACGGCCGCAACCGGGGCGGGGGCTTCGGGAGAGAGGAGGGTGTCAGCATCCTCTAGGCCCGGAGAGGCACTCCATGAAGACACGCGCATGCACGCGGTGAGCCGTGCCGAGGGCGAACAGCTGGACGATTCCCGGATCGTCGCCGCGTCGCTGGACGACCCCGAGGCGTTCGGCGAGTTGTTCCGCCGCCACGCGCCGCGGCTGCACGCCTATATAAAGCGGCGGCTGGGGCCGGCCCTCGCGGACGACCTGGTGTCGGAGGCGTTCGCGACCGCGTTCCGGCAGCGGGCGAGGTTCGACGGGCGCCGGGAGTTCGGCGCCTGGCTGTGGGGCATCGCCGCCAACCTGATCGCCCGGCACCACCGCCAGGAGACCCGCATGTACCGGGCGTTCGCCCGGACCGGGACCGACCCCGCCGAGGACGGCGTCGCCGACGTGGCGAGCGACCGCGCGTCGGCCGCCGCGCTCGGGCCGGGCCTCGCGAAGGCGCTCGCGTCGCTGAACGCGCAGGAGCGCCACGCCGTCCTGCTGCTGGCGTGGGCCGAGCTGTCCTACGCCGAGATCGCGACGACGCTCGACCTGCCGCTCGGCACCGTCAAGGCCAAGATCCACCGGGCCCGGAAGAAGCTCCGCAAGGCCCTTCCCCAGGAGGAGACCCATGGATGAGCTCGACGCCCTGCGGGGCATGCGGACGGCGCTGGCCGAGGAGGAGAGCCCGGAGCGCCTCGCCCTGCGCACCGACTGGCGGAGCGGCCCCCGGGAGCGGCCCCGGCGCGGCCTGAAGATGCCGCTGATCGCGGTCGCGGCGACCGCCGCCGTCACCGCCGGGGCGGTCACCGCCGTCGTCCTGCAGCCCGGAGAGGACCCGGCCCCCGGCCGGCACGGGACCACGGTCATCACCCCCGGGAACGCCCTGCTGGTGGCCGCGACCAACGCGCAGAAGGCGCCCAATGGGCGCTACTGGCACACCAAGACCGTCATGGGCGACGTCTACGCGGTCGGCAAGAGCGCGTCGGACCACTACAAGGTGGATTCGCGGCAGGGCAATGAGACGTGGATCGACGCCGCCGGGCTCAGCCGCCTCACCCACATCGACATGCCCGACGTCCCCCTCACCGCGCAGGACAGGGAGAAGTGGAGGGCGGCGGGTTCGCCCGAATGGGTCACCATTCCGAACCCGGAAGGAGGAGACGCCGAGTTCCGCCTGGACATGGCGGAGCGCACCGGTGGCCGTGTGCCGTGGCCGGCGTCCGTCGAACGGTTCTACGGCATGACGCCGCGCCAGATCGCCGAGCTGCCCACGAGCCCGGAGGAACTGGAGAAGGTGCTGCTGAACCTCAAGGGGCACTGGCACGCCGTCTCGACCGACGGTGAGAGGGAGGAGCCGATCCGCGCCCTGCGGGGGCAGGAGCGGATCCGGGCGCTGAGCGACGTGGCCGGGACCCTGCTGTCCACCGCGCCCGCGCCGCCCGCGGTGCGCGCGGCGGTGTTCCGGATGCTGGCGGGCCTGCCCGGCGTCAAGGCCGAGGGCCCGGCGACCGACCCGCTCGGCCGGCCCGGGACGGCGGTGTCGCTGCCGCTGAAGACGACCGCGCCGCTCGGCCTGTTCACGGCGCCGAAGCAGCTCGGCACCTACCGGCGCCAGTTCATCGTCGCCCCGGACACCGGTTCGCTGCTGGCGATCCGCGACCTGGTCGCGACCCCGCCGCACGGCAGCCGGCCGCTCCCCCCGGGCGACAACGGCAAGCCGCGCTCCTTGAAGGCGGAGAACATGCCCGACCGCTTCCACAAGCCCGGCGAGCTGGCCGCGTACAAGGCGTTCGAAGTCGCCGAATGGACCAACGCCCAGCCCCCGCGCTGACCCTTGCCTGAAGGGCCCGTCCCACCCGGGACGGGCCTTCCGCATGCGGCGGGCCTGTGGAGCCGTGGCTCGGCTCAGTCCCACCAGAACGACCAGGTGTTCACTCCTTGGATCGCCTTCGCGTACTCACGCAGGGTCTCCGACCCCTGCTGGACGTTGTCGGGGCAGAAGGCGAAGTGCTCCGCGGCCACGTGCAGGGCGTGCTCCTCGGTGACGGGCGGCGCGGCGACGCTCACGTCCAGCGTGTCGAACCCGACCCGGACCGCCCGGACCCCGAACCGGTCCTCCCAGCTCCGCAGCATCGCCGACAGCGGGGACGGCGGATGGTGGTTGACCGGCCCCTGCCAGCCCATGATCGCGAGGGTGTCGGCGCTCCGGGCCGCCGCGACCAGGCCGAAGGGTTCGAGGTCCTCGAAGTCGTAGCCGATGTCCTCCTCGCCCTCCTCGTCGGCGGCCCATTCGTCCCATTCCGCGCGCATGAACTCGGCCGGGTCGCACCGGTCGATCTGCGCCGCCGATTCCGGGATCACGTCTCCGACCGTCCAGGGGGCTCCCGGGGTCCCGAACGTGCCGGGCACCAGGAGCAGCGGCCAGAGCCCCAAGGCCGGGTGAGCCGCCCGCAGCCGGCGCCACAGGTCGGCGGAGGCTGGCGCGTCGCTCAGCCAGTACGCGGGTCGCTCGACGGGTGGCAGGCCGAAATCCGTGTACGTCGGCGCGAACGGCCGGACCAGACGCCCGGCAGGAAGCCCGAGCTCAAGGGCACGCCCATCCGCACCATGGGTGAACAGGGCGGCGAGGTCGGTCATGCCCGGTGATGCTGGCACTCGCGTCGGACATTCCGGCGGTCAGCGGTCGGTCTTCCAGGGGTGGTCCGTGGCGGGGTGCCGTGGGTGAGGATGTGCCGGACGATGCGGAGCGCGTCCGGCAGTGGGACCGTGTCCTCGTCCGGGTACTCGTCGTGCTGGCCGTTGGACAGGACGAAGCCGTCGCTCCAGCCGTCCGCTCCAGGGCTCACCGCGTGCTCGCCGGGGTCGCCTTCACCGTCCAGCAGCATGACCATCGCCCGCCGCGTGTTGGTCACGACGGCGAGGAGCCTGCCGGACGAGCTGGTCAGCCAGAATTCGAGCGTTCCCCGTCCAATCCTCGCGCGTAGCTCGTCTATCGCCGCGTCGGGGGTGAGCGGTGCGGCGCCGTCGAATCTCCACGACTCGGTCACTGTCACACCTTCTCTCTGCGGCCGGGCATGAGCGGGCTCAGCGTACGAGTGATGAGTTGTTGCGCCCGCTTGCGTCATACCTGTGATGGAAGGCAACGAGGGAAGGATGACGCGATGAGGGCGGACACGTGGCTGGAGGAGCTGAGCGTGAGCGGTCTGGGCGAGGTCGACGAGCCGGCGTTCACGGGGCTGGCGGAGCGGCACCGGCGGGAGCTGCACGTGCACTGCTACCAGATGCTCGGGTCGTTCGAGGACGCCGAGGACACCGTGCAGGAGACGTTCCTGCGCGCCTGGCGGCGGCGCGAGACCTTCGAGGGGCGGTCGACGTTCCGGGCCTGGCTGTACCGGATCGCCACCAACGCCTGCCTGGACCTGCTCGCCAAGCGCCGCCCGGAGCCCGCGAGCGGCGGTGAGGTGCCGTGGTTGCAGCCCTACCCGGACCGGCTGCTGGACGAGCTGCCCGCGGGCGACGCGGACGAGCCGGAGGCCGTCGCCCTCGCGCGGGAGACGATCGAGCTGGCGTACCTGGTCGCGGTCCAGCACCTGGCGCCGCGCCCGCGGGCCGCGCTGATCCTGCGGGACGTGGTCGGCTGGCCGGCGAAGGACGTCGCGGAGCTGCTGGGCGACTCGGTCAACTCCGTGAACAGCGCGCTGCAGCGGGCCCGCGCCGGCATGCGGGAGCACCTGCCCGCCGAGCGGCAGGACTGGACCGGCGGCGAGGAGGACACCGGGACGCGCGAGGTGGTGCGCCGCTTCACCGAAGCCAGCGTGGCCACCGACATCAACGCGCTCGCCGCCCTGCTGCGCGACGACGTCCGGTGCTCGATGCCGCCCACTCCGGGCCTGCAGGTCGGCCGCGACGCGGTGGTGAACGACTGGGTCGAGGACGGCTTCGTGGGCATGACGGGCCTGCGCGCCGTCCCCACCTCCGTGAACCGGCAGCCCGCCCTCGGCTTCTACCAGTGGCGGGAGCGTGAGGGCGCCTACCTGCCGCTGACGATCGACGTCCTGCGCATCACCGGCGGCGCGATCAGCGAGATCACCACGTTCCACGCCGACCAGTTCCCGCGCCTCGGGCTGCCCGAGCGCCTGCCGGCCGACGGCACGGAGTAGCCCCGCCCTGCGCAGCCCCCGCCGTCGCACGGCGCGGGGTGCGCTTCGCCCCCCTTTGTGTCAGGCACTGTGCCAGGCACCGCCCGTTGGAGGACGGCATGAACGTCATCGCAGCCCCTGCATCGCCCCACCGATTCCGCAGACTCACCGGTACCGGCCTCGTCGCCGCGCTCGCGGCGATGGCGGCCACCACCCTCGCCGCCGCACTCGCTCAGGCCGCCGGCGTCGACTTCGAGATCCCCGACGGCGGCGAGCAGATCCCGCTGCCGGGGTTCGCCGTGGTGACCGGCTTCTTCTCGGTCGTGGGCATCGCCATCGCCGCCGCCCTCCTCCGCTGGAGCGCTCGTCCCGCCGCGCGGTTCGTGTGGACGGCGGTATCGCTGACGGCGGTCTCGCTGGTCCCGCCCCTCGTCTCGGGGGCGAGCACCGCCACCACCGCGACCCTCATCGTGCTGCATCTCGTCCCCGCGGCGGTGATGATCCCCGCGCTGGCGCGCGGCCTCCGCGTCCCCGGTGGCCGGACGGGATATCCCTCGCACGACTGAGGCGATCATGCCCGGTCCGGCCGCGATACTGGGTGAATGTCCGATCGGCTCCGTGGTTTCGGTCTCTCCCCGCGCGCGGGGGCCGGCCGTCTCGTGGACGTGCTGGTCGCCGCCGCCGTCGCGGTGCCGGTGTTCGTGCCGTTCGCCACGGCGCCGGAGGTGTCGCCGCTCGGCGTGGTGTTCAACCTCGGCACGGTCGTGCCGCTGGTGTGGCGGCGGCGGGCGCCGTTCGCGGTCGCGCTGGCCGTGGCGTCCTTCGCCATGGCCGTGTCGCTGTACGACCGGCCCGGCCAGGCGTTGCAGTACGGCGCGCTGGTGGCCGTCTACACGCTCGCCGACCTCGGGCGGTACCGCTGGCAGCGCTGGGGCTTCATCGCCGTGCTCGTGGCGACGATCCCGCCCGGCGCGCTGCTCATCAAGGACAACGACGCGGCCGAGTTCATGTTCACGCTGCTCCTGCCCATGACGGCGTTCCTGCTGGGGACGCTGGCACGGACCGCGCGGGAGCGGTCGGACGCGCTGGTGGAGCGCTCGGCGCAGCTCGAACGCGAACGCGCGGCCGAGGCGGCGCGGGCGGCGGCGGAGGAGCGGTCCCGCATCGCCCGCGACATGCACGACGTGCTCGCGCACGCCGTCAGCATCATGGTCGTGCAGGCCGAGGCCGGTCCGGTGGTGGTCCGCACCGATCCCGACCGGGCGGAACGGGTCTTCGACGCCATCGCCGACGCGGGCCGGGACGCGATGGCCCAGCTGCGCCGCACGCTGGGCGTCCTCAAGGAGGAGCAGGACCACGGCGTCCGCGCGCCGCAGCCCACCATCGGCGCGCTGCCGGAGCTGGTCGAGCACGTCGACCGCACGCAGGTCCGGGTGCGGCTCACGGTGGAGGGCGCGAGCCGCGCGCTCCCCGCCGACGCCGATCTGGCGGCCTACCGCATCGTCCAGGAGGCGCTCACGAATACGGTGAAGCACGCCAACGCGCGGGAGGCCGAGGTCCGGCTCCGCTGGACCGACCACGAACTGGAGATCACGGTGACCGACGACGGGCAGGGCGGTGGCGGCGCCGACGCGGGATGGCGGCGCGGGGGCAGCGGCCTCATCGGCATCCGGGAGCGCGTCGCCGCCTGCGGCGGGACGGCCGAGGCCGGTCCCCGGCCGGGCGGCGGGTTCCGCGTCCTGGCGCGGCTCCCCTTCGCGGCGGTGACCGCGTGATCCGGGTCGTGCTCGCCGACGACCAGGAGCTGGTCCGCAGCGGCTTCGCCATGATCCTGGACGCGCAGCCCGACATCGAGGTGGCGGGCGAGGCGGGCGACGGGTCCGCCGCGATCGCCGCCGTGCGCGAGCACGCGCCCGACGTGGCGCTGCTCGACATCCGCATGCCGGGCCTGGACGGCATCGAGGCCGCGAAGGTCGTGTGCGCCGAGACCCCGACCCGCGTGATCATGCTGACCACGTTCGACCAGGACGACTACGTCTACGACGCGCTCTACGCCGGTGCGAGCGGGTTCCTGCTGAAGGACGTGCGCCGCGACGACCTGGTGCACGCGGTGCGGGTGGTGGCGGCGGGGGATTCGCTGCTCGCGCCCGCCGTCACCCGGCGCCTCATCTCCGACATCACCCGCGACCGCCCGCGCTCGGGCGCGACCGCCTCCGACCGCCTGTCGGTGCTGACCGAGCGGGAGCGGGAGACGCTGCGGCTGCTCGGCCGCGGCCTGTCGAACGCGGAGATCGCCGCGGCGATGGTCGTCAGCGAGCACACGGTGAAGACGCACGTGAGCAACGTCCTGTCCAAGCTCGGCATCCGCGACCGCGTCCAGGCCGTGATCGTCGCGTACGAGACCCGGCTGATCGAGCCCTCCTGAGCGGACGCCTCCCTCACACGACGGAGCCGGGCCCCGGTCCTCCCCCGCGCGACCGATGCCCGAAGACCGCTCGCGGCGGCGATCCGCCGGGGACCCCTCTCCTCCGAGGATCGAGATCACCAGAACGCAGGTCTCGAACTCCGGGAGAACCGCCCATGTCCAGGATCGCCTTCCACCTCGCCCCCGCCCTCATGCTCGCCTACGGGGTCGTCCGGCTCATCGACGGCCGCGACGGGCAGCACGGCCCCGGACCCGCCTGGACGGTCGGCCACGTGCTCTTCCTCGGCTCCCTCCTGCTGTACGGAGGGGTGATCGCGGGCCTGTACGGCCGCGTCCGGGCCGCGTCCGGCGGCACCGCGAGCCGGGTCGTCGCGGGCGTCACGACCGTGGTCGCCGCGCTCGGGCTGGCGACGTTCGTCCGCGTCGCGATCATCGACATCGTCGTCGGCCTGCGGGCCGCTGACCCCGCCGAGAAGAGCATGCTCGCCGACCGGTACGCCGACGTCCCCGCCGTCCTTCCCCAGGCGGTCTACGAGATCGGCCCGGCGTTCTTCATGCTCGGGCTGCTGGCGCTGCTCGTCCAGTTCGCGGTCACCGCTCCGGGACGCAAGGCCGTGGCCGCCCTCGGCCCCGTCCTGGTCACCCTCGGATTCGTCGCCATCACGCTCGACCTGAACCTGCTCCCGGCGGGCGCGGCACTGATCTGGCTCGCGCTCGTCCCGTGCACCCGCGTCCAGGGCTCGCCCGCCCCGGCACGCTCTGGGGCCGGTGCCCGCGCCGCGGCCTAGTGCGAGCCTGCCGCCGCGTGCGGGCCTGCCGACATGCGAAGGGGCCCGTCCCCCCGGACGGGCCCCTTGCCGGTGCGGCGGTCAGCCGAAGGCGGAGCACTCCACCACGGCGCGCCGTTCGGTCATGCCCTGCTGGACCGAAGTCTTCACGCAGGACTGCTGCTTCTCGGTCAGCTTCGGCTGGCCGCACTCCGTGACGCTGGAGTACGTGCGGCAGTCCTGGCGCGCGTCCTTGCCCTGGGCGGGATCGGCCGCCTGGGCGGCGGCCGCGCCGCCCACGCCGCCGACCCCGACCACGGCTGCGATCAGTGCGCCGGTCATGACCCTCTTCATCTGCTTCGCTCCCCCGTCGCGTACATCAGGCAACGACCACCTTCATCCCCAGGCCCTAACCGCCCAAAACACGACAAAAGGTCAAGAAAAGCGAGTGTCTCCGCAGGTCAAGCCCCGGTGACGGGACGCGGCCTGGCGAACTCGGCGCGGACGCCCAGCAGGCGCACCGGACGGCCGCCGCCGAACCGGCCGAGCGCGGTGAGAGCGGCCTCCTCGATCTCGGCCGGAGCCGTTGTCGGCGCGGCCAGCGTGCTGCCGTGGGTGCGGGTGGTGAACGGCGCGTACCGGACCTTCACGATCACGCGGGCGACCTTCCCGCCGTCGTCCGCCACGTCGTCCGCGACCCGGCGCGCCAAGCGGGAGACTTCGCGGCGCACGTTCTCCCAGTCGTCCAGGTCCTGATGGAACGTGGTCTCCCGGCCGCGGGAGCGCGGGACGTGCGGCGCGTCGCTCACCGGCGAACCGTCCAGACCCCGGGCGAGCCGCACCAGCCACGGGCCGGTCGCCGGGCCGAACCGCTCGGCCAGCACGCCCGGGTCGGCCGCCGCGAGTTCGCGGACCGTGGTGATCTCCAGCTCCTTCAACCGCTTGGCCGTCTTGGCGCCGATGCCCCAGAGCGCGTCGGTCGGCCGGTCGCCGAGGACCGCGAACCAGGTGTCCCCGGTGAGCCGGAAGACGCCGGCCGGCTTGCCGAGACCGGTCGCGATCTTGGCTTGGAGCTTGTTCTCGCCCATGCCCACCGTGCAGTCGAGGCCCGTCACGGCGCGGACGCGGGCGCGGATCTCCGCCGCCACCGCCTCCGGGTCGCCGTCGATCGCCAGGAACGCCTCGTCCCAGCCGAGCACCTCCACCACGGCGCCGAACCCGCGCAGCGTCTCCATGACCCGCGCCGACACCGACTCATAGAGCTCGCGGTCCACCGGCAGGAACACCGCGTCCGGGCAGCGCCGCGCCGCCGTGCGGAGCGGCTGCCCCGAGTGGACGCCGTAGGCGCGCGCCTCGTAGGAGGCGGTGCTCACCACGCCGCGCTTCGTCGGATCGCCGTCACCGCCGACGATCACCGGCCGCCCGCGCAACTCCGGCCGGCGCAGCACCTCGACGGCCGCGAGGAACTGGTCCAGATCGACGTGCAGCACCCAGGGAGCCACCCCTCGATTGTGCCCGCTGCCAGCGGGAACATCGCTACCGGTCGAGAGCGCGCCTGATCGCCGCCTCCACGGGTGAGGGGCCGTCCGGGTGCAGCGGCCGTGCCGGGCTCAGCTTCGGCTGGCCCAGGAAACGCGGCCTCGTCCCGGTGTTCGGCTGCCCGGCGTGCACCAGGAACGGGTGGCACAGGTAGACGTCACCCGCACGGCCCGTGGCGTGGACGGTCGGCCGTTGCGCGGTGGCGGCGTCCGCCCGCCGGCCCAGCTCCCGAGCGTCGAGGCCGTGGTCCCCCTCGGGTTCGAGGACGCGTGCCACGTCCAGGTGGGAGCCGGGGCGCAGCCGGGTCGGCCCGTCGTCCGGGCCGACGTCGGAGAGCAGGAAGAACATCAGCAGCGCGCGGTCGCGGGACGCGACGTTCGCCCGCCAGGTCATGTAGTCGTCCGGGACGGAGCCGGGGCCCGGGAAGCTCACGTCGACGTGCCAGCCGTCCACGACGGCCGGTTCGCCGCTCGGGAAACGGATCACGAAGCCGCCGAGGCTGGTGCGGGGCGTCCAGCGTCCCTTTCCGACGAGGGCGTCGAATGCGGCGTGCAGGCGCGGCGTGTTGGCGGCGGCCACGAACGGCGGCTGCGCGTAGTCCGGACGGGCCGCCACCGTGCGCGGCCACGTGGCCGGTTCGCCGGGGTGGGCGCCCAAGTCCTGCCAGATGACGTTCCGGCACTCGGCCGCGACCTCGCCGGGGAACGCGCCCTCGATCCGGACGAACCCGTCCTCGATGAAGGCGTCCAGCTGTGCGGCGTCGAGCATGATCACACGATGCCGAACGGGGCCCCGCCGCCGCCAGCCGTTTTCCGCCGGCCAGGTCGCGTGCCGCAGATCACAAGCGCGGAGCTGTCACAACCGAAACGGCTGTCACGTCAACCTGGTGTACGCGGAGATACCTCAAGGAGACACCATGGACGCTCGCCTCAACCTCTACGGCGTTTCGATCATGCCCAAGTTCATGAAGTACCTGCAGTCGGCGGGCAAGATCGTCGCGGACTCGGGGCTGCCGACCACGACGCAGCACCTGGTGGAGATCCGGGCCAGCCAGATCAACGGCTGCGGTTTCTGCGTCGACATGCACACCAAGGAGGCCGCGCACCACGGGGAGACGCAGCTGCGCATCAACATGGTCGCCGCCTGGCGCGAGGCCACCGTCTTCACCGACGCCGAGAAGGCCGCCCTTGAGCTGACCGAGGAGGGCACCCGCATCGCCGACACCCCCGGGGGCGTCAGCGACGAGGCGTGGACCAACGCCGCCAAGCACTACGACGACGACCAGCTCGGCGCCCTGGTCGCCCTCATCTCGATGATCAACACCTGGAACCGGCTGAACGTCATCACCCGGCAGCCCGCCGGTGACTACGTGGCCGGCTCGTTCGGCTGATCCGAACCCGCCCCTGGGAAGGCCCCGCCGGTCGGCGGGGCCTTCGCCATTCCGGCCCGCCATTCCGGCCCGCCATTCCGGCCCGTCCGGCGAATCACACCGTGGTAGGCATTCCGGATGGGTTCGGCGATGACGCACGAGCAACTGCTGGAGACATTCGGAGCGGACGGAGTGCTGCGGCTGCCCGCTTCCGGGATGGCGCACGAGCTGGCGCGGCCCCACCCGATCAACACCGACATCTCGACCGTCGCCTTCGCGCAATGGCTGATCCGCCGGGTCCAGCTGCTCGACCCCGTCCACGACCTCCTCCGGGCGGAGGCCGCGCTCGTCGCGAACCTGGTCCGGATCCTCGGCGCCGCCGACCCCGTCGCCTGCCGCCCCCTCGCCGGCGGCGGCGACCGCCGGTACTGGCCGGAACTGTTCGAGGACGGCTGCGCCGCAGGCGTCTACTGAGCCCCTGGACGGCCCTGAGCGGCCCGACACGCCCCGGACATGCGAAGAGGCCCCTCCCGGACGGAAGGGGCCTCTCGCGTGTCGTCAGTCAGGGTGTCCGCGAGCCGGGGCGCCGCGCGCGGCGGCGCCCCGGGACGGGACGCTAGCGGTTGTACTGGCCGAAGTCGTACTCCTCCAGCGGCACGGCCTCGCCGGAGCCCTGCCCGAAGGCGTACTCGGCGCCGTCGTCGTAGGACCCGACGGAGTAGACCGCGGCCTTCGCCTCCTCGGTCGGCTCGACCCGGACGTTGCGGTACTGCGGCATGCCGGTACCGGCCGGGATGAGCTTACCGATGATGACGTTCTCCTTGAGGCCGAGCAGCGGGTCGCTCTTGGCGTGCATCGCGGCCTCGGTGAGCACCCGGGTCGTCTCCTGGAAGGACGCCGCCGACAGCCACGACTCGGTCGCGAGCGAGGCCTTGGTGATGCCCATCAGGACGGGGCGGCCGGCGGCGGGCGTGCCGCCCTCGGCCACGACGTTCCGGTTCGTCTCCTCGAAGATCGGACGCTCGACCAGGTCGCCCGGGAGCAGGTCGGTGTCGCCCGACTCGAGGATGTTCACCCGCTTCAGCATCTGGCGGACGATGATCTCGATGTGCTTGTCGTGGATCGACACGCCCTGCGACCGGTAGACCTCCTGGACCTCCTGGACCAGGTGGAGCTGCACGGCGCGGGGCCCGAGGATGCGCAGCACCTCGTGCGGGTTGATCGCGCCCGCGATGAGCTGCTGGCCGACGCCCACGGACTCGCCCTCCTTGACCAGGAGGCGGGACCGCATCGGCACCGGGTAGGCGATCTCGTCGGAACCGTCGTCGGGGACGACGACGACCTTGCGCGACTTCTCCGTCTCGTCGATCTTGACGCGGCCGGCGACCTCGCTGATCGGGGCCACACCCTTGGGGATGCGGGCCTCGAACAGCTCCTGGACGCGCGGCAGACCGTGCGTGATGTCGCCACCGGCCACACCGCCGGTGTGGAAGGTGCGCATGGTCAGCTGCGTGCCGGGCTCACCGATGGACTGCGCGGCGATGATGCCGACGGCCTCACCGACGTCCACCCGCTTGCCGGTGGCCAGCGAGCGGCCGTAGCAGGCGGCGCAGACACCGATCTTGGCCTCGCAGACCAGGGCGCTGCGGGTGCGGACCTTCGTCACCCCGGCCTCGAACAGCCGGGTCACGACCGCGTCGGACAGGTCGGTGTCGGCGGGGTAGATGACCGTCCCGTCGACGACGACGTCCTCGGCGATGGTGCGGCCGGTCAGGCTCGTCTCCGTGGTCGGCAGCTTGATCAGGCTGCCGTCGTTCTGCCGCTCCACGATCTCGAACGGGATCGTGCGGTCGGTGCCGCAGTCCTCCTCGCGGACGATGACGTCCTGCGCGACGTCCACCAGGCGCCGGGTCAGGTAACCCGAGTCGGCGGTGCGCAGCGCGGTGTCGGCGAGGCCCTTGCGGGCGCCGTGCGTCGAGATGAAGTACTCGACGACCGACAGGCCCTCGCGGAAGGACGACTTGATCGGACGCGGGATGGTCTCGCCCTTGGGGTTGGAGACCAGGCCGCGCATGCCGGCGATCTGGCGGAGCTGCAGCGGGTTGCCGCGGGCGCCCGACTGGATCATCATCCAGATCGGGTTGGCCTTCGGGAACGCCTTCTCCATGTCCACCGCGACGTCCGCGGTGGCCTTGTTCCAGATGTCGATGAGCTCCTGCTTGCGCTCATCGTCGGTGATCAGGCCGCGGTTGTACTCCCGCTGCACCTTGTCGGCCTGCTGCTCGTAGCCGGCCAGGATGTCCTGCTTGTTCGGCGGCGTGATGACGTCGTCGATCGCGATCGTGACGCCGGACCGGGTCGCCCAGTGGAAGCCGGTGCTCTTCAGCGCGTCGAGCGCGTTGGCGACGGCGACCTTCGGGTACGTCTCGGCCAGCTCGTTGACGATCGCCGAGAGCTGCTTCTTGCCGATCTCGTCGTCCACGAACGGGAAGTCGTCCGGCAGCGTCTCGTTGAACATGGCGCGGCCGAGCGTGGTCTCCAGCCGGTACGGCCGGCCCGGCTCGTAGCCCTCCGGCGCGATCCAGTCGCGCGGCGGCGGGACGTCCTTCAGCCGGATGCTGATCTTGGCCTGCAGGTCGAGCTCGCCCCGGTCGTAGGCCATGATCGCCTCGGCGGCCGAGCCGAACGCGCGGCCCTCGCCCGTGGCGCCGTCCTTCTGCGTCGTCAGCCAGTACAGGCCGATGACCATGTCCTGGGTGGGCATGGTGACGGGCTTGCCGTCCGACGGCTTCAGGATGTTGTTGGTCGACAGCATCAGGATCCGCGCCTCGGCCTGCGCCTCGGCGGACAGCGGCAGGTGCACCGCCATCTGGTCGCCGTCGAAGTCCGCGTTGAACGCGGTGCAGACCAGCGGGTGGATCTGGATGGCCTTGCCCTCGACCAGCTGCGGCTCGAACGCCTGGATGCCCAGGCGGTGCAGCGTCGGCGCGCGGTTCAGCAGCACCGGGTGCTCGGTGATGACCTCTTCCAGCACGTCCCACACGACGGGGCGCGCGCGCTCGACCATCCGCTTGGCGGACTTGATGTTCTGCGCGTGGTTGAGGTCGACCAGCCGCTTCATGACGAACGGCTTGAACAGCTCCAGCGCCATCTGCTTGGGCAGGCCGCACTGGTGCAGCTTCAGCTGCGGGCCGACGACGATGACCGACCGGCCGGAGTAGTCGACGCGCTTGCCCAGCAGGTTCTGCCGGAACCGGCCCTGCTTGCCCTTGAGCATGTCGGACAGCGACTTCAGCGGACGGTTGCCCGGCCCGGTGACCGGGCGGCCGCGGCGGCCGTTGTCGAACAGCGCGTCGACGGCCTCCTGCAGCATCCGCTTCTCGTTGTTGACGATGATCTCGGGCGCGCCCAGGTCGAGCAGGCGCTTGAGCCGGTTGTTGCGGTTGATGACCCGGCGGTACAGGTCGTTCAGGTCGGACGTGGCGAACCGGCCGCCGTCGAGCTGCACCATGGGGCGCAGGTCCGGCGGGATGACCGGGATGCAGTCCAGCACCATGCCGAGCGGGCTGTTGCGGGTGTTGAGGAACGCCGAGACGACCTTCAGCCGCTTCAGGGCGCGGGCCTTCTTCTGGCCCTTGCCCGTGCGGATGATGTCGCGCAGCTTCTCGGCCTCGGCCTCGAGGTCGAAGTTCTGCAGCCGCGCCTGGATGGCCGCGGCGCCCATGCCGCCCTCGAAGTACTTGCCGAAGCGGTCGCGCATCTCGCGGTAGAGCAGCTCGTCGCCCTCCAGGTCCTGGACCTTGAGGTTCTTGAACCGGCTCCACACCTCGTCGAGGCGGTCGAGCTCGCGCTGCGCGCGGTCGCGCAGCTGCTTCATCTCCCGCTCGGCGCCGTCGCGCACCTTGCGCTTCTGGTCGGCCTTCGCGCCGGCCTCCTCCAGCTCCGCGAGGTCGCCCTCCAGCTTCTGCTGGCGGGCCTCGACCTGCGCGTCGCGGGCCTGCTCGATCTGCTGGCGCTCCACCGAGATGTGCGCCTCCAGCGTGGGCAGGTCGCGGTCGCGCCGCTCCGCGTCCACGCTGGTGATCATGTAGGCCGCGAAGTAGATGATCTTCTCGAGATCCTTCGGGGCCAGGTCCAGCAGGTAGCCGAGGCGCGACGGCACGCCCTTGAAGTACCAGATGTGCGTGACCGGCGCGGCCAGCTCGATGTGGCCCATCCGCTCGCGGCGCACCTTGGCGCGGGTCACCTCGACGCCGCAGCGCTCACAGATGATGCCCTTGAAGCGGACGCGCTTGTACTTGCCGCAGTAGCACTCCCAGTCCCGGGTCGGGCCGAAGATCTTCTCGCAGAAGAGCCCGTCCTTCTCCGGCTTGAGGGTCCGGTAGTTGATCGTCTCCGGCTTCTTCACCTCGCCGTGCGACCACTGGCGGATGTCGTCGGCGGTCGCCAGACCGATGCGAAGCTCGTCGAAGAAGTTGACGTCAAGCAACTGTTTTCCCCTTGAGTTCTCAGACCTCGTCGACGCTCATCGCGCCCTCGTTAGGACGGCGGGACAGGTCGATGCCGAGCTCCTCCGCGGCGCGGAAGACGTCCTCGTCGGTGTCGCGCATCTCGATGGACATGCCGTCGCTGGAGAGCACCTCGACGTTGAGGCACAGCGACTGCATCTCCTTGATGAGCACCTTGAAGGACTCGGGAATGCCGGGCTCGGGGATGTTCTCGCCCTTGACGATGGCCTCGTACACCTTCACGCGGCCGAGGACGTCGTCGGACTTGATGGTCAGCAGCTCCTGGAGCGCGTAGGCGGCGCCGTACGCCTCCAGCGCCCAGACCTCCATCTCACCGAAGCGCTGGCCGCCGAACTGGGCCTTACCGCCGAGCGGCTGCTGGGTGATCATGGAGTACGGGCCGGTCGAGCGCGCGTGGATCTTGTCGTCGACCAGGTGGAGCAGCTTGAGGATGTAGATGTAGCCGACCGAGATCGGGTCCTTGTAGGGCTCGCCCGTGCGGCCGTCGAACAGCCGTGCCTTGCCGCCCGGCTCCACCATGCGGTTGCCGTCGCGGTTGGGCAGCGTGCTGGCGATCAGGCCGGTGACGTCGTCCTCGCGGGCGCCGTCGAACACCGGCGTGGCGGTGTTCGTCCACGGCGGGGCCTCGTCGGCGCCGATCTCCTTGAGCGCGCGCTTCCACTCGGCGTCGTCGCCCTCGACCTTCCAGCCGCGGGAGGCGACCCAGCCGAGGTGGGTCTCCAGGACCTGGCCCACGTTCATGCGCCCGGGGACGCCCAGCGGGTTCAGGACGATGTCGACCGGGGTGCCGTCCTCCATGAACGGCATGTCCTCGACCGGCAGCACCTTGGAGATGACGCCCTTGTTGCCGTGCCGGCCGGCGAGCTTGTCACCGTCGGTGATCTTGCGCTTCTGGGCGACGTACACCCGGACCAGCTCGTTCACGCCGGGGGGCAGCTCGTCGCCGTCGTCGCGGGAGAACACCCGGACGCCGATGACCTTGCCCTGCTCGCCGTGCGGCACCTTCAGCGAGGTGTCGCGGACCTCGCGCGCCTTCTCGCCGAAGATCGCGCGGAGCAGCCGCTCCTCGGGGGTGAGCTCGGTCTCGCCCTTCGGGGTGACCTTGCCGACCAGGATGTCGCCGGGGACGACATCGGCGCCGATGCGGATGATGCCGCGCTCGTCGAGGTCGGCGAGGACCTCCTCGGAGACGTTCGGGATGTCCCGGGTGATCTCCTCGGGGCCGAGCTTGGTGTCGCGGGCGTCGACCTCGTGCTCCTCGATGTGGATCGAGGAGAGGACGTCGTCCTGCACCAGGCGCTGGCTGAGGATGATGGCGTCCTCGTAGTTGTGGCCCTCCCACGGCATGAACGCCACGAGGAGGTTCTTGCCGAGCGCCATCTCGCCGTTGTCGGTGCACGGCCCGTCGGCGACGACCTGGCCGACCTCGACCCGCTGGCCCTCGTCGACGATCGGCTTCTGGTTGAAGCAGGTGCCCTGGTTGGACCGCTTGAACTTGGAGACGCGGTAGGTCGTCCGCGTGCCGTCGTCGTTCATGACGGTCACGTAGTCGGCCGAGACCTCCTCGACGACGCCGGCCTTCTCGGCCGTGATGACGTCGCCGGCGTCGGTCGCCGCGCGGTACTCCATGCCGGTGCCGACCAGCGGCGCCTCGCTGCGCAGCAGCGGGACGGACTGGCGCTGCATGTTGGAGCCCATGAGCGCGCGGTTGGCGTCGTCGTGCTCCAGGAACGGGATCATCGCGGTGGCGACCGAGGTCATCTGCCGCGCCGAGACGTCCATGTACTGGACCTCGCGGGCGGGGACGAGCTCGATCTCGCCGCCCTTGCGGCGGACGAGGATCCGGTCGTCGACGAAGGTGCCGTCGTCGTTGAGCAGGGAGTTGGCCTGCGCGATGACGTAGCGGTCCTCTTCGTCGGCGGTGAGGTAGTCGATCTGCTCGGTGACCACACCGTCGGTGACCTTGCGGTACGGCGTCTCGACGAACCCGAACGGGTTGACCCGCCCGAACGCGGCGAGCGAGCCGATCAGGCCGATGTTCGGGCCTTCCGGCGTCTCGATCGGGCACATCCGGCCGTAGTGCGACGGGTGGACGTCGCGGACCTCCATGCCCGCCCGCTCGCGCGACAGACCACCGGGGCCGAGGGCGTTCAGCCGCCGCTTGTGCGTCAGTCCGGCCAGGGGGTTGGTCTGGTCCATGAACTGCGACAGCTGGCTGGTGCCGAAGAACTCCTTGATGGAGGCCACGACCGGCCGGATGTTGATCAGGGTCTGCGGCGTGATCGCCTCGACGTCCTGGGTGGTCATCCGCTCGCGGACGACGCGCTCCATGCGGGCGAGGCCGAGCCGGACCTGGTTCTGGATCAGCTCGCCGACCGTGCGCAGGCGCCGGTTGCCGAAGTGGTCGATGTCGTCGACCTCGATCGGCACGGGGACGGCGCCGATGGTCGCCTCCTCCTCGCCGGCGTGCAGCCGGACGAGGTACTCGATCGTGGCGACGATGTCGTCCTCGGTGAGCGTGCCCTGGCGCATGTCCAGGTCGAGGCCGAGCTTCTTGTTGATCTTGTAGCGCCCGACCTTGGCGACGTCGTAGCGCTTCGGGTTGAAGTACAGGTTCTCCAGCAGCGTCTGCGCGGACTCGCGCGTCGGCGGCTCACCCGGGCGCAGCTTGCGGTAGATGTCGAGCAGGGCGTCGTCCTGGCCGGAGGTGTGGTCCTTCTCCAGGGTGACGTTGATCGACTCGTAGGAGCCGAAGCGCTCGCGGATGCGCGCCTCGTCCCAGCCGAGCGCCTTGAGCAGCACGGTGACGGGCTGCTTGCGCTTGCGGTCGATGCGCACGCCGACGTTGTCGCGCTTGTCGATCTCGAACTCGAGCCAGGCGCCGCGGCTCGGGATGACCCGGCAGCCGTAGATGTCCTTGTCGGACGCCTTGTCGAGGGCGCGGTCGAAGTACACGCCGGGCGAGCGGGTCAGCTGCGAGACCACGACGCGCTCGGTGCCGTTGATGATGAAGGTGCCCTTGGGGGTCATGAGCGGGAAGTCGCCCATGAACACCGTCTGGCTCTTGATCTCACCGGTGGTGTTGTTGATGAACTCCGCCGTCACGAACAGCGGGGCGGAGTAGGTCATGTCCTTGTCCTTGCACTCCTCGACGGAGTACTTGGGCGGCTCGAACCGGTGGTCCCGGAACGACAGGGACATGGTTCCGGAGAAGTCCTCGATCGGACTGATCTCTTCGAAGATCTCCTCCAGCCCCGACTGGGTCGGGACGCTCTTACTTCCGGCCTTCTGGGCCGCCTCGACCCGGGCCTTCCACCTCTCGTTACCCAGCAGCCAGTCAACAGAGTTGGTCTGCAGAGCAAGGAGGTCCGGGACTTCGAGCGGCTCCTTGATGCGCGCGAAGGAGACGCGGTTCGGACCGGTTGCGGTATTCGAGGCGTTGCGCGAGGCTGCCAAGAGTGGTCCTTCCGAGGGCTCGCGGCGTAACTGACGACACGCACGCCAGACGATCCACGTCCGAGACCTGCGCAAAGGGGTCCAAAAGGGACCACGGCAGGGGTGCTCTCACACGCGGATAGTCAGAGGGCAGCGCAAAGGGGCAGTGTAGCCGACTGGTACACCGCTCGCAACTCTAGCGCCGCAGTATGCATCACGTTGCCATGGAGCATCGCCCCTCAGCGCCTCTCAGTCAAGAGCGGACTTGGACTTTTCGGGCCCTGACCTGCAGTGAGGAACGCCATAGTTTACTGGGGGGAGCGACCCCCCGATCCCCCCGTCGCGAGCCGGTCGATCCTCACGCCACCGTGCTGGTCGTTGCGACCGTGCTGGTCTGCGCGTGGCGCTGCGGTCGACCGGCTCGGCGGGTCGGCCGACCTCCGGGCGCTAGGGCGCCCTCCGGCCGGCCGACCCGTGGCCGTGGCCGGGGTTTTCCGGTCTGCTCGGATCCCCATTCAGGAGAGTGTGTTCTTACTCGTTCACGACAGCACCCCGTGGCCTTGGGCGGCTCACGGGGTGCGTTCGGAGGTGGGCGGCGTTACGAGATGACCTTGAGTTCCTCGGCCAGCCACTTGCCGTCCTTGTGCACCATCGTCATCTTGATGCGGAGCGGCTCGGGGAGGCGCTGCTGCTTGTCGCTCTTGGTGCGCGACGAGCGGTTGGCGTAGACGAGGGTGACGACCTTGTCGGGCGTGGCGCTCACGACGCCGACCTTCATCACCGTCGTGTTGGAGACCGCCTGCTGCTGGACGGCGACCGTCCTGAGCTCCTGGGCGAGCTTCTCGTAGTCGGTGTGCAGCTTGCCCGTCGTCATCGCGGACGCGGCCTTCAGGTCGGCGTCGAGGGTCTGGTAGTCGTACGACGAGAGCTTCTGCGCGGCGCGGGACGACGCGAACGACGCCTCCTTGCTCGCCTCCTCCGTCGCCTTCTGGTCACTGACCTTCAGGTACAGGGCCGTGGTGCCCGCGCCCAGCGCGATCGTGAGGACCGCCAGGACTGCGATGACCGTCGTCAGGCCGCCCAGGCGGGAGCTGCGAGGTTCGTCGCCTTCGTCTTCGTCGTCGTCACTCGCGGCGGGCTTGGGCTTCTTGGACAGCTTCGGGCGCTTGGGCTCTTCTTCCTCGTCCTCGTCGCCTGCGTCGTTGGCCTCTGACGGGGCTGAGGCTTCCTCTGACGCGTCTTCGGGGTCGGGCGTGACTTCGGAGTCCTTTTTGGGGGTGCGGGGCTTCTCCGGGGACTTGACGGCCTTTTCCGGCTCTTCCTCGTCGTCCTCGTCCTCGGCCGCTGCGGCCTCTTCGGCGGCCTTCTGGGCCAGGCGGGCGGCCTCGCGGGCCTTCGCCGCGGCCTCCTCCGCCAGCTCGGCGGCCCTCGCCGCCTCCTCGGCCTTGGCGGCCTTGTCGTTCTTCTTGTCTGGAGCGGAGCGCTTGCCCCGGCCGAGCATCGTCACGGGACAACCTCCAGTCCGGACACGAGCCAGCGGTCATCGACCCGCGTGAGGTCCATCTGGTAGCGGTAGCCCTGCGGCGTACCGTTCTTGACCTTGTCGTTGGTGACGGTCCCGTTGAGGGAGACCATCACCTCGGCGGAGTCGCCGTCCATCGACACCAGGGCGGCGTCGACGCCGTTGACGGTCGACTTGGCCTTCACCTTGGTGATCTGCTGCATGAACGCGTTCGACTGGCTCGCGAGCTTGTTCTTCAGGTCTCCGGTGGTGCCGGACACGATGCGGTCGAGGTCGCGCTGCGCCGTGGCTGCGTCCAGCGACATCAGGTTCACGCCCATCTGGCGCGCGGACTGGATCGCCTTCGCCCGCTGGTCGGCCTCGTCCTTGTTGCGGAGGGTCACGACCCCGAGCCAGCCGGACGCGATGGCGAGGCCGACCACGATCACGCCGAGCGTGATCGCGGTGACCATGGGCAGGCGGCGCCTCATCGTGCCCGCCTCACTGGCTCAACGGTCCGAGCAGGAGCCACTTCCACGAGGATTCTTCTCCCAACTGACGGGTTCCGGCGCTGCGCGGCATCACGTATCGCTTGCCGTCGGGCCCGTAGACCGCACCGGTCGTTGGATCGTATCCAGCGAATTCCACTGAATCCGACGGATACGAGAGGATCAGCTGGCCATCGGAGAGCTGCCCTGTCGGGGCCGCCGCCGCGGCCTTGGTCTTGGCCTCGTCGCCGCCCTTGGCCTGCGACTTCCCGTCCTCGCGGGTGCCGTACGCGCCGCCCTCGGGGAAGCCGGCGCCGGTGGTGGCGCCCTCCGGGACCTTCGGGTACGGCAGGATCTCGTCCTTCGGGAAGTTGCGCGCGCCGCGGACGGCGGTGGGCGCGTCCTGCGGGGCCTTGCAGCCGGCGTCCACGCGGGGCTTCTTCGGGGACGTGTCCTGCGGCCAGCGGTGCTTGACCTTCTCGTAGCCCTCGGTGCACGCGGGCGGCGCGTCGATGTTCAGCGCGAGGCCGAGGTGCTGGGTGCCGTCGCCGGGCGTCACGGTGAACGCGCCGGCGACCGTCACCGGGTACAGGATGAACAGCGACCGGAGGCCGGCCTGGCGGGACGTGATGATCTGCCCGGTCGTGGTGAGGTTCGCCAGGAGGG
>NZ_VCKZ01000611.1 GCF_005889745.1 Actinomadura geliboluensis
GCACCGCCCCCCGAGATCCCCCTCACGGGCCGATCCCCTCCCCCGGAGGTACGACCCGGCGGGCGAAGCCGGCGACCCGGCCAGATCATCCTGGAAGAGACCGCAGACCAGATGCGCCAACGCCCCGATTTCTGGGACCTGTTCTGACAAGGCGCAAGCCCTCGCCCGCTGCGGGACGAGGGCTCGCCCACAACACGGGGGGACGGTCACTCGGCTTCTCAGTCTCTCTCGTCGCCGCCTGAACCCGGACACGCAGAAGCAGACCCTGATCCAGCCACCGGCCAGGGCCCCGCTCCCGCATGCCCAGCGTCCATCGTTAGTTTCCGGTCAGCATGGGGGATGGCCTGCTCGTACCAAGCCGATCAGTCAACGGACTCATCTCGGTCGGCTGGCAGGACGGCCCATCGTCGAACTCAATCCGCGTGGTCGGCCAGGTCTTGAGGGGCGCACTCGTTATAACATGAGATGCATGGGGTTGTTCGAGATCCAGGCCGAGGCGTAAGTCGTCGACTGGCTCGTGTCGCTCACGCCCGTTCAGCTGGCGCGGGTGGACGCCGTGTGCGGCTTGCTCGCGATGGAAGGCACCGGCCTCGGCATGCCCCTGTCCCGGCCTCTCGGCGACCACGTGTGGGAGCTGCGGATCAATCTCCACCCCAAGGACATCCGGATCACCTACTGGTTCCCCGGGCACGACCGGATCGTGCTGTTGACGGTGTTCCGCAAGACCCGCGACGCCGAGCACGCTCAGGTGAGACGGGCCAAACAAGCGCAGAAGATCTGCGAAGCCGAACACGACACCGACCAGATCATCAGCATCATCGAGACTCCGGAGGGGCGATGAGCAGCCAGCGGACCAGCCCGCACGTTCTTCTCGCGGATCATCCTGGCCTGGCCGCCAAGCGAGACACCGACGAGTACCGGCTCGCCCACGAGGAGGCGCACCTGGCGCTCGCCCTCGGCCGCGCCATCTATGCCCGGCGCACCGAGCTGGGCATGTCCCAGACCGAACTGGCCCGCCGCGCCGGGATGCGTCAGCCCGCCGTATCCCGCATCGAATCCGGCGGTGGAGGCGTTCCGACCCTGGCCGTTCTCAACCGGCTCGGACACGCCCTCGGCTTGCGATTCCGGGTCATCGTCGGGGAAGGCGACGCCGGCGCGGCGGAGACCGAACTACTCGCCACCGCATGAGGACCCGGCACCTGTTGCTCGGCCAGCACACCGGCCCGCTTGGCCGGGCAAGCGGGCCGGATGCGGCGCGTGCAGAGCCAGCCGCCTCGCTGCCAGCCTTGCGGGGGTCACGTACGTGCTGGTGTACGGAGAATAACCAGTCTCCACACTTTCAGGGGATTGGCACCTGCCCCGGATCGGGACGAGGGCTCGCGTACAACACTGGGGGGTGGTCAGGCCAGGTCGTGCTCCCCGCGCTTCACCCGGTCGGCGAACCTGCGCCAGTCGGCGACGTCGAACACCAGATGGGGAGCCTCGGGGGCCTTGGAATCACGCACACCGACCTTGGCAGTGAGCTGCGCGACCTCCACGCAGTCACTCTGGCCGGACGAACTTCCACTGTGGCTGGCCTTACGCCAGAGCTGCGCGACCTCCACACAGTCCTGCTTAGCGGGGTCGCTTCCGCTGTGGCTGGACTTACACCAGAGGTGTGCAACCTCCACGCAGTCGCTATGGGTGGACGTGCCGCTCCGGCTGGACTTGCGCCAAACGGGAGTCAACTGAACTCCTCCATCACTCGCTTGATCAGGTCGATCGAGGCGTCGACCGGCGACGCCCGGTCGCTGATGCGGTCGAATCGCAGGCGGAAGGACCGTACCTCGTCCGCGTCCATGACCAGTCTCCCACCGCCGCAGGCTTCGGTATAGGCGATATCGGCGTTTCCGACCGTCATGATCTTGAATGAGCCATCTCGCCCCATGTGTGCGCCTACGCTTCTCGGCACGACCCGAATGGTGATGTTCGGGTGCCTGGTCCACTCCAAGAGCACGGCAAGCTGGGCGCGCATGACGTCGCGGCCGCCGACCGGCTGGTCAAGTACGCCCTGGTCGAGGAAGACGCGCGTGATCGGGCCGGGCTTGCGGTTCAGCACCTCCTGACGTTTCATCCGATTTGCGATACCGGTCTCGATGTCCGGCGAATTGCCTGACTCGAACAGTGCTCGGGCGTAGTCCTCTGTTTGGAACAGGCCTGGGATGCAGGAGAGTTCCCAGATCCGCAATTCCCCGGCGCGCAACTCCATCTCGGCATGGGCCTTGAACCACTCGGTGTTGTGACCGGCGATGGCGAATCCCACCAGAAAGGTGAACAAACCGCCCGTGTCCCACTCCCGGTCGAGGATCTTCGCATGCTTGAGCTGGAGCTTCATCCCGCCGGATTCAAGGCGCGAAACACTCGACCTATCAAGATCGAGAAGTTGCCCCAACTTTGATCCGGACATTTTGCGCTCTTCGCGGTGTCTCCGCAGCTGAACCGCTATGAGGTCCCATAGCGAACCAGCTGGATCGAGCGAGTCTCGGGCACTCACCGCCAACTCCCCGTTGTTGTTTTTCCTGGACGAACGTAGCGAAGATAACTCGCCTTGTTCATTCTTGTCCTGGGAAAACGCAACGAAGCGGAGGCGATCATGAATGGGCGACACGATCTTGAGGATCAACACCTTGATCGTCTTCGCAGCGAATTCACGGGTCACCGGATCTGGCGGGCGGTGCGCTGGGACGGGCGGCTGGGCGACTGGGTGGCCAGCCTGCACGACCCGTCCGCCGGGATCGACCCGACCGTGATCTGCTCGGACGCCGCCGCGCTTCGCAAGGCACTGCGCGTTGAGGCCGAGCGGGCCGCCGCGCGCAAGGGACTCCGGTGACGGAACGGCCGCACCACGACGCGGGCCGGCCACCGGAGGGGACCGCGACCCCCGGCGCGGTCCCATGGGGGGAGGTGAGAGCGGCGCGTCCTGTGAGCGTCCCCCCGGGCGCACCGGCCGCGCCGCTCCACCGCTCGCCCCACCAGTCGGCCGACACCGTGCGGCCGTCCACCATCGCGAACATCGAGGAGCACTTCCCCGGCGTCCACTGCTGGTGGGGTCTCCACACACGCCGGTGGTGGGCCTACGTGCCGACCCCGCCGGTGGGCCGCCTGCTGGAAGCCGCCACCACGGATGCCCTCATCGCCCAGATCGCGGAGAGAGTGGAGGGACGGCCAAGAGTCGCTCTTCGACAGGGGCTCTGAGAGTTAGCGGAAGGTGTGCTCCATCTCGCCGATGCCTTCTACCCAGGTGCGCAGTGTCTCTCCGGATCGCAGGAAGCGCTGGGGGGTGCGGCCGAGGCCGACGCCGTCCGGGGTGCCGGTGAAGATGACGTCGCCGGGGTGCAGGGTGAGCACCTCCGACAGCTTCGCGATCGTGCGGGGGATCGAGAAGATCAGCTTGGACGTGCGGCCGTCCTGTACCGTCTCGCCGTCGATCGAGCAGCCGAGCCCGAGGTCGTCGCGGTTCGGGATTTCGTCGAGGGTGACGAGCCAGGGGCCGATCGGCGCGAAGCCCGGGTACGACTTGGCGAACCCGAACTGCGGGGCCTCGCCGGTGAACTGCAGGATCCGTTCCGAGAGGTCCTGGCCGACCGTGAGGCCGGCGACGTGGTCCCAGGCCCGGCCGGCGGAGACGCGGTGCGCCGGGCGGCCGATGACCGCGACGACCTCCACCTCCCAGTCGGTGTGGCCGCCGTCCGGCAGGCCGACCTCGCCGTACGGGCCGGTGATGGACGAGGCGAACTTCGTGAATACCGGCGGCAGGTCCTTCGGTGGCTCGAAGCCGGTCTCCGCCGCGTGGTCGGCGTAGTTCAGCCCGATCGCGACCCTGTCTCTTATACACTTCTGGCCCTTCCGCC
>NZ_VCKZ01000107.1 GCF_005889745.1 Actinomadura geliboluensis
CTTCGGCATCGGCGCCGTGATCGGCGGCGGCGGCCGGCTCGGACGGTCAGGGAGGCCATGGCGGCGTTGGCGCCGCCGCCGATCACGGCGCCGATGCCGAAGGGCGCCACCCGGCCGAGGACGATGATCCCCTGCTTGGTCCCGTACTTCGTGATGAAGTTCTTCCCCAGGATCTTGTTGATCTGGCGCAGCGTCTCGACCGGCACCTTGGCGACGACCTGGCGGCCCCAGTGCTGGCCCGTGCGTTCGGCGACCTTGGAGATGGTGGCGGAGCCGCCTCCGCCGAGCATGATGCCCATCACGATCGTCCGGCGGCGCTCGATCTCGTCGATGGGGACTCCGTGGACTTCGGCGACCGAGAGCGCGAAGAGGGCGCTCAGTTCAAGGGTCGAGAACGTCTCGCCCGCCGACAGTGCCAGCGCGACTCCCGTGCCGACGCCGGGTGCGGCCGCGGTTCCGCCGACCGCGGCGCCCGTCCCGGTCACGGCGCTGACGTACATCTTCTCCAGCGTGCGGATCACCTGTGCCGGTGACGCCTCCGGATTGCGCTGGCGGGCCCGGGCGATGTTCTTGCGAACCAGGGGGGTCTGGATGTCGATCGCCTTGTCCAGGAGGTCGAGGACTCGCTGCCCGCGTCCGGTCGCTTCCGGAACCAGTTCGCCGGGGGCATCTGTCGTCATGCCGTGAACTCCTCAGGTCCGCCACGTCCCAACCGCCCCACTCAAGCAGGCCGAGCGGATCTTGCGTCGTGGAAATGCGGACGAAGAAAGGCCGAAGTCGGCCAGCCATTTCTTGATCAAGAATCCGCGGGCTCGCTAGGAGGCGGGGTTTTGTTGGCCGTAGATGAGGGCGGGGGCGTTGTTGTAGGCGGTTTCGTGGAGGAGGTGGTGGCCTATGCGTTCGGCGACTGAGATGGAGCGGGTGTTTCCTGGACGGATCACCGAGATGACCTCGGGGGCCTTCAGGGTGGTGAAGCAGTAGGTGATGGCGGCGCGGGCGGCTTCGGTGGCGTAGCCCTTGCCCCAGTGCGGGCGGGCCAGGCACCAGCCGACGCCGAGGCCCGGGAAGCCGTGGGGTTGCCAGGGGCCGGCGCGTCCGACGAAATGGCCCGTTGCCCGTTCGATCACGGCCCAATGGGAGTAGCCGCGGATTTCGCGGTGGCCTATGAACAGGGCCAGGCTGCGCCAGGCGTCGGCGGGTGTGCGGCCGATCGGGTCGGCTAGGCCGTCCGCCACTTGGGGGTCGGCCATCATTGCGGCGTAGTCGTCGAAGTCGTCCCCTGTGAGGGGGCGGAGGGTCAGGCGTTCCGTTTGCAGGACGGTCATGATCACAGTGTGCGCGGGCTTTGGAGGATGAGGCCGGAGAGTTGTTCGCAGAGGTGCTGGACGGCTTTGGCGGCCTCTTCGGCGCGGGCTCCGGGCGGCCACGGGACGCGCTGGAGTTGGGCGTTGGTGTAGGTGTCGGTGACGCCGTCCAGGTCGGGGCTGGAGGCGAGGTGGACGCTTGAGCGTGCCGCCTTCGCCAGGTCGTTGAGCAGGCGGGGGCCGAAGAAATGGATGAGCGGGGCCACGGACCGGTAGGCGTAGGGGAACGCGCTGATTGATGTGGCCTTGTTGCCCGGCGTGTAGGCGTGGCCGGGGTAGGCGACGTTGACGGTGATGCTGTCCGGGGCCAAGAGGTCGGCCATCCTGCGGCTGACGGCCATCAGGGCGGTCTTGGCGTGGTTGTACTGCGAGAACGTCCAGCCCAGGTACTTCTTTTCGCCTTGGAGATTGGCGATGTCCAGGGGCTTGCCGGGGATTCCGCCGGTCAGGTTGACGACGCGGGCGCCTTCTGCGGCGCGCAATTGCGGCAGTAGTCGGCAAGTCAACGCGTAGGGCGCCAGGACGTTGAGGGCGAAGGTCCGCTCCACGCCGTCCTGTGTGAGGGTGCGGGACGGGCTCATGCCGCCGACGTTGTTCACGAGGACGTGCAGGTGGGGGTGCCGGTCCGCGATCTGGTCGGCCAGGCGGCGGACGCCGTCGAGGCTGGTGAGGTCGCCGGTGCAGGCGGTCGCGCCGATCTCGGCGGCGGCGGCCTCGGCTCGGCCGGCGTCGCGGCCGACGAGGATGACGCGGGCGCCGAGCCGGGCGAGTTCCCGCGCGGTCTCCTTGCCGATCCCGCCCGTACTGCCGGTCACCAGGACGGTCTTACCGCTCATCGGTTCCATGACGTCTCCTGTCATGTCTGGCACTGAGTGACACAAACGCTAGCAGGTGCCAGAAGTATCCTCCATGCGTGAGCGGTGGAGAGCGGGCGGGGCTGCGGGAGCGGACGCGGCGGGCGGTACGGGCGGAGCTGTCGGCCCTGGCGGTCGAGTTGTTCCTGGAACGCGGCTACGAGGGCACGACAGTGGAGGACATCGCCGCGGCGGCGGGCATGTCGCGGCGCAGCTTCTTCCGGTACTTCCCGTCCAAGGAGGACGTGGTCTTCGGCGAGGCGGGGGACGTCGCCGAACGTGTCGCCGAGGCGATTCGCGGACGTCCCGGCGACGAGGCGGCATGGGCGTGCCTGTGCGCGGTGCTGCGCGAGTGGCAGGAGGCGATCCACGCGGCGCAACCCGACCTGCGGACGCTTCGGCTGATCGAGGAGGCGCCCGCACTCCGGGCGCGGCTGCACGCCGAGCGGGACCGGATGCGCGAGCTGATCAGCGCCGCGCTGCGGGAGCGGCCCGGCGGCGGGGTGGACGCCTTCACCGCCGACCTCCTCACGGGAGCGGCCGCCGCCGCCCTGGACGCGGCCGACCGGGAATGGCTCCGCAGTGGTGGCACGGCCGACCGTGCCGCACTGCTCGACCGTGCGTTCGGGGTTCTCAGGCTGTCCGGTTAGACGTCGAGTTCGGCGGCGAGGGTGTCGCGGAGGAGGGTGAGGCGGGCGATCTCGGCGTCGAGGGCCGCGAGGCGACGGCGGGCGGTTCCGTTGCTCTGCGCCGCGCAGGACGGGCCGTCGCCGTCCAGGAGGTGGAGCCGGTCGGCGCAGCGACGACCTCGCCGATCGCCGCTCCGAACAGCGCGTCGCCGGGACGCAGCGCCGGGAACGGGGTGCCTTCCACCCCGCCGCCGATCAGGGGCCGCAAGGAGGGGAAGACCTGGAAGAAGCGGTTCCGGACGAGCACTTCACCGTCGTCCGGCACCGGCATGGGTGCCTGTTCGACGGTGAAGTGCTCCGGCTGCGGCAGCCCGTCCGTCAGGGCGATGAGCCGCACTATGCGGGATGTGGTGGACGACATCGGACGCTCCTCGGGCGTCCGGGCACGGTGCCCGAAAACGGCGCCGAGACGCTAACCCTTGACCCGCGGGTCAGGGTCAAGTGCTCTGCGGCGCGCGGTCGCGAGGCGGGGTGAGGGCGGCGGCCGCGAGGGCTCCCACGGCGGCGGCCACCGCGGCCAGGACGAAGCCGTCGGTGAAGCCGTCGAGGGTGTCGCCGGTGAGGCTCGCGGCGGCGACGCTGGAGATGACCGCGGCCCCGATGGACGCGCCGAACTCGTGGAACGTGCTGACGATGCCGGACGCGATGCCGGATTCGTGCGGTGCCACCTGGCCCAGCGCGGTCGCCGATGCCACGACGAACATCGCGCCCGTGCCGGCGCCCGCAACCGCCGTGCCGATCACGACGGACACCGGGTGCAGCGACAGGACGGGCAGCGCCATGCCCAGCGCGGCCGTGAGCAGGCCGACCACGGCCAGGCGGCGGGCGCCGATCGTGGCGATCGTCCGCCCGGTGACGTTGGCGCCGATCATCGTCGCGACGGCCACCGGCAGGAACAGCAGGCCGGTGCGCAGGGCGCCGTAGTCCTCCGCGTGCTGGAAGTAGAACGTGCCGAGGAAGAACACCGCGATCATCAGGGCCGTCGCCATCAGGATCAGGAAGGTGCCGGTCGCCACCGGCCGCCTGACCAGCAGCGAGAGGTCCATCATGGGCGAGCGGGCGGTCCGCTGCCGGACGACGAACGCCAGGTAGCCGAGCGCGGCGAGCAGGATCAGGACGCCGGTCGCGGCGGTGAGCCAGCCGTCGTCGCCGACGCGGATGAACGCGTAGATCAGCGCGCCGGACGAGGCCGTGACCAGGAGCGCGCCCAGCACGTCCAGCCGGGGCCGGGGCGCGGTGACCTGCTGGTGCGGCAGCATCCGGGCGAGCGCCGCGATGATCACCACGCCGATGGGGACGTTGACGTAGAAGACCCACGGCCAGCCGGGGCCGGCGGTCAGCGCTCCGCCGAGCAGGACGCCCAGCGCGGCGCCGCCACCGCCGAGCGCCGACCAGATGCCGAGGGCCCGGTTCCGCTCGTCGCCGTCGAACAGGCTGACCACGAGGGAGAGGGCGGCGGGAGAGAGCAGCGCGGCGCCGAGCCCCTGCGCGATGCGGCCGCCGAGCAGGACTTCCGCCGATCCGGCGAGGCCGGTCGCGAGGGACGCGGCGGTGAAGATCAGCAGTCCGGCGAGGACGACGCGCTTGGCGCCGATCAGGTCGGCGGTGCGGCCGCCGAGCAGCATCAGCCCGCCGAAGGTCAGGGTGTAGGCGCTGACCGTCCAGGTCACGGCCTGGCGGCTGAGGCCCAGGTCGGTCTCCATGTGCGGCAGCGCGATGGCCACGACGGTGACGTCGAGGATCAGCATCAGCTGGGCCACGCCCAGGAAGCCCAGGATGCGCCAGCGCAGCGGGTGCGCGGATGTCTGCCCTTGCATCACGTCCTCCTTAACTCGTACTTCCCCATACGAGTTATTGGAGAGTAACACGTATGAGGCAGTACGAGTTAAGATGCGGGCATGCCCACCGCCCCTACCGGCCGCCGCCGGCGCGCGGACGCCGAGCGCAGCATCGCCCGCATCGTGTCCGCGGCCCGCGAGTGCCTGCGCGCCGATCCGAACGCGAGCATCGACGACATCGCCAAGGCCGCCGGCGTCGGGCGCATGACCCTCTACGGCCACTTCCGCAACCGGCGTGAACTCGTCGAGGCCGCCCTCGCCGACGCGCTCCGCGACGGCGAGGAGGCGCTGTCGGACGTCGATCTCGACGGCCCCGCGCGGGACGTCCTGAGCCGGCTGCTCGAATCGAGCTGGGCGCTCGTGGCCGAGTCGACCGCCCTGCTGGCCGCGGCCCAGGGCGTCCTTCCCGCCGGACGCGTCCGGGAGATGCACGCCGGGTCCGCGAAGCGCGTCGAGGAGCTCATCCGCCGAGGCCAGGACGAGGGCGCCTTCCGCACCGACATGCCGATCGACTGGCTGGTCAACGTCGTGCACTACGTCCTGCACGGCGCCGCGGAGGAGAACCGCGCCGACCGGTTGAAGCCCGAGGAGACCGCCCGGGTCGTGATCGCGACCGTCCAGTCCATCCTGGCCGCGTAGCGGAATCAGCCCACGAACTGGTGATCGGTCCGGATGCGGCCACCGGGGTCCAGGGAGAGGACGTCCAGGCCGCCGCCGACCGGCTCGTGCGCGCCGGCCGTCACCATCGACCACCGGACGGCGACCACGTTCGCCGCCAGGACGACCGGGTCCGCGGCCGCCGCGAACACGTGCTCGCCCGGCGCGACGAACATCTCGTAAGCCCTGGTGACACGTGCGTCCAAGGCGTCATGGCCGCGGACGTCCAGCGGCGGCGCCGGGACGGCGAGCCCCGCGGCGGCGTCCCGGATCGCCTCCGGCGGGTTGACGAGCACGTGCAGCGCGTCCGGCGCCCACAGCTCCCTGATGAGGGCGCTCCGCGCCGCCGGGTCGGGTTCGTTCCACTGGGCGATGTACCGGTCGGTCAGTCGTTTCGCGTCGAAGGTGTCGCTCATGGCGAGCAGTGTGCGGGCCCGGCCTGCGGCGCGGCGATTCCCCGCGGGGAATCGCGGAACGGCGGGCGCCCCGTTTGGATGGGGGTATGACGGTGCCGGCGGAATCCGACCAGTTCGCCCGTGAGCTGCGGCGATGGCGGGAACGCCGCCGTTTCAGCCAGCTCGACCTCGCGATCCGGGCCGACACGACCCAGCGCCATTTGAGCTTCCTCGAACAGGGGCGCTCGCGGCCCGGACGCGCCATGGTGGTGCGGCTCGCCGAATCCCTGGAACTGCCGCTGCGGGAACGCAACGAACTGCTGCTGTCCGCCGGTTACGCGCCGATCTACCCGGAGTCGAGGCTGGACGCCCCTGAGCTCGGGCCGGTACGCGAGGCACTGGAGCGCGTCCTGGACGGGCACATGCCGTACCCGGCGGTGGTCGTCCGGCCGTACGGGGAACTCGTCGCCGCCAACCCCGCCTTCGCCGTGCTGTCCGAGGGCGCCGCTCCCGCACTGCTGGAACCGCCGGTCAACGTGCTGCGCCTCGCCCTGCATCCGGACGGGATGGCCCGCAGGGTCGGGAACCTGGCCGAATGGGGCCGCCACATCACCGGCAGCCTGCGCGACCAGGCCCGGCGGGCGCCCGCTCAGGGGCTCGCGGCGCTCATCGAGGAACTGGACGGCTACCTGCCCGACCTGGAGTCGCCCGCCGGCCACCTGGGTTTCGCCGTGCCGCTGCTATTGCGGGTACCGGAGGGCGAACTGCGCCTCATCACCACGCTGACGTCGTTCGCGACCGCCGTCGACGTCACGCTGTCGGAACTGCGCCTCGAAGCGTTCCTGCCCGCGGACGAGGCGACCGCGACCATTCTCACGCGGCGCGCCCGAGACTAAGCGGGATGCTCGGCGCAGAAGCAGCCGACGCCCTCGCCGAGCCGCCTGGTGGTGGCGTGGCCCGCCGCGCGGCCCAGCCCGCTCGTCCGGTCACTCGTGGCGCTCGCCGCCGGGGTCGTCTGAGTGTCATGGGGCGCCGGCGGCGGGTTCGGCGGGCAGGATGGCGGGGTGAACGAACTCGAAGAAGGCACCCGGCTGACCCTGGACTTCGACAAGCTCGCCGGCGTCGCGGCGACCGGGGCGCGGGTCGTGCCCGTCGTCCTGCAGGACGCGGCGAGCGGCGACGTCCTGTTCATCGGCTACGCGAACGACCAGGCGCTCAAGGCCACGCTGGACGAGCGGATCGCCGTGCTGTGGTCGACGTCCCGCAACGAGCTGTGGCGCAAGGGCGCGACCTCGGGGGACGTCCTGAGCCTGGTCGACGTCCGCGTCAACTGCGAGCAGAACTCCCTGCTGTACCTGGTCGACCGCACGACGGGCGGGGCCTGCCACACCAAGGACGCGTCCGGCGAGGCCCGGCCGACGTGCTACTACCGGTCGGTCGCCGACACCGGAACCCTGCGCCACCTCAGTTAGCGGCGGCGGGGAATTCCTCGGTCAGCCAGGTGGAGAGGGCCGTGCGGGCGGCGCCGAGCTGCGCTTCGGTGGGCGGGGTGCCGGTCGCGGTGTTGACCACGAGAGCGAAGTGGACGGCGTCGTCCTGAGCGGTGATCCGCAGTTTCTTCGCCGTCGCGGAACCGGTCTCGGCGACGGCCGCGATCGGGCCGGACGCCGGGACGCCGTTGAGCGTCGCCAGGTCGCTCACAATGGCCGTGCCGGACGGGGCGAAGGAGTTCGGCAGGTGCAGTTCGGTCGGTGTGCTCGTACCCGCTGAACGCCATACGAGGATGCCGTACTGGCGCCCTTGGAGAAGGGCGGTAAGGGACGACGGCGCGGTCAGCCACGCCTTCTCCTGCCCGGTGCCGCCGTAGCCGGAGCGCGCCAAGTCCTCGAAGGCGAATGCCAGGGTGTCGCCGTTGACGGCGGACGGGTAGAGCCGGTCGAGGACGCGCCGGTCCAGCCGGAGCGCGACGGCTCCCGCGTCGTCGGTGGCCACCACGGAATGGTCCTCGTCGTTCCAGCCGTCGCCCTCGGTCTGCACCTTGTCGGGATTGCCGTTCATCAGCTCGTGGTGCCGGCCGCTGTAGATGTCCCAGTGCCACTGCATGGACGACAGCACCTGCCCGCCGGACGCGGGCGCGCTCCACCAGTTCTTGCCGGGAACGCCGTAGTCCATCGCCTGGTACATGGCGCGGATCATCCACGGGGTGCGGCTGTCCGACATCTTGTTGCCGAATTCCGAGACCAGCGGCGCGGTGCCGAGGTCGGCGGCGCGCTGCCGGATCTCGTTCATCGCGGCGTCGTACGTCCCGTCGGACGCGGCGGTCGGGTCGAGCGTCATGCGCGCCCCGTCGTAGTAATGGCTGTTGAACACAAACCGGGTGCCGAGCTGCCCGACGGTCGTCATTCCGCCCTGCTCGAAGAACCCGGTGTTCCAGAAGACGAGCGGCTCGGCGAACGCCGGTTTGGCCGTCCAGCCGGCCTCGTCCATGGCGGTGCGGACACGCTGGTAGAACGGCATCAGGAAGTTCTTCTCCCAGTCGGTGCCGTTCTTGCCGTCGAGGCCGCCGTCGAACGGCTCGTTGAACGCGTCGAGGCCGAGGATGTTGTCGAACGCCGGCTGGGGGAGTTTCTGCTTGAGGTACGCCATGGTGGCCTTGGCCTGCGTGATGTAGGCGTCCTGGACGCCGATCTGACCGGCCGGTGTCGTGAGCACGCGGTTGCGCCAGAAGTCGTAGGCCGCCTTGCGCACGGCGGTGTTCGTCTGCATGTTCTGGCCCCACATGATGCAGATCCCGCACGACTCCTTCGGGTAGCCGCCCGCGTCGATCACCCATTTCGGAGCGCCGTCCCCGGTGTACCAGCTGCCGGAGTTGAACAGGTGGGACGAGTACAGATCCTGGTGGTAGTCCAGCAAGACGCGGATTCCCCGGTCGGTGAACGCCCTGATCTGCGCGATGGCCCGGTCGAGATAGGCGTTGTCGATCCGGTCGGGGGCAGGCTGGACGCCCTCCCAGCTGATCAGGAAGCGGACGGCATTGGCGCCGGTCAGGTCGCGCATCGCCTGCGCCGACTTCACGGCGTCGGCCGTGCTGCGGAACGGCAGCAGGCCGTTCTCGTAAAGCTTCGTGCTGCCCGAGACATTGAAGCCGCGCAGCGTGACCTCGCGGCCTGCGGCGTCCCGCAGCACCCAATTCCGCTGCTGCGGGGAAACGACGACGTCCGCCTGCGCGGGAGCCGCGGCGACGGCCACCCCGCCTGCGGCGGCGACCAGCGCGGCGGCCAGAACGGTTCGGAGGGAACGGGCGGACGAAGCGCGCATCGCTGCCATGGCGGGGGCCTTTCCGAGGGCTCTTGATCCAGCAGTGTGCAAGAACCTTCTTGCACGCGCAAGAACTATCTTGCAGACGTGCCCTCCACCACGCGCGACCGCGTCCTCGACGCCGCCCTGGAGCTGATCCAGCAGCACGGGTTCGGCGGCACCACGGTCACCGACATCGAGGAAGTCGCCGGGCTGTCCCCCGGCAGCGGCAGCTTCTACCGGCATTTCCGCTCGAAGGAGGAGGTGTTCCGCGCGGTCCTGGAGCGGGAGCTGGACCGGGCCCGGCGGCACCGCGAGGAGTTCGAGCGCGGCCCCGTCGACGACGATCCGCGCGCGGCGCTGGCCCGGCGGCTCGTCCAGCAGCTCGACTACCTGGCCCGGGTCCGGCCGCTGATCAACCTGCTGGCGCGGGAGCACGGCCGGTTCCCCGAGGTGACGCGGCGGATCCGCAGCGTCCTGGTGGACCAGGGCATCGCCGAGGAGGCCGAGCACCTGACCCGCGACATGCCGGACGGCGACGGCCACGACGACCCGCACGCCCTGCTCGCGGTGGTGGTGTCGGCGCTGACCGGCTACGAGCTGTCCCGCGGCTTCTTCGGCCGCCCGCCGGCGGACATCGCCCCCGAGCGGTTCGCCGCGGCCCTCGCCGCCCTCATCACCGACCCCCCGGAGCGCGACGCACCGTAGTGAGACGGGCCGGATCCGGTCACGGGGTGGAGCCGTCCCCGCTCGGCTGCGACTTTGTATCGCAGTGCGCCCCGCGCTCCGCCGGGGCGGGCACCGCGCTGACGAGTCGGGGGTCCGGAGTATGCGGCGACTGATCGCGGCCGGGACGGCGGCGGTGACGGCGTGCGCCGCGCTCAGCGGCTGCGGCGGCGGCGAAGCGGCCTCCATCCTCGGCAAGGGCACGCTGGTGGCGGGCGTCCGGCCGGACCTGCCCGGCATCGGGTTCAGGCGCCCCGACGGGACGTTCGAGGGCCTGGACGTGGACGTGTCCCGCTACCTCGCTCAGCGGCTCGGGAAGCGGGTCCGGTTCGTCCCCGCGCTGGCGCGCGACCGCGAGCGCCTGCTCCGCGAGGGCGGCGTCGACATGGTCCTGACGTTCTGGCTGGAGCCCGAGTGGCAGCAGCGCCTCGCGTTCGCCGGGCCGTACCTGCTGTCGTACCAGGACATCCTCGTCCGGGACGGCGAGCGGGACGTGCGCGGCGTGCGCGACCTCCGGGGGCGCAAGATCTGCGCCGTCACCGGGTCGGGCGCGGCCGAGGCCGTGACCGTGGAGCGGCAGGTGCCGGCGGTGCCGGTCACGGCGCGGTCCTACGCCGACTGCATGACCATGCTGCGGGACGGCCGGATCGACGCGATCACCACGAACGACACGATCCTGGCTGGGCTGAAGACCCGGCAGGGCGCCGGGTTCCGGCTGCTGAACGCCAGGTTCGGCGAGCGGCGCACGGGCATCGCGATCCGCATGGGCGACCCCGACGGCTGCGAGGCCCTCAACCGGGCCATCACCCGGATGTACCAGGACGGGACGATGGGGAAGTTCATGGCCAAATGGTTCGGCACGTCCGGCCTCGACCTGTCGGACCTGGAGGTCCCGCAGTTCGAGGGCTGCCTGTGACCGCCGGGACGGTCACCGGCGCGGGTCGCCGGCGCCGTCCGGCGCCCCGACCATGGGGACGCCGGCGTCCGCTCCCCGGTCCTTGCTCTTGGTGGGCGTGGCGCTCGGCTTCTTGCCGTCGCCGTTGCCGTTGGCGTTGTCGGGGCCGCGCGGCGGCGGGCTGGTGCTGTGCGCGTTCGGGCTCTGGGTCGACTTGCCCGGCGAGGCCGGCTTGCCGTGCTCCTTGCCCGGCGCCGACGAGGGCGCGGACGGCGAGGAGGTCGACGACGACGAGGACGACGAGGACGACACCGACGGCGACTGGCTCGGCAGCGGCGACGGCGAGTACTGCGTCGCCGGCGTGCTGTCGTGGCCGCCGCCCTCCGACTCCTGCTGCGTCGGGGACGGCGCGGGAGCCGGCTCCATGCCGGGGAAGTGCCCGGTCGCGTAGGCGACGCCGCCCGTCAGCACGAGCAGGCAGCCGCCGACCAGCGCGATGACCTTTGCGGTCAGGAAGCGGCGCACCGCGGCCAGCCGGGAGGGCCGGGCCGCGGGCGGCGCGGACCGGAAGGCCGCGACGGCGGCGTCCTCGCCCGCGAGCTCCGCCGCGCGGCCGGGGGCGGCGGCCGCCGCGAGCAGGGTGTGCAGGGCGGGGTGCCCGCCGGCGCCGTCGAGCAGGCGCTCGGCGGTGCGCTCGTCGAGCCGTCCGGCCTCGGTGTGGTCGCTCATGACACCCCTTCAGCGCCCGTACCGCCGGTTTTGTCACCTCGGACCAGCGACCGCTCGGCGCCGCCGTCCGACAGCCGGTCGGCGAGGCGGCGCAGGCCGCGGTAGGCGGCGGTGCGGACGGCGCCCGCGCGCTTGCCGAGCACCTTGCCCGCGGACTTGGCGTCCAGGCCCACGACGACGCGCAGCAGCACCGCCTCGGCCTGGTCGCGGGGGAGTTCGGAGATCAGCCGGAGTGCCTCCTCGGTGGCGATGCCGTTCAGGGCGTCGAGCTCGGTGTCACCGTCCGCGGCCATCGTGACCAGTTCCTCGGCGGGCAGGTCGGAGCCGGGGCGGCGGGACTTGCGGCGCAGGTGGTCCAGCGCGCGGTGCCGGGTGATCGTGGCGGTCCAGCCGCGGAAGCCGTCGAGGTCGCCGCGGAACGAGCGCAGGTCGCGGGCGATCTGCAGCCACGCCTCCGACGTCACGTCCTCGGCGTCGGCGCCGACGATCGCGCCGGCGAACCGGATCAGCCGGGGCTGGACGTCGCGGTAGAGCATGCGGAAGGACTCCTCGTCGCCGTCCTGCGCCGCCCGCAGCGCACGACCGAGTTCCTCCTCGCCCATCGCGCCATTGTGCAGAAAATCTCACGGTGGTGTGACACCTACGCGTGGGTTCGCGCTGAACGAATGACTCCCGCGCCGCCGGGACGTCCTCTCCCCGCCTCAGAGTGATGGACGACGATGAACGGCAACAGCCCGCAGGACCGGGACGAACTTCTCGTAACGGGTATCCCACCAGCCGCGGAACGGGTGCCGCGCCCGCTGACGGGCCCATCGGCGGATCCCGTCACCGAGACGAAAACGTTAACGGCCGCGGCTCCCGTCTTCGTCGATGCGTCCGGGTGGCGGTCGCGTCTGGGGCGGCGGCTGGGCCTGCTCACCGGTTCCCTCCTCATCGTGTTCCTGGGCGCGCTGGGGCTCGGTATGACGACGGGAACCGATGTGCCGTTGACGCCATGGAGCGACCCGTCCCCGCATCCGCGCGTGAAGGTGAGCCAACCCCAGGCCAAGCCGACCCCGACGGAGAGGTCCGAATCGCCCGCCGCCGGTAGGGCGACACCCAGCAGCCGGGTCGCGGCACCGGCTCCCCCTGCGACGCCCAGGCCGTCGTCTGCGTCGGCGACCACACCGGCGGGGGCCGCGTCCACGAGCCATCCGGGCAGGTCCACGGCGGAGCCCCCGGCATGGGGACGCAACAACACCAAGAGGAAGAGCCCCTGACCGTGCGGCGCAGCGAACCGCGGGGCCACTGGATCCTGCTCCTGCTCGGCGGGCTGGCTCTCGCCGTGCTCCTCCTGCTGGACGGCTTCGCGAACGGAGCCCTGGGTGAGGCGCCCAGGGACGAGCCGGCGCACCCCTCCCCGGCTCCCTCCCAGGCCCTCGCAGGCGGTCCCGTGCTGAACCTCGCGGACGCCACCCCGCGCAGCCGCCGCATGCCGCCGAAGACGATCGCGCTGACCTTCGACGACGGCCCCGACCCCGAGTGGACGCCGCGGATCCTGGACGTCCTGCGCCGCCACGACGCCCGCGCGACGTTCTTCACGGTCGGCGCGCGCGTCGCGGAGAACCCGGCGCTGACCCGCCGGATCCTTCGCGAGGGCCACGAGATCGGCTCGCACACGTACACGCACGCCGACCTCGCCACCGCGCCCGCGTGGCGCGGGCGGCTGGAGATGGACCTCACGCAGCGGGCGCTGGCGGGCGCGGCCGGCGTCCACACCCGGCTGATGCGGATGCCGTACTCGTCCCGCCCGGACGGCTTGACGGCGCCGGAGTGGCGGGCGGCCGAGCGGGCGGGCGAGGACGGGTACATCGTCGTCCTCACCGACCGCGACACCGAGGACTGGGCGCGGCCCGGCACCGACGCGATCGTGCGGACGGCGCTGGCGGCGGAGCGGCGCGGCGAGGGCGCGGTGGTGATGCTGCACGACTCGGGCGGCGACCGGGCCGAGACCGTCGCGGCCGTCGAGCGGATCCTCGCCCGGCTCCAGCCGCAGGGGTACCGCTTCACGACGGTCACCGAGGCGCTCGGCATGCCCGCGGCGGAGGTCGGCGTGCCCGCCCGCGAGAAGGCCGTCGGCTGGACGATGGTCGCCGCGCAGCGCGCCGCGTCCGCGCTCACCGGGACGATGGGCGCCCTGTTCGCCGTCGCCGGGCTCCTCTACGTGCTGCGGCTGATCCTGCTGCTGGTGTTCGCGCACGTCCACATGCGGCGCGTCCGCCGGCCGGGCCCGCCCCCCATGCCGGACATCGGGGAGCCGGGGGAGCTGCCGCCCGATCCGTTCCCGCCCGTGTCGGTGATCGTCCCCGCCTACAACGAGGAGGCGGGCATCGCCGCGACCGTCGCGTCGCTCCTGGACACCGACTATCCGGGCAGCGTCGAGGTGATCGTGGTGGACGACGGCTCCGCCGACCGCACCGCCGAGATCGTCGAGGACCTCGGCCTGCCGGGCGTCCACCTGATCCGCAAGCCGAACGGCGGCAAGCCGAGCGCGCTCAACGCCGGCCTGTTCGTGGCCAGGGCCGACATCATGGTGCTCGTGGACGGCGACACCGTCTTCCAGCGCGACACCCTGCGGCACCTCGTCGCGCCGTTCACGGACCCGAGGGTGGGCGCGGTCAGCGGCAACACCAAGGTCGCGAACCGGGGCGGCATTCTCGGACGCTGGCAGCACATCGAGTACGTCATCGGCTTCAACCTCGACCGGCGCATGTTCGACGTCCTGCAGTGCATGCCGACAGTGCCCGGCGCGATCGGCGCCTTCCGGAGGAAGGTCCTGGCCGAGGTGGGGTGCGTGCCAGACGACACTCTGGCCGAGGACACCGACCTCACCATGGCGATATGCCGCACCGGCGCGCGCGTGGTCTACGAGGAGAAGGCCATCGCCTGGACGGAGGCGCCGTCGTCCCTCAGGCAGCTGTGGAGGCAGCGCTACCGCTGGTGCTACGGGACGATGCAGGCGATGTGGAAGCACCGCGGCTCCCTCATCGAAGGCGGCGGCTCGGGACGCTTCGGCCGCCGCTGCCTCCCCTACCTGACGGTGTTCCAGGTGCTGCTTCCGCTGTTCGCGCCCGCCGTGGACCTGTTCGCCCTGTTCGGTTTGGTCTTCCTGGACCCGACCTTGCCCGTCCTCACCTGGACGGCGTTCGTCGCCGCGCAGGCCGCCGCCGGTGCCTACGCCCTATGGCTGGACGGCGAATCCGTCCGTCCGCTGTGGGCACTGCCGCTCCAGCAGTTCGTCTACCGGCAGCTCATGTACCTGGTGGTCGTCCAGTCCGTGGTCACCGCGCTCCTGGGGGCGCGCCTGGGCTGGCACACGATCCGGCGTACCGGGACCTTCGCGGAGGGCCGGGAACAATCCTGGGGACCCGTCGGTTACACCTGATGGCCGATGTGCCTGGTGTCCCCGGGCCTCACCTATTGCCTTCACGGAATACCGTTCGGCTGGAGCCGTGTTGTGCCTTTCGCCGAGAGGCGACCCGCACATCGGCCGCACGACCAGGACCCCGCCGGGTCTCCCGACCCGGCGGGGTCTGGTCATATCGGGGTGATGTCCAGGTCAGGGCGGGTCTGGGGCAGACTGACGGCCATGAGTCTCGCCGCACATCTGGAAGAACTCGGCCGTCCCCTCGTGGAGGAGCAGCTCAAGCACCCCACCGTGGCGGGCATCGCCCAAGGGAACCTTGACGAGGCCGTATTCCGCTCCTGGCTCGAACAGGACTACCTCTACCTGCACGACTACGTGCGCGTGTTCTCCCGCCTCGCCTGGCAGGCCCCCGACGCCCACCTAGGCGACCTTGTGGACCTCGCCTACTCGACCTTCCACGACGAGATGGAACTGCACCGCTCCCTCTCGGCTGAGTTCGACGCCGACCTGGACGGCGCCAAGAAGGGCCCCGCCTGCGTCGCCTACACCTCGTTCCTCCTGGAGAGCGCCGCCGTCTATGACGAGGGCCTCGCCGCCCTTTACCCCTGTATGTGGGGCTACTCCACGCTCGGGCAGCGGCTCGCCGAGAACCCGCCGTCCGAGCCGCGCTACCGCCGCTGGGTCGACACCTACGCCGACCCCGGCTTCGCCGAGCTGACCGCCCGCATCGCGCAGATGATCAACGAGTCCGGGGCGGACACCGAGACGGCCGAGCGCTTCTTCTTGGAGGGCATGCGCCACGAACTCGCCTTCTGGGACGTCCCGCTCTAGACGTCGGCGGCGGCGAGGGCCGGGTAGTCGACGTAGCCCTCGCCGCCTCCGCCGTAGACCAGCCCGGGGATGTGCCGGTTGAGCGGCGCGTCCGCGGCGAAGCGGGCCGGCAGGTCGGGGTTGGAGATGAACAGCCGCCCGAAGGAGAACAGGTCGGCCAGCCCCACCGACACGACCTGCTCCCCGGCCTCCCGCGTCGTCGGCTCCGGCCCGTTGAAGTTCCCGATCAGGGTGCCCGACCAGCGCGGGCGCAGGTCGGCCAGCGCGCCGTAGGCGCCCCGCTCGATGACGTGCAGGTAGGCGAGGCCGAGCGGGTCGAGGGCGTCGACGAGCGCCCGGTAGGTGCCCTGCGGGTCCTCCTCGGCGATCTCGTTCTCCGGGTTGTGCGGGGAGACGCGCAGGCCGACCCGTTCGGGTCCCACCTCAGCGGCCACGGCCTCCACCACGTCCAGCGCGAACCGCAGCCGTCCGTTGCGGGACCCGCCGAAGCGGTCGGTGCGCCGGTTGGTGTTCTCGGCGAGGAACTGCTGGATCAGGTAGCCGTTCGCGCCGTGCACCTCCACCCCGTTGAACCCGGCGCGGATGGCGTTGCGGGCCGCCGCCGCGAAGTCGGCGACCGCCGCCTCCGCCTCGGCGGTGGTCATGGCGCGCGGCGTGACGTGCTCGACGTCGCCCTCGGCGGTGTAGATCGGCTCGCTCTCGATCCGGACGGCGGAGGGGGCGACCGGCGTCGCCCGGCCCGGCAGGTTGAGCGGGTGCGTCATGCGTCCCACGTGCCAGAGCTGGGCGAAGATCGTCCCGCCCGCCGCGTGGACGGCCGCGGTGATCTCGCGCCATCCGGCGACGTGCGCGTCCGTGACCAGTCCGGGGATGCCGGGCCCGCCCTTGCCGAGGACGTGCGGCCACAGCCCCTCGGTGACGATCAGCCCGGCCGACGCGCGCTGCGCGTAGTAGGTGGCGGTCAGCGGGTGCGGGACGCCGGTCACGTCGTCCGCGCGCCCCCGCGTCATCGGCGCCATGACGATCCGGTTGGGCAGCGCGAGGTGCGGGCCTTCGTAGGGGGTCAGCAGCGTGCTGGTCATCGTGTTCACCTTTCGACCGCGACGGCTTCGACTTCGATCCGCCAGTCGGGCTGGGCCAGGGAGCTCACTTCGAGGAGGGTGTCGGCGGGGTAGGGCTCGCTGAGGAACTCCTCGCGGAGCCGGATGACGTCGTCGAGGTCGGCCGCCATGTCCCGGACGAAGATGCCGATCTTCACAACGTCGGTCAGGTCGGCGCCCGCCGCCGCCAGCACCCGCTGGACGTTCCGGAACGCCTGGCGCCCCTGGTCGAGGAAGCCGCCGGGCACCGTCCGCCCCTGCTCGTCGATGCCGGCCTGCCCGGAGACGTAGATGAACCCGCCGGCCCGGATCGCCTGCGAGATCCGGTACGGCTCGTACCAGTCGGGGGTGGTGGCGACGCGTTCGATCATGCCGGACTCCAATTTGCATGTACATGCATGTCTTGTATGTGCATGCAGATATTCGCACTGCATGTAAGCTGGTGTCAACCAGGAAGCGGGTACGGGATGAGCGTGGACGAGAAGGCGCCGGTCACGGCGGACGGTCTGCTCTGGGACGGCGTCGTGACCCTGCACGGGCGCGTCGAGCACCGGCTCTCCAAGGCGCTGCAGGGCCGCCACGGCATCGGCCTGTCGGAGTACCGGGCGCTGTGCCGCCTGTCCCGCGCCGCCGACGGCGAGCTGCGCATGCAGGAGCTGGCCGACCTCATCGGCCTCAACCAGAGCTCCGTCAGCCGCCTGGTCGCCCGGCTGGAGACCGCCGGCCTCACCCGCCGCGACATGTGCCCCAAGGACCGCCGCGGCGTCTACACCGTCATCACCGACGAGGGACGCGCCGTCCAGCGGGACGCCGCCCCCACCTACGCCGAGACCCTCACCGCGGCCCTCGACGACGCCGCGGACGACCCGGCGCTCGCGCCGCTGCTGGCCGTCCTGCGCCCCTGACCTCAGAAAACGCCGAAGCGCGCGCCCCCTGGACGGGGCCGCGCGCTTCGCGGTTCTGCCTCAGCTCGCGGTTCTGCCTCAGCTCGCGGTTCTGCCTCAGCTCGCGGGTTCTGCCTCAGCCGCCGGCCGCCGGAGCGGCCACCGCCTCCTGGGAGGCCGTCAGCGGCTTGAACCGCCGCAGGCGCAGGCTGTTGCTGACCACGAAGACCGAGGAGAACGCCATCGCGCCACCGGCGATCATCGGGGTGAGCAGGCCGGTCGCCGCGAGCGGCAGCGCCGCCACGTTGTAGGCGAACGCCCAGAACAGGTTCCCCTTGATCGTGCCGAGCGTGCGGCGCGACAGCCGGATCGCGTCGGCCGCGGCCCGCAGGTCGCCCCGGACGAGGGTCAGGTCGGACGCCTCGATCGCCACGTCCGTCCCGGTGCCCATCGCGAGCCCCAGGTCGGCCTGGGCGAGCGCGGCGGCGTCGTTGACGCCGTCGCCGACCATCGCCACGGTCCGGCCCTCGGACTGCAGGCGCTTGACGACGTCCACCTTGTCCTGCGGCAGGACCTCGGCGATGACCTCCTCGATCCCGACGGCGTCCGCGACCGTGCGGGCCACGGTCTCGTTGTCGCCGGTCAGCAGGACCGGGCGCAGCCCGAGCGCCGTCAGCTGCTCGATCGCCTCCCGCGAGGTCGGCTTCACCTGGTCGGCGACCGTAATGACCGCGCGGGCCGCGCCGTCCCAGCCGACCGCGACCGCGGTGCGGCCGAGCGCCTGCGCCTCCGCCATGGCGCGCTCCAGCTCCGGCGTGAGGTGCTGCGACCACTCGGCGAGCAGCCGCGGGCGCCCCGCGAGGACGCCGTGGCCGTCCACCATCCCCTGGACGCCGAGGCCCTCGACGTTGGCGAAGTCCTCGACCGTGCCCAGCTCGCCGACCCGGTCGGCCGCGCCGCGCGCGATCGCCTGCGCGATCGGGTGCTCGGACGCGTTCTCCAGCGCCCCCGCCAGCCGGAGCACCTCGTCCTCGGACACTCCGTCGGCCGTGATGACGTCGACCAGGGCCATCTTCCCGGTGGTGACCGTGCCGGTCTTGTCCAGGACGACGGTGTCGATGGCGCGGGTGGACTCCAGCACCTCCGGGCCCTTGATCAGGATGCCGAGCTGCGCGCCGCGTCCCGTCCCGACCATGAGGGCGGTCGGGGTGGCGAGGCCGAGGGCGCACGGGCAGGCGATGATCAGCACGGCGACCGCTGCGGTGAACGCGCCGGCGAGCGGCTCGCCGGTGCCGATCCAGAAGCCGAGCGTGCCGATCGCGAGCGCGATCACGATCGGGACGAAGATCCCGGAGATCCGGTCCGCGAGCCGCTGCACCTGCGCCTTGCCGGTCTGCGCCTCCTCCACCAGCCGCGCCATCTGCGCGAGCTGGGTGTCGGAGCCGACCCGGGTCGCGCGGACCAGCAGCCGGCCGCCGGCGTTCACCGTCGCGCCGACCACCGCGTCGCCCGGCCCGACCTCGACCGGGACCGACTCGCCGGTCAGCATGGACGCGTCCACGGCGGACGAGCCCTCCTCGACCGTCCCGTCCGTGGCGATCTTCTCGCCGGGGCGGACGACGAACACGTCCCCCGCCGCGAGGCTGTCGACCGGGATCCGCTCCTCGCGGCCGTCCCGGACGACCGAGACCTCCTTGGCGCCGAGCTCCAGCAGGGCGCGCAGGGCGGCGCCGGCGCGGCGCTTGGACCGCGTCTCGAAGTACCGCCCGGCCAGGATGAACATGGTCACGCCGGCCGCGGCCTCGAGGTAGATGTTCATCGACCCGTCGGAGCGGGTCATCGAGAACTCGAAGCCGTGCTTGATCCCGATCTCGCCGGCGGTGCCGAAGAACAGCGCCCACAGCGACCAGCCGAGCGCGGCGATCGTGCCGAGCGAGATCAGCGTGTCCATGGTCGCCGCGCCGTGCCGCAGGTTGATCGCGGCGGCCCGGTGGAACGGCCAGCCCGCGTACACCACGACGGGCGCGGCGAGCGTCAGCGACAGCCACTGCCACGCGTCGAACTGCAGCGCCGGGACCATCGCCATGGCGATGACCGGCACCGACAGCACGACCGAGGTGATCAGCCGCTGCCGCAGCGGGCGGAGCCCGTCGTCCGGCTCCGGCTCGTCCCCGCCCGCGGCGTCCGACCGGGGCGGGGCGGGGAGCTCGGCGCTGTAGCCGGCCTTCTCGACGGTGGCGATCAGCTCGTCCGGGGACACCCCGGGGGCGAACTCGACGCTGGCCTTCTCGGTGGCGTAGTTGACCGTCGCGGTCACGCCGTCCATCTTGTTGAGCTTCTTCTCGATGCGGTTGGCGCACGACGCGCACGTCATCCCGCCGATCGCCAGCTCGATACGCGCGGACTCGATGTCCGTGCTCATCGCTCCTCCTCTGCCTCGATCGAGTGGGACGTTCAGTGCGTGTGCGGCGTGTCGTCGTGCCCCTGCCCCGGCTTCTTCGCGGGTTCCTGCGTGGGCCCGGCGGGGATGGGGGCGTCGCCCGCGTGCACGGTGAACTCCGCCGTGCGGACCTTGTCGCCGTGCTTGAAGTCCAGGTACAGACGGTATGCGCCGGTGCTGGGCGCTTCGGCGAAGAACGTGATGCCGGGGCCCGGCTCCGTCTTCCCGTCGCCCGGCTCCCCGTCCGGGTGGACGTGGAGGTAGGCGAGGTCGCCCTGCCGCAGCGCGACCAGGTGGCCGTACGCCTCCAGGTACGGCTGCAGGTCGGTGACCGGCCTGCCGTCCTTGCTCACCGTCAGCGTGAGTTCGGTGGACTTGCCGGGCGTGAGGCCGCCGGTGAGCGCGACCTCGTACCCGTCGACCTTCGCGACCTGCGCGGGCTTCGGCAGCGGCGCCGGCCGCAGGTCGCCCGGGGCGAAGACGTCGGTGCCCAGGGTGAGCTGCCGGGTCGCGCCGTCCGGCTGGATGTCGGTGAAGAACCGGTACACGCCGGGCTCGGGCAGCTCGATCGGGACGCTCCAGACGCCGCCCCCGATCTCGGTCGGGTGCAGGTGCTGGAAGCCGGACAGGTCGCGCTGCGCGACGATCAGGTGCAGCCGCTTGCCGTGCAGGGGCTTGAACCCGGTGACCGGCTTGCCGTCCGGCCCGTTGATGGTGAACCGGAAGTCGGTCTTCTCGCCCGGAGTCACGGTGGTCGTGCGCGGGGTCAGCGTGTAGCCGTCCTCGGAGACCTGGAGGCCGCCGGGGGCGTGGGACGCCCCGCCGTCTCCGCCGCCGTGCCCGCCGCCGTGGCCGTCGCCCTCATGGGACGCCATCTCCGCGGTGCCGCCGACGGGTCCGACCGCCTTGCCGACTCCGGCGGCGCCGCCGAAGACGACGGCGAGTCCCAGGGCGTACACGCCGACCTTGGTCGCGCTGTTCATGCCGATCCACTCCACTCGCTGTTCGTCCGGGCGCGCCCCCGGGCAGGGGGCGCGCGCCGGTCATGCCTGCAGCTGGTAACCGGCCTCTTCGACGGCGCCCTTGACCTGGGCGTCGTCCAGCGGGGCCTCGCTGGTGACCGTGACCTGGCCGGTCGGGAGGTCGACGTCGACGGCGGTGACGCCGGCGATCTGCTCGACCTCCTCGGTGACCGAGCTCACGCAGTGGCCGCAGGTCATACCGGTGACGGTGTAAGTGGCGGTGCTCATCGGCATCTCCTTCGCTTTTCCGGATATTTACCCCTGGGGGGTATCTTCCGGTCCTCATGCTGCCATAACGCTTCACCTCCTGGCAACCGGTACCCCCTATGGGTTATTTCGAGATGCCGGTCACACCCGCTCCCCAGGGTTTTCCACAGGTGTCCACAGCCCTGTGGACGAACCGCCGGCCCGTTCGCCGATACTGAGGTCATGCCTGAGCTACCCGAGGTCGAGGCGCTGGCGGGGTTCCTGCGGGAGCGCGTGGTCGGCCACGCCGTCGCCCGCGTCGATGTTCTCGCCATCTCCGCCCTGAAGACCTATGACCCGCCGGTGACGGCGCTGGGCGGGCTGACCGTCACCGGCGCGTCCCGGCACGGCAAGTTCCTCGACCTGGACGTCGACGGGCTGCACCTCGTCGTCCACCTCGCCCGCGCCGGCTGGCTGCGCTGGCGGGACGAGATCCCCGCGAAGCCCGTCCGGCCCGGCGGCAAGAACCCACTGGCCCTGCGCGTCCACCTGGACGACGGCTCGGGCTTCGACCTCACCGAGGCCGGCACGAAGAAGGGCCTCGCGGTCTACGTCGTCCGCGACCCGTCGGACGTGCCCGGCGTCGCGACGCTCGGCCCCGACCCGCTGGACGACGCCTTCACCGCCGAGGCGCTCGCCGCGATCGTCGGCGGCAAGCGCACCCAGATCAAGGGCCTGCTGCGCGACCAGAAGGTGATCGCCGGCATCGGCAACGCCTACTCCGACGAGGTCCTGCACGCGGCGAAGATGTCCCCGTTCAAGATCGCCGCCTCGCTGACCGAGGAGGACGTCGCCGTCCTGCACGGGGCGATCGTCACCACGCTCCGGGACGCCGTGGAGCGCTCGCGCGGCCTGGAGGCCCAGGACCTCAAGGGCGAGAAGAAGACCGGCCTCCGGGTGCACGGCAAGGTCGGCCAGAAATGCCCGGTCTGCGGCGACACGATCCGCGAGGTGTCGTTCGCCGACTCGGCGCTCCAGTACTGCCCGACCTGCCAGACCGGCGGCAAGCCGCTGGCCGACCGCCGGATGTCGCGCCTGCTGAAGTGAAACCCCCGAGGAATCCGGCGACCGGGCCCGGTGGGGGCCGCCCGGCGGCGTATCGTGTCGCGAGAGAACCCCGGTGATCGTCTCGCTCAGGAGCCGTCATGGGATACCCCCCACGCCTGTCTCTTATATACATCTCCGAGCCCACGAGACCCTAAGACA
>NZ_VCKZ01000612.1 GCF_005889745.1 Actinomadura geliboluensis
GTTCCGCCCGTCCCGACAGCAGCGGGTGGCTCGGCACCACCCGGACGCTGTAGCCGAACGCGCCGCTGCGCCCGAGCGGGACCTCGCCGGCGTAGCGGCGCCGCCCGCTCTCCGCCGGACCGGCCTCCGCCAGCTCCAGGTAGGACGGCTCGACGAGCGTGTCGGCGTCGTCGACCCGGCCGTAGGCGACCTCCACGGCGACGTCGTCGGGGTCGAGTCCGCCGAGGTCCACCACGACCCGCACCGCGAGCCGCGCGCCGACCTGCGGGCTCTCCGCCCCGTTGGACTCGACGTGCTCGACGGCGACGCCCGGCCACGCCTTGCGGACCCGCTGCTTCCACGCGGCGAGCTCCCGCGCCCCCGCGTGGTCGCCGGCGACCATCGCCCGCTCGGACGCGGCGGCCGGGGCGTAGAGGTCCTCGACGTACTCGCGCAGCATCCGGGTCGCGAGGACCTTCGGGCCGAGCGTGGCGATGGTGTGCTTGACCATCTCCAGCCAGCGGCGCGGCAGCCCGGCGCCGTCCCGGTCGTAGAACGTGACGGCGACGTGGTCCTCGATCAGCTCGTACAGCGCGGCGGCCTCCAGCTCGTCGCGCCGGTCCGGGGCGGACAGGCCGTCGGCGGACGGGATCGCCCAGCCGTTCTGCCCGTCGTACCACTCGTCCCACCAGCCGTCCAGGATCGACAGGTTCAGCCCGCCGTTCAGCGCCGCCTTCATCCCGGACGTGCCGCTCGCCTCCAGGGGGCGCAGCGGGTTGTTCATCCACACGTCGCAGCCCTGCACCATCAGCTGCCCGAGCGCGATGTCGTAGTCGGGCAGGAACACGATGCGGTGCCGGACGTCCTCGGAGTCGGCGAACCGCACGATCTGCTGGATGAGGCGCTTGCCGCCCTCGTCGGCCGGGTGCGCCTTCCCGGCGATGACGATCTGCACGGGGCGCTCCGGGTCCAGCAGGATCGAGCGGAGCCGGTCCGGGTCGGTCATCATCAGCGTGAGCCGCTTGTAGGACGGGACGCGGCGCGCGAACCCGATCGTCAGGACGTCGGGGTCGAGGGCGTCGTCGATCCAGGAGACCTCGGCCTCGCTGGCGCCGCGCTGCCGCCAGGACTCGCGGAGCCGGCGCCGCGCGTCCAGCACGAGCCGGCGGCGCAGCAGGGCGCGCATCCGCCAGATCTCCGGCTCGGAGACGGCGCGGACGCCCTCCCAGCCGCGGCCGCTCTCCATCACCGACGGCAGCTCGCGGGCGGTGAACTCCAGCACCTCGCGCGCCACCCACGTCCCGGCGTGCACCCCGTTGGTGATGGACCCGACGGGGACCTCGGCGAGGTCGAACCCGCCCCACAGGCCGCCGAACATCTCCCGGCTGACGCGGCCGTGCAGCTCGCTGACGCCGTTGACGCGCTGCGCGAGCCGCATGCCCATCACGGCCATGTTGAACACGGTGCGGTCGCCGCCGGGGTAGTCCTCGCTGCCGAGCGCGAGGATCCGGTCGACGGGGACCTGCCGCTCCTCGGTCGCGCCACCGAAGTAGCGGCTGATCAGCTCGCGGGGGAACCGGTCGATGCCGGCGGGGACGGGCGTGTGCGTGGTGAAGACGGTGCCCGCGCGCGTCGCCTCCAGGGCCTCGTCGAACGTCAGCCCCTCCTCCGACGCCAGCTCGCGGATGCGCTCCAGGCCGAGGAACCCGGCGTGGCCCTCGTTGGTGTGGAACACCTCGGGCGCGGGGTGGCCGGTGATGCGGCAGTACGCGCGGATCGCGCGGACGCCGCCGATGCCGAGCAGCATCTCCTGCAGCAGCCGGTGGTCGCCGCCGCCGCCGTACAGCCGGTCGGTGACGTCGCGGGCCGCCTGGTCGTTGTCCTCGACGTCGGAGTCCAGGAGCAGCTGCGGGACGCGTCCGACGTGGGCGACCCACACCTGCGCGCGCAGGGCGTGGCCCTTGGGGAGGCCGATGGTCACGTGCACCGGCGTCCCGTCGCTCTCGCGGAGGAGGGTCAGCGGGAGCCCGTTGGGGTCGATCGGCGGGTAGCGCTCCAGTTGCCAGCCGTCCGGGGACAGCGACTGGGAGAAGTAGCCGTGCCGGTACAGCAGCCCGACCCCGAGGATGGGGACGCCGAGGTCGCTCGCCGTCTTCAGGTGGTCGCCGGCGAGGATGCCGAGGCCGCCGGAGTACTGCGGCAGCGCGGCGGTGATGCCGTACTCGGGCGAGAAGTAGGCGATGCAGGAGGGCCCGGCGTCGCCACGGGCCTGGTACCAGCGGGGCGCGGTCAGGTACTCGCGCAGGTCCTCGGCGGTGTCCTGGAGGCGGCGCAGGAACCGCCGGTCCTCGGCGAGGCGTTCCAGCCGCTCCGGGGCGACCTCGCCGAGCAGGCGGACCGGGTCGTGGTGGACGGCCTTCCAGAGCGCGGGGTCCACGGCGCGGAACAGGTCGAGCGTCTCGTGGTGCCAGGACCAGCGCAGGTTGAGGACCAGTTCCTCGAGCCGCCGGAGCGGCTCGGGAAGGACGGTGCGGACCGTGAAACGTCGGATTGCCTTCACACAACACCACGCTAAGCGCTGGGATCGGCTCGGCGCGACGGCGAGGTGCGGGCCGCCGCCGCGCGCATCGGTCGCCCCATACCCGTCCGAGCCGCGAAAACCCCCGGCTGCGCTGGGACTTCCGGCCGTTCCGGCGGTCACTTAGCGGGATTGGAGAGGCACTTAAAGTTATCCCAAACTACTCGGCGGTAGGTCCGGCGTCGCGGGCATGGGACGTTTCGGAAGTCCCGCTCGGGTAGGGGGGAGACATGCACGTGGAGTCCGGAACATCCCATATGGCCGGAATTCCGAGGCTTGGTCGCATTCCGATTCTGGACGTGTCGCCGGTGGTGGGGTGCGGCCGGTGGCCGGCGAAGGCCGTGGTCGGCGAGACGGTCGAGGTGTCGGCGACGGTGTTCCGCGAGGGGCACGAGCGGCTGGGCGCGGCGGTGGTGCTGCGCACGCCGGACGGCGAGGAGCTGCCCGGTGAGCGGATGGCCGAGGTCGGCGCCGGGTTGGACCGGTGGTCGGCGCTGGTGACGCCGACGGAGCTGGGGTCGTGGTCGTTCCGGGTGGAGGCGTGGGGCGACCCGATCGCGCACTGGTGGCACGACGCGCAGATCAAGGTGCCCCGCGGCCAGGACGTCGAGCTCATGCTCACCGAGGGCGCGGCGCTGTTCGAGCGCGCGGCCGAGGCCGTCCCGAGCAAGGACCGCCCGACCCTGGACCGGCTGGCGAAGTGCCTCGGAGACGAGACCATCCCGGTCACCGACCGCATGGAGGCGGCCGCCGACCCGGACGTCGCCGCCGCGGTGGAGCAGCATCCGCTGCGGGATCTGTTGACGGTGTCGGACTGGTACCCCCTGGTCGTGCACCGCCAACGCGCCCTCTACGGCGCCTGGTACGAGTTCTTCCCCCGCTCCGAAGGAGCGACCTTCGACCCGATGGGGCGGCGGGGCCCGACTTCGGGGACGTTCCGCACCGCGATGAAACGCCTGCCCGCGATCGCCGACATGGGCTTCGACGTCGTCTACCTGCCACCCATCCACCCGATCGGGACCACGTTCCGCAAAGGCCCCAACAACACCCTGGACGCCGGCCCCTACGACCCCGGCTCCCCCTGGGCGATCGGATCACCCGACGGCGGCCACGACGCGATCCACCCCGACCTGGGAACCCTGGCCGACTTCGACGCCTTCGTCGCCTACGCCGGCGACCACGGACTGGAAGTGGCGTTGGACCTGGCGCTGCAGTGCTCCCCCGACCACCCCTGGGTCCGCGAACACCCCGAATGGTTCACCCACCGCGCCGACGGCACCATCGCCCACGCCGAGAACCCGCCCAAGA
>NZ_VCKZ01000108.1 GCF_005889745.1 Actinomadura geliboluensis
GGCCAGGGCGTCCAGGGCGACGAGGCGGCCATTCCTTTCAAGCCACAACAGCGGCAAACAACCATCAGCCACACCCCGTCGCCCTGGGCATCCAGAGCGACTCACTCCAGACAAAACGATCTTAGGGAGACAACCATGAAGGCCCACGTGAGCTCCATCCTCCTCGGCGTCCGCGACATGGACCGCGCCAAGCGGTTCTACACCGAAGGGCTCGGCTGGACGATCAAGGACGACTGGGGCATCTCGGTCTTCTTCGAGTCCGACGGCGCCTCGCCCGTCGGCTTCTACGGCCGCGACGGGCTGGCCGACCAGGTCGGCACCAGCCCGGACGGCAGCGGTTTCAGCGGCCTCGTCCTCACCTACGTCGTCCGCAGCCAGGCACGCGTGGACGAGATCATGGCGGAGGCCGAGAAGGCCGGCGCCACGATCCTCAAGCCCGCCGGCACCCTGCCCTGGGGCGGCTACGGCGGCACCTTCGCCGACCCCGAGGGCTACATCTGGAGCCTCGCCCACAGCGACAAGGGCGAAGACCAGCCCTACGCCGAGTAGCAGTCGCCCCGACCCGTGAGGAGAACACCGTGTCACCGCAGATGAGCGCCATCATGCTCGGCGTCCGCGACATGGACCGCGCCAAGCGCTTCTACACCGAGGCCCTGGGCTGCAAGATCGACAAGGACACCCGCCACTTCGTGTCGTTCCACCTGGGGGAGGGGGCTCCGCAACTCGCCCTCTACGAATGGGACGCCGCCGCCGAGGACGCGGGCGTCCCGTCCGAGGGATCCGGGTTCCGCGGGGCGTCCTTCCACCTGAACCCCGACTCGCGGGACGCCGTGGACGAGACGATCCGCAAGGCGGTCGCGGCCGGCGGCAGCGTGGTCAGGGCGGCCGCCGCCGCCCAGTGGGGCGGCTACTTCGGCTACTTCGCCGACCCCGACGGGTACCTGTGGAAGGTCACCACCTACGCCTCGTGACCGCGTGCACATCGCGCGGGCCCGGCACGGCGCACGGCCGGGCCCGCGTCCCCAGAAAGGGCAGATCATGAAGTTCAGCACCGTGGTGGAGCCTCCGGAGCCCATGCGGGGCCTGGAGGTCCCCGCCGAGATCGTCGAGGACCTCGGCGGCGGCGCGCGTCCGAGAGTGAAGATCACCGTCAACGGGCACTCCTGGCGCAGCAGGGTCGCCATCATGCGCGGCCGCCACCTGCTCGGCCTCAGCAACGCCAACCGGCAGGCCGCGGGCGTCGCCATCGGCGACGAGGTCGAGGTCGACCTGGAACTCGACACCGAACCGCGCCTCGTCGCCGAACCCCCGGACTTCGTCCAGGCCCTGGACGGCGACCCCGCCGCCCGCGCCGCCTACGACAAGCTCACCGACAGCCGCAAGCGCGAGCACGTCCGCGCCATCGAAAGCGCGAAGAAGCCCGAGACACGCCGCCGCCGTATCGAGAAGGCCATCGCCGCCCTGCGCGGCTGAACCCCGAAAACCGTCTTCCGCACGGCATCGCGATCGCCGCGCGGAGGACGCCCCCTGCCCGCATTCCCCGGAAGGAAGAAAATGCCGAAGCGACTTACGACCGTCCTGTACTGGTTCCTGGCCATGGAGTTCGCGCTGGGCGCCGTGACGAAGTACTGGCCGGGCGACACGATGTTCGGCCCGGCGTACTCGGTGAAGTTCGCCGACTGGGGCTACCCGTCCTGGATGCGCTTCGTGGTCGGCGCCCTGGAGGGCATCGCCGCCGTCCTGCTCGTGATCCCCGACAAGCGGACGCGCTTCCTCGCCGCCACGACGCTGATCCTCGTCCTCACCGGCGCGGTCACCACCCACATCGTCAACCACGACTCGGCGATGCAGAGCTGGGCCGCGCCGACCTACCTCCTCGCCATGGGCGTCGTCGCGCTGGTCAACTGGCCCGCCGACTGGCGAGACCTCCTGCGCACCCCCGTCCCAACGAAATAGCACCGGACGCTTGGACCTACGCCGGCGACCCGGCGCCCCGCGATGGGCCCACCGGCCTCCGGAGACCCATGGAATAACGTTGATGCGATGCCCGCTGTACTGGTCGACGAAGGAGACGAGGGGGGAACATGGCAACCGAGAGGGCACTGCTCGCGGGCGGCTGTTTCTGGGGGATGGAAGAGCTGTTCCGCCGGGAGCCCGGAGTGGTCTCCACGCGGGTCGGCTACAGCGGCGGCGACGTCCCCAACGCCACCTACCGCGACCACGGGACCCACGCCGAGACCATCGAGGTCATCTACGACCCCGACAAGACCGACTTCCGGGCGCTACTGGAATTCTTCTTCCAGATCCACGACCCCACGACCGTGAACCGCCAGGGCAACGACATCGGCACGAGCTACCGCTCCGCGATCTTCTACACCTCGGACGAGCAGCGGAAGGTCGCCGAGGACACCATCGCCGACGTCGACGCCTCCGGCCTGTGGCCCGGCAAGGTCGTCACCGAGGTGACCCCCGCCGGCGACTTCTGGGAAGCCGAACCCGAGCACCAGGACTACCTCCAGAAGTACCCGAACGGCTACACGTGCCACTTCCCCCGCCCCGGCTGGAAACTCCCCAAGCGGACCGCCCAAGCCTGACCCCGCGAGACGGCGCGGGCCACAGCCCCGCGCCGTCCACCGGCCGGGTCCGGGTCCGGCGCCGGCCAGACATGGTGCTCGACGGAGTCGGCGGCCAGTAGCGTCGAGTGAACAGGCCACGCTCATCGCCCCTGCGGAGACGTATGGGCGGACATGATCGGCCGCGAGCAACTCCTCGAATTCCGCCCTTGCTCCCGACGCAGCCTCTTATCTGTGTTGTGAGAGGGCGTCACCTTGCAACTGGGGCGCAGCCACTCGGGGGATTGGGCCCTTTTACCAGCGCGCCGCGCAACGCCGGGCGGAGTTGTCGCGCCGATAAGCCCTTGGCCAGCCACTGCTCAAAGCACGAGCTGCCGATCCCCCTGCTCGACCTACGCCACGTCCCCTCGACGGGAGCGGCCCGAGACGGTGAAGAGCTACCTGCGCCCGGCGATGCGCAAGCTGGATAGCCACACCGTGTGGAGACCGTGACCCAGGCGAAGGTGGCTCCTTCAATTGACGCAGGGTTCACTCGGCACGAGAGCCAAGGAACGCCAATGACGGCGGCCACCTTGAACCAGATCCGGGCGACGCTGCGTACCACTTTCAACACGGCACTCCGCCGTGGGCTGACCTCAGAAAGTCCGGCCGCGCGGGCGAGTTGCTATCTGCCCGGCGTCCGCGTGCGCTGATGTGAACTGCGGTGCGCGTCGAGCACTGGCAACCGGAGCGGAGTTGGGACTCAGGACGGTCTTGGTCGCTCCAGTTCGGAGCGACCAAGACCACCGCCTACGGCGTTTCCCCTGGGTTGCGTCCACGGAGGTGGTGTATGAGTTTGACCTGGTCAGAGGGCGTGGCGTCGTGACGTGAGACGGCCATCGCGTGATCCTTCGAATCGACCAAGATCAGAAGGAGAGGAACGCGATGGCCGCCGACAACAGTGTGGACCCCGTGAGCTGGTTTGCCGAGCAGATCGGGGCGTGTGAGCCGGATCTGCTGCGGTCGATGGTCAAGACGATGGCCGAGGCGCTCATGAGCGCGGAGGCCGATGCGGTGTGCGGCGCCGACTACGGGCAACGCTCGGACCAGCGGGTCAATCGCCGCAACGGCTACCGGGTCCGGGACTGGGACACGCGCGCCGGCACCGTGGAGTTGGCGATCCCCAAGCTGCGGTCGGGGTCCTACTTCCCCGAGTGGCTGCTGGAGCGGCGTCGCCGGGCCGAGCAGGCCCTGGTGTCGGTGGTCGCCACCTCCTATCTCCTGGGGGTGTCGACGCGGCGGGTGGACAAGCTGGTGGAGCAGATAGGCATCAAGGGCATCTCCAAAAGCCAGGTCTCGCAGATGTCGAAGGTGCTGGACGCGCAGGTCGCGGCGTTCCGCAACCGTCCTTTGGAGGGCGGGCCGTATGCGTTCGTGTGGGTGGACGCCCTGACGCAGAAGGTCCGCGAGGACGGCCGGATCGTGAACGTGCACGTGCTGGTGGCCACCGGGGTCAACGCCGACGGGCACCGCGAGATCCTGGGGATCGAGGTGACCTCGGCCGAGGACGGAGCCGGCTGGCTCGCCTTCCTGCGCGGGCTCGTCGCGCGCGGCCTGTCGGGCGTCCAGATGGTGATCTCCGATGCGCATCGCGGCCTGGTCGAGGCGATCGGGTCGACGCTGCCGGGCGCGGGCTGGCAGCGGTGCCGGACGCATTACCTGCGCAACCTGCTGACCAGGGTGCCCAAGTCGGCGCAGCCGTGGGTGGCGACGCTGGTGCGGACCATCTTCGACCAGCCCGCCGCCGAGGAGGTCCATGCCCAGCACGCACGGGTCGTCGCCTCGCTGGAGGCCAAGCACCCCGACGCGGCCGAGCACCTGGACCAGGCCAGACCCGATCTGCTGGCCTTCACCGGCTTCCCGCGCCGGCTCTGGCGGCAGATCTGGTCCAACTGTGAGGATCTTCGGGTGCTGTCCGGGCGGGGGCCTGGCCCGTGGTCTAACTGGCCATGCTGCCTTTGGATTGATCTGCCGGTCCTTGCCCCGGGCGGCGCTTGCTGCCGTCGGGCCGGCAGACGTGTCCCGATAGGGGCCTTGCCGTCACAAGGCACCGTCACAGTTCTGACCGCCACGCCGGCCCGACGACGGCCATCAACCTCCCGATGCCGTTCCGAGGAGCCCGATGACCACCGTCAGCATGCACGATGCCGATATCGACCACCAGGTGGAAGACGTCGTCCTGGGAGTCGACACGCACAAAGACATCCACGTGGCTGCGGTGCTCACCCTCACCGGCGGCGTCATCGCGCACGCCTCGTTTCCGACCACGGCGGCCGGCTACCAGCACCTCATCGCTTGGGCCCGCTCCTTCGGCGTGGCCCAGCGGGCCGGGGTGGAGGGCACCGGCTCCTACGGGTTCGCGCTGGCTCGACGACTGCAGGCCGAAGGGCTGACGGTTCTGGAGGTCAACCGGCCCGACCGCGCAGTGCGGCGGCGACGCGGCAAGACCGACACCATCGACGCGGAGAACGCGGCCCGAGCAGTCCTGGCCGGCGAGGCGACCGCGGTCCCCAAGGCCGCTGACGGACCGGCCGAGATGCTTCGGGTGTTCAAGATCGCCAAGGACTCAGCGATCAAGGCACGCACTCAGTCGATCAACCAACTCAAAGCGTTGCTGGTCAGTGCCGAGCCAGCCCTGCGAGACCAACTCACTCGACTATCCAACCCGCGGCTCATCACCGCATGTGCTGCCCTGGACCCCTCAACAGCCTTCGCCACCGCACACGCCACCCTCTACACCCTCAAGCTCCTGGCCGAGCGAATCCAGTACCTGACCGCCCAGCTCGACGAGCTCGCCAAGCACATCACCTCAGCAGTGGAGGCCGCCGCACCTGCCCTCCTCCAGCAACCCGGCATCGGCCCCGACAGCGCAGCCGTCCTCCTCATCACCGCGGGTGACAATCCTGAACGGCTCACTAGCGAGGCATCCTTCGCCGCGCTCTGCGGTGTCAGTCCCATCGAGGCGTCCTCTGGCAAGTCGAACCGACGACGACTCAACCGCGGCGGCGACCGCCAAGCCAACGCAGCGCTCTACCGGATCGCTCTCAGCCGCCTGCGATGGGACCCGAGAACACAGGACTACCTGGCCAAACGCACGAGCCAAGGCAAGACGCGCCGCGAGATCATCCGCTGCCTCAAACGCTACATCGCCCGCGAAGTACACCGCCTCATTCTCAACTCCAGCTCACCCTCGCCACAGACTTGACATCCATAGGGGCATCAACCCGCAGGAGCGCCTGAACAAGGAGATCCGCAGGCGCACCGACGTGGTCGGGATCTTCCCCGACCGGGCCGCGATCGTCCGCCTGGTCGGCGCGGTGCTGATGGAGCAGACCGACGAGTGGACCGAGGCCCGCCGCTACATGGGCCTGGAATGCCTCGCCAAAGCCCGCCTGCGCGTCATCGACGGCACCACACCCGACCCCGCTGCCGAGCAGCAGGAACTCACCGCTTAACCTGCAGAAACAGGATCACGCGAAGATCAACTCTTACACCACTCCAGTGGACGTGACCTTCCCCTGGTAAGCGTGGCAGGCCGCGTAGGTCTCGAACCGTGACGCCGCGGGTTGGAAGCTACCCTATTCCCGCACCTACTCTGCAGTATGAAAAGTTGCCGATATCGTTTGTCGAAGTGTGATACTTGCACACCCAGACGTGAAGCAAATAACCCTCTGGTATGAAGTTTCCAGCATACGAACTGCAGCCGCCACTGCTGGATGAATCAGTGATCTGCTTGCCGAACTTCACAGGATCGACCCTCCATTCGGCTGCCCCGGTAACGCCTCGGGCGTCCGCCTTGATGTCGCATACTATGAGAAGTTCTTGGCCCGGATAGCCCTTCCGGTCGGCATCGAAGTAGATCTTGCCGGCGCCATCGGTCGTGTAAACCCATCCACTGTCCTGGCTGATTTCCGCCTGTGCCGGTTGTCCAATCGCGATGAGTATCAGTGCTGATACAAATGTTGCCGACATGAGCCTACGCGACCACGACATCATGAATTAGCCTTCCGCTGCGGTCTCTCCTCGCAGAGACCATGATCATGCTAAGGCGCTGGAGCGGTCGGCGCTAGAGTTCTGAGTCAGCAATTCTCCTGCAGCACAAGGCAGGGGGGGTGTCGAGGATCTAGTCCGCTGTTTTCGTCCAGGCGAAGGGCCCCGGGCCAGCCTCCATCCATCCATGCACGAATACCCTCCACTTCACCAACACTCCCACCCGGTCGCCGATCGGCGGACCACCCCCATGTGTGGTGACAGGCCAGTCCACCACGCTCGCCGCCAGCGGTCTTCTGAAGACATTCGACCGTCTGTGTCACCAGGCTCCAGGTGCGGTGAGCGGGAGGATTAGCCGGGGTGAAGGCGCTGACGAAAGGGGTGGCCTTCTCCTCCCATCGCAGCGACTGGATCTCGGGGCCGTCCCGGTCCGGAAGCTTGCGCGTCACCTTGACGGACACGGTCGTGTGCTCGCCGGCAATCGTCGAGGTGATGTCGGCGTGGTTGCCGGCGGGCAGGTCATTCCAGCCGCCTCGCGTCATGTTCTCCCTACAGGTTGGTGACTGCGGAGCAGTGGCGACAGGTCAGCTGGGACGCCCTTGCAGATGACGGAGCAGCAACTCGGGGACATCTAGCCATTCCTCGTGGAGAACAGGAGATCTGCGCGGGGCCATGGCCATGCTGCCGCCCCAACTCGCCGAGGTCCTCTCCAGCCGCCCTCGCCTCCTCTTAACCGGTCCTGAACTCCGACGCCCGCACCCACCTCGAATGACTGTTGGGGTCCAAGAAGCTGTCGCGGAAGGACGGCAGGCCAGAGCGTTGACCTTCCGGTCCCCTGAAGCCCGAGGGCACCCCGCGACTAACCTCGGACCGCGCGTCCCGATGCTGCGACCGGTAGCGGTAGCAGGGCTGGGCCTGGATGCGTATATCTGCTCGGGCCTTGGCCCCGATCAGAACCAGGCGGACCTCAGCGTTCGGGGACAGCGGTGGGGCCAGGTCGGCCAGGCGGCGGTACCGTCGGGTTTTCCGGCTGCACAGCCGTGGACATCGGCTTGTAGGGGCGCAGCAGGCCGGCCATTCGGGCGGCCTGGAAAGCCTCACTGCTCACGTCGCGGGGGATGGCGGTAAGCGCGTTGTGCAGATGTTCGGCGGCGTGCCGCCAGGTGTAGTTCTGCCCGAAGTACTCGCGGAGTTGGAGAGCTCGCTGTCTGCTCTGTCCGATGTCGCGCAGAACGGGTTCAGCGTGATCGGCCCAGCGTTGGCCGAGCTCGGCGGCGTCCTCTCCACCGAGCATGGGCACCACGCTGGGCTGGCCGAGATGGGCGGGCACTCGGGCGGGGTCGGATAGGAAGATGCCGGTTCCGATATTGCTGCCGACCAGGAGCGGGACGCCCATTCCGGCTGCCTCCATCGCGGTAAGCGGAAATCCGTCCTGCCGAGACGGGATCACGACCAGATCAGCGCCGCGCAAGTCTGCGTCCAGTTCGGCCTGATCACTGGAGAAGCCTCGGACCTTGACCGGCATCCGGGCGATCGATTGAAGCATCTGCTCCTGTTCACGCAGGCCATGCGGGTCGGCTCCACGCACGGTGAGCTGCACGTTGAGGTTCCGGTTATGGAACAACTCCCCGACGGCGTGCGCTGCGGTGTCGGCTCCCTTGAGTGGATCCCCGGCGCGCCCGAACAGCAGAACGTTGAGGCGACGCTGCCCTTCCGGGGCGCGCGGCGGTTCCTTGAGGACGGTGCCCGCGATCAACTCGTGAACCGGCGGTGGTTTCTCACACATGCGTGCCATGCGCGCAGCTTCTTCGGCGAGCAGCGGCCCGACGCCGACCGCAAGATCGGCCTTGGCGATCAACTTGCGTTCGGTGACCGCATGCCGGTTGGCCTGTTCGGGGTCACCACGCCAGCGGTCGAGTTCATCGACTACCGCATGGACGAAGTGCACCACTTTGGCCTGGGGATAGTGGCGGTCCCGTAGGTAGCAGGCGGCGCCGCTAGAGAAGCGTCCCGCCCCGATGATGACGTCGATCCCGTCAGCGCGGCGGGGCAGCCCGTCGGTTCGCAGCAGTTGCCCGCGTGGGTCGTCCAAACCTGGAATGGCGTCAGGATTCAGCGACTGCACCCGGACACCGTCAGGTGCCTGTCCGACAGGCCCCACGGCGCGCAAGGTGACGTCGTAGTCGAGTTGGGCGAACGCGGCGGCGAGTTCTCGGTTGACCGTGTGGCCACCGTTTCCAGTCCAGGCCGTGCCTAAGACGAGCATGCGAGGGGGACGCCCTACTGCCACGTGGAATTCTCCTTCATGTCCGGTCCGAGCGGTCGTCGGGTGATCACCGGGCACCGGCAAGTCTCTGCAGGTGCTCGGCGACCTCGCCGACCAGGGCGATGTAGTCGGTGGTGTCGCCGGTGAGGGCGCCACGGTCGCTCTCGTGTTGTAGGCGGGCGGCGTACTCGTCCAGGAAGGACGCGGCGATCAGTGCCTGAAGCGGAGTCAGCACCACCTGCCGGTCCACGGTGGGTGGTTGGTCTCCTGCCAGGTCGGCGCGCTTGGCGGCGGCGTCCTCGGCGAAGGTGATCGAGTTCCCTTCGTCCCCCGGAGCGGTGGAGTGGTCATAGCGCCGGCGGCTGATGAGGCCGCTGGTCGGGTCGGTGGCATTACCGGTCATGCCGTTCTCCTCCAATGCCTGGTCCGCCTGAGGCGGATCGAAGTCTCGATGGTCACCAGGACCCGGACAGTTCGGCTGCCGGGCTCTGCGCGGGGAAGATCACCGGGTCATTGTCGACGCCGTCGGGCCACACCCACAACGGCGTTCCTGCTGTTGCGTCGGACTTCTTTCCGAGGTGGTGCAGGATCGGCTCCCGGCGGGGTCGGAACGCGGACTGGCCGAGGCGGGCGACAGCCTCATCCACCGGAACCCACGCCGCTTCAAGTACCAGGCCATCGGGGTCGTCCGGACTCAGATTGCACGTCGGTGCTGTCGCAACCTCGAAGGTGAACACTGTCCAGATTCCTGCCCAGACAGGGTCCTCGACAAGGTACTGGCATATGTAGGCCAAGCTGATCGGCCCAAGCAGCCGCAGGCCGGTCTCCTCCCGAATCTCGCGAACCATGGCGTCATGGATCAACTCCCCAGGTTCTACCTGACCCCCTGGCAGCACCCAGACATCATCCGCGCCATGCCGTTCCCGAACCATGAGGATGTCGGTCCCCTGTCGCACCACTGCGGAAACGAGCTGCCCGGTGCGTCCGAAACTCGACAGGGTCACCCGTCTCTCCTGATCTCGCGCTCGTTCACACGATGGATCGACGATGGGCTGAGCTGACCGATTACCGGGAGCCGTTGCTGATTCCGGACGTCCGTCATGTCCCCTCCTGCTCGCCCCAGTGGGGCGAACCCACCCGCTCTCACCGACCCACTCACCTTCCCGTGCAGTGGAGTCCCTCCATGAACAGGACTGAAGTGCCCCAGGTTCGGTAAAGTCCTTAAGCCAGTCATGATCTTGACTGCCGACGGCAGCACCACGCAAGTGGCTCCCAGGATCTTTCGGGTCGGGTCATGCGGTTGGCGCTGGAGTCAGGAGACTTGAGGGGCCGAATCCTGTTGTCCGGCGGGGACGGGTTGACGACTCTCTTGATCATCGGGCGGACTGGTCTGCACATATCCGTCGGAACCTTTGGCGCCGACCTGCCCGAGCCAGGTGCTGATCCCGCTGGTGAAGGACACATACTCTCCCTCCGCTCGTGCCGCTGCCGCCTCCGCGACCCCGGTTAACTCCAGCCGCCTGCGCCAGGATGCGAGCCTGCGGCTTCACGCCGGCGGCAGTGTGTTGCCGGTTGCTCTGGCGGTCCTGGCTGGTGGCCTGTGGGCGTCATGACCGGCTAGCGCGAGGCGAAGAGTATCCGGTTTCGAGGCGCTACCAAGGTGGGCGCGGGGCCCAGATCGAGCCGCCGAGCCGTCACGAGGGCAAACCTCGACATGTCGGGCGATGGACCAAGCCGCGCATCCTTAGGTTGCCCTAGTCAGGGTGGTGGGTCGCGTGGGACTTGAACCCACAACCTGCGGATTAGAGTCCGAAATTGTCATATCGGCGCGGTGTTCTGAGTGCCATTGTGCGCCAGGCTATCCGCATCAAGCGCAATTTTAGGCTCGCCAATGCCGCCGCCTGCCGATTCGTTTCGGAACCGCCGCGCCGACAGCGAGTCGACATGGATCATTGACGATCTTGTGGCCGCCTCCGTAGGTGGCCTTGCTTGCTGACCCGCACGGATGGGTTCTCGGTTGGTGCAAGCGGGCAACCTGGTCGCGGACCATGAGCGTGCCGATCGACCTGCGTGGATGTAGTCCTCCGCAAGCGTAGCCTTCACCGTCGATGGTGGCTGCCCTGTGGTCGGTGCCGGCATCAGCCGGGCCCGTGAGCGTCGCTGACCGCTTCGGCTGCGTGGTTCGCCCGCGGAATGGGCTGGGCACTGGACGACGTTGCTGCGGCGCAGTGGTTTGCCGAGGGCGCCGGGTTCCGAGCCCGTCGGCGGGCGTACGCTGCCGCCGGTCGGGATTCGAGCGGGTTGTGCACGGTCGGGTTGTCGGGAGACTTGCCGGTGGTGGGCAGAGCGTCGCCGCGGACACAGCGGGCTCGCGAGATGTTGGGGGACGTGACACACCCGGCCCGACTTGCTTAACTATGCACGATCTTGTCGTTACTGTCGTACCCCAGGGTCGGCGAAGCGGTCACCGGAGGTAGCGATGAGGTCCGGACGGTGGATGCTCGTCGCCTGGCTGATCATTGGTGCGCTCGCCGCGGGGCAGCGCCACTACTACGCCCAGTTTGACGGTAGCTGCGCCAAAATCGCCACGATCGGTATCACCTGGGCCTCTGGTCCGCTCAACTACATCGGGCTCAACCCCACCGCCAATTGCAGGATCCCCCAGCCGAGCAAATGACGTGTCGGGCTCTACGACCGCGTCCTCGTGAGGTCTTCTGACGATTCCCTCCGTCGCGCGGACGCCCTGATCACTCGCCTGGGCGTGCGATGGGGGATGGCGGGGTGTCGTCGGTGAGCGCGACACTCGTCACCTTCGGCGGCGCTTCTGGCGGCGGTGCTTGGAGGCAGGGCGCTGCTGCGGTGGCTTCTTCCGGGTGGGCTGTTGCGGGGGCTTGCGGCCACGGGAGCTGTTGGGAGTGCGGCCGCGGACGATGCCGATCAGTTCCTCCATGAGGTCGGTCGTCTCGGCATCGAGCCAGGCCAGGCCGATCTGGGACTGAGGAGCGTCGGTCACGGTTCGGTAAGTGAGGTCTTTGCGGTGGTGGAGGCGGGCCAGAGACTGCGGGAGCAGCAGGACGCCCGCTCCCGACGCCACCAACTCGATCGCGCCGGCGGTGCTCTCAGGACGGGTGAAGGCAGGTTGCCCGGGGCGCTCGTCCCAGGGCAAGACGTCATCGAGTGGCTCGAACACGTCCTCGTCGGCGAGATCGGCGAGTTCTACCTCCTCGACTGCGGCCACCACGTGATCCTTTGGCACCACGACCACGGTCGTCTCCAGGTACAGCGGGATCACATGGAGGCCATCGCGGTCGACGGGCAGGCGTACGAACGCCGCGTCCACGTCACCGTTCCGCAGCAGGGGGACGACCTCGGCCGCCGGCATCTGCAGCAGGCGAAGCGGCACCTCCCGGACCCGCTCGGCCCACACCCCGGCCCACTTCCCGGGCGTCACGCCCGGCACGTAGGCCAGCCGGAACTCACCATCGGTCACTCCGCCACCCTAGTCACGTCCAGACAGTCCTCTTCCGCTGGCTACCCTTGAGGCATGGGCACGTCCAAAGCAAAGACCCCGCAGACCATGAAGTCCGCGACCGCGGCCAAGAAGCTGGGGATCCTGCTGTCGGCAGCACCCGCCGAGTTCCAGGAAGGTCCCGTCTCCCGGGACGAATTGAACGCGCTCCAAGCCGACCCGCCCTCGTGGCTGACGAACCTGCGCCGTGAGGGCCCCCATCCCCGCCAGGTCGTCGCCGCCAAGCTGCGCGTCTCCATCTCAGGTCTGGCCCGTGCCGGTATCACGGGCCCCCTCACAACGGCCGAGATCGAGAACCTGAAGGCCGAAAGGCCCGACTGGCTGGAACGCGAGCAAGCCGTCCAAGCCGAAGTCCGCAGGGAAGAACTCCGCCTCAAGCAGCAGCGCGACAAGGCCTGACGCAGTCGTATCAGCGCGGTATCCCGAGTGCCATCCTGTGTCAACTCGTCCGCAAGCCCGATTTTCCTCGTCTGAGGGCACGCCACCCTGGACCTGCCCGTCCAGGGCGGCGGCATCGAACGGTTCGTGCTCCTGCCGTTCGCGGCCGCCGCGCTGAACCGCTACCTGGCCGTCCGCGGCGCCGAGAACGTCGACGGCTAGGACGATCATGCCAGGGGCGGGCGACGTCGACGGGCGCACCGGCCCGCCGCTATGACCAGGCTCGCGAATTGCTAGAGGCCGGCCGCCGACCGTGCGGTTCATCCGGGCTCTGGTGCCGCGGATGGTCTGGGAGAACCCGGCTGGGGATAGCGGCGGGTTTATGGCGAACTGCGGGTCCTGGGGGGTGAAGGTAGCCTCCTCCACCGTGTGGGAGATTCTCCAGGACGCCGGTATCGACCCCGCGCCAAACATGGAGCGGTAGGTGCAGACCTGCCGCCATGAACTGCTCGACCGAACCCCGATGTGGAACCAGCGGCACCTCCTGCATGCCCTCCGGGAGTTCGAGGCCTTCTACAACGAACACCGTCCCCACCGGGGCATCGCCAACGTCCGACCGCAGCAGCCACTGCCATCGCCGATCGTCGAACCGGCCGACGTCCCTCATATGAAGATACGACGGGACCGACGTCTGGGCGGAATCCTCAACGAGTATCGGCATGCAGCTTGACCTGCTCGGATGAATCTTTTTTGCAGACGCACCGCCGACATCGACTACCGCGACATCTGTCCGTCGCCGGGCCGACGCCAATGAGGGGCGCGGCCTGGCAGCGCGAAGGCAGCCGACCGCCGGTGACCGCGTGACCGGGAGCGAACTGATCGGCTGCTCAAACCACTTGATGGACCTGAAGCGGCCGGATACGGCCAGAGCCAATGGCTTCTTACGCCCGCCTGTAAACCCAACAGAGCCGTCGGTTGTCTACGTTATATCGCCGATTCTCGTGGTAGGGCGAGCGGATGGAGGGGGCCCGTGTTCATTCGACGCTGCCTATGGTTAATTGCGACAGTCGCCATCATCATGGCGGGAAGTTTCCTGTCCGTACCCGCACATGCAGACAGCGATGGAATCACTGGAACGATCACCGACGCGAAGACCGGTCAACCTGTGGCGGGTGCCTGGGTCGAGGTCTATGGAGCCTCCGGCGGCGTCTCCGGCGGTGCGAACACCGATGATTCTGGCCAGTACCATCTGCAATGGCTGGCACCGGGCGAGTACCGGATCAAAGTGACGGCCACCGATTACCAAGACCAGTGGGCATTCGACAAGTCCGATCAGGCCTCGGCCGATCCGGTGACCTCTCCCGGCACCGCCTCGCTGGCCCTGAAACCGATCGAATACGGCTCGATCTCCGGCCGGTTCGTGACCGCTTCCGGCGCCGGGGTCGCCGGCGCCGCGGTGGAAGTGCACGACGCTTCGGGCAACTCCCGTGGCCGCGAGATCACCGATGCCGATGGAGCGTTCAGGTTCACCGGGCTGAACGCGGAGGACTACAAGCTGTCCTTCGACTCGAACGGCAACATCCAGTGGGCCCACGGGAAGTTGGACCAGAACGAGGCAGACCCGATCACGGTGCGGTCCGGGTTGGAGACGACCGTCACCGAGACCGCCCTGCCCACCGGGGACCTCGAAGTGACCGTCCTCGACTCCAAGAGCCGCGAGCCGGTGCCCGGCGCCCGCGTGGCGACACGCGGCGGTCCCCGTTCGCTCTCCGCCGAGATCGACGCCAAGGGCAAGGCGGCGTTCGACGGCGTCCTCACCGGGACCTATTCGTTCTCGATCTCACCGCCGGAGGGTTACCTCTACGGATCGATCGACGACGTGGTGGTACAGGCCGGTCAGGCCACTCGTGTCACCACCGAGCTGGTGCGGGAGGCGACGATCGTCGCGACGGTCCGCGACGCCAAGACGGCACAGCCGGTGGCCGGCGCATGTGTGAGCCTGTTCGAGCAGGCGGCCACCCTCTCCAAGACGGTCACCCGTAAGCGCGGGGACAAGACGGCCACCCGCGAGCGCGGGAACAAGACGCTCGACCAGGAGTGCAGCGACAGCGATGGCAAGCTCCGCATCCCTCAACTGTGGCCAGGCAAGTACCGGCTGTTCATAACGCCCACCGATGGTGTGCATGGCCGCCAGTGGGTCGGCTCGAACGGCGGCACCGGGGACATGGAGAAGGCGGTGTGGTTCACCGTGGCCAGCGGTGAGGACATCAAGACCGAGGTGCGGCTGGACGGGGCGGGATCCATCGCCGGTACCGTCACCGACGCCCGCACCGGCAAGGCTGTCGAGGACGTGTGCGCCTGGGTGCTGCCCGCCGGCCCATCCGGCCCGGCAGCGTGGGGCAAAAACTGCACCGCTTCCGGCGGGCGCTACACCATCGAAGGCCTCGGCCCCTATGACTGGCGTGTCCAGTACCCAGACTTCAGCGGCCGCTACGCGTGGCAATGGTCCGGTGGGGCCCCCGACCGCTTCGCCGCCAGGCCGATCAGGGTCCAGGCCGGGGGCACGGTGACCGCCGATGCCCGGCTGCCGGAGAGCGGCAAGCTGAGCGGCAAGGTCATCGGCTCGGTGGTTCCCAACGAGTATGTGAGCGTCGTCGCCGTCAGCGCCCGAACCGGCGACATCGCCGCGCCATTCGCGAGGATCACCGGGGACGTCGACTACGCCCTGTACGGGCTGGCCACCCAGTGGATCAAACTCGGTTACAGCGGCGGTCCCGCCGATATGACCTGGTATCCGAAACCCCTGCATGTCGTCGCCGGGGAGGCGATCAACGGTCCCGATCTGGTGATTCCGAAGGAATGACAGAAACTCTCAGGCCGCGCGGCATGGCCGGAACCGCCACGCCGCGCGGCCTGGCTTTCACTTTCCATGCGAGGGGCGTCAAGCAGAGGCGGCTGCGGTGATGTGGCTTAGCACGCACAGCCAGCGGCCGCCCACAGTACGAAGACACGGTCGTCCATTCGTCCGCGTCGAACCGTTGACCCCCGTAATGCGCGTGCCGGATCTGGAGGATCTCATCGTGGCCCGGCTGTCGGAGGTGACCGGCCGAGCAGTATGGGAGGAGTTCATCGCGCTCGATGATGTCCTCTCCCGCACGGCGACCAGGCCGAGGAACGCCCGCCGTTCCAGGTATTCTTCCCGATCTGATGGTGAATCCCAGCGTCCCCGGTCAGATGCCAAGCATCCTGCCGAGACCGCAGCTTCCCGATCTCGCCGCTGCCCGCGCCCCTCGGCCCTGCGGCGGCCGTGGAGACACACTGGCAGCAACTGCTGCTCGTCTGGCGGTGGCATCAAGAGCGGCACGAGGCCTTGTACCCCGGCGTTGCCTACCCGGACATCGTTGCTCTGATAGAGGCTGCCGGAGCGGCACCGAGACTTCGGCAGCTTTACCCCTTCACCAGCCACTTCAGCCTGCACTTCAGTAGTCGCACGAGCTACCCGTGGTTGGTTCGAGCGCCCTCAGCCGAGGCCCTTCGTGACGGGCGGTTCCGTGTCCGTCGTCCTCGAAGTTCCGATGTCATCGGGCTCACCCCCACCGTGGACGCCGCAGTAGCCCTCATCGTCGACAACCTCCCAGCCGGGCTCGGCCCAGCTATCAACCGCTGACGCGGAAGTCCGTGGAGAGCCAAGCCGCCAGCGGTTGAGAAGCGAGCTCAACACTCGAACCAAGACACGCGAACGCCATGGTGAACGCCGCTTTTTCGGGCACCTCCCCGCCGAAGTTCCGCGTTCTCCCGCTTGAGCCGCTTCATCTTCAGACTCGCTGCGCGGCACACCTAGGCGCGAGCCGGGTGCAAAATCCTCCGGACGCACGACCGCTGGCTAGGGACGGGGGATGGCGACGGCGTTGTACGAGATGCCAGGGGGCGGCCCCCTGGCAAAAAACTGGATGTTGGAGAGGTACAGCCGGGAGCCGAATGCGGCCACGGTCGTTGGTAGGGCGAGCCGGGGGTCCTTCCCCGTTGTACTACGCGGCCGTCGGTTCCCGCCGTGTTCGGCCGCAGGACGGCCACGGTGTTCAGCCAGTTCTATACCGCGTACAACGTCCGGCCGCGCAGCAGCAGGCCGTCGCCTTCCGGCAGCGACTCGCCGTGCAGGTTCACCCGGCGGGCCTCACCGGTCGCCGGGTTGACGCGGAGCAGCGTGCCGGTGTTGGACTGCACGACGATCAGGCCACGGCCATCCGGTGTCGGCGTGATGCCGTTGGCGTTGAAGCCGGCGCTGCCGGGGCCGCGGCCGTGCCCTAGCTCGTCGCCGACGTGGCGGCACGCCCGGGCGGGTCAGGTGCGGCGCCAAGGGGCGACCAAGCGGCCTCAACCGACGCGGCCGCGCGGTCGGGCTCGGCCGCCTAGACCCGTGCGGACACAGACTGTGGAATCAAGAGCCTGCGCTGCCCGCCCTACCTGACGACCTGCGGAAGGACTAACCGCATGCCGGTGATGCGCCACCGCTGAAGAGCGGTGAGTGCGGGGGTGCGGCCTTGCCCCCGCTGGGGCGGCAGGACAGAAAGCGACCGTGGCTCGGCTTGTGCGCCGTCTCGGCCCCGGGGGGCCTCAGGTGGGCCCGGGCATGATCCCCGTCACCTACAAGGACGCGCGTTTGCCCTGGTCAGGGGTGGTGGGTCGCGTGGGACTCGAACCCACAACCTACGGATTAAAAGTCCGAAATTGTCGTGTCGGAACGGGTTGCGCAGTGTCATTGTATGCCGAATCGTCCGTGTTCCGCCCGATTTCCCTGCCATTCAATGTCACTGCATGTTGATTCGTTTCAGAACCGCCGAGCCGACAACGAGCCGCCATCGGTTGTTGGCGATCTTGTGGCTTGCTCGGAGGAGGCCTCGCCTGACCTGTACCGGACGGAGTAATCGGCAAGTGCAGGGCTGGTCTCGCTGGCCTGCCGGGACACCGCGCACCTGTCCGTCGGCGACCTGGTCGACATCCTCGCCGAGCGCGTCCGCTCGGCCCGCGATCTTGCCAGCCTGCTGCGCTACCGGCTGCAAGCTCTGCTACGCGACCTGCGCTGACGCCGGAACCTGCGCGTCGACCAGATCGGCGAGCACTGCCTGCAGGCGGGCTCTCTCAAGCCGACAGACCAGGCGGGACGAAAGTTCTCGGCGTGAGTGTAGCGCCCATCTCGCACTGTTACCCGCCAAAGGCGCTAATGCCGAGCGGATCAAGGAAGTCCGGATCTCCGACACCGAACGGTTCGTGATCTGCCACACCCCCGAGGCCGCGATGCATGACAAGCACACCCGCGAGCAACTGGTCGCCCAGCTGTCCGAGCTGATCGACGGCACCGACGCCCTGAGCGAGTACAAGCGCGGCGAACTGCGCGGAAAGATCACCGCCAAGCCCGGCCTGAACCGGTATCTGCGCACCACCCCGACCGGCAAGCTCCGCATCGACACCACCAAGATCAAGGCCGAGGAGAACCTGGACGGCAAGTACCTGCTGCGCTGCAGCGACCCGCACTTGAGCGCCGAGGACATCGCCCTGGGTGACAAGCAGCTCCTGGAGGTCGAGCGAGGCTGGCGCGACATGAGACAGATCATCGATCTGCGAACCCGTCTACCACCGGCTCGAAGAACGCATCCGCGCCCACATCATCCTCTGCTGGCTCGCCCTGCTCCTCATCCGGATCATCAAGACCACTACCGGCACCACCTGGCCGGCCATCCGCCGCGAGCTCAACCGGTTGCACATCGGCACCTTCACCGGGCCCACCGGAACGTTCCGGCAGGTCACCGCCCCCACCAAACCCCAGCGCGACCTGCTGACCCAGCTCCACATCGACCCGCCCAAGGAGATCATCGACCTCCAGCCCACGCCCCGCTGACCAGCGCGAACACCACCGCCTGGAGAAACGCCTCCAGGCGACCACAACCCATGTCCACCCAGGTCAGGACAAAGATTCGCCTCTCCAGCCCGCTGAATTACGTCGAACCCGGGCGTGGACTCGAGCCGCGCGACGTCCGGGTCGAGTTGATGAGGCTGCGGCCGATCATGTCATCTCGCTTCGGCGGGCATTGACGTTCTGCTCGCCGGCATGAGCACGGCGGCGGGTGGCCCGGTCTGGGCCGCCGGTTCTCAGCCCTGCTGCTCCTTGCGGAAACGGGCGAGCTTCCGCTTGGCGGTGCGGCGGACATACCGGTTGTACCGGCGGTCGGCGGCGATTGCCGCGAGCGTTTCGATGCCGCTCGGGACGCCCAACTCGGCGAGCTCTTCGGCCGCGATGATGCGTGAGTGGCTCTGATGGCGCTCTGGAAGATCGGCCAGGGCCTCCAGAATCTCTACGCGGCGGGGGAGCCGCATGGCGGCGATGTCCCGTATCACGGTGATCGGCCATTCGAGGTCATTGGCGGGGTCGCGCGCAAGCTCGGACAGCCGCTCCCAACCGTGCGGGTGTCCCATCTCGGTGAGGCCGTACGCCGCTTCGATGCGGTCGTGACCCGGGGCCGCGGGGTCATCGCACGTCCTGGTCAGGAACTCGATGCCGGCGGCGTCGCCGAGCTCTGCGAGGAAGGACGCGGCGTCGACCCGCCACGAAAGGAACAACTCCGTATCCTCGACGAATTCCTTGAGCAGGCCCACACCCTGTGCGTGGCCGCGCACGGCCAGTGCTCGCGCGGCCTCGACCCAGAAAGGCTCAATTCCGAAGGACCTGGCGGCGATGGCGAGGAGTTGCTGGACACCCCGCGGGTCGTCGAGATCTGCGAGCGCTTGTCCGGCCCGCAGGCGGACCCTCGCATGAAGGTGGGGGTCGTCGAAGTGTGCGCCCAGGGTCTTGATGGCCGTCTTGATGATCTCTTCGTCAAGCGGGATTCCATCGGCGGTGATCCGGGCGATGGCGGTCCCTGCGTTGAGGTCCTTCCTGGCTGCCAGACGGCGCAGGACCCGCTCCAGGTGGGGTCTTTGCTGCGGATCGGCATGCCATGCGGCGATCAGAAAGAGATCGCCTGAGAGCAGATTGCCCTCGCTGAACTCGTAGAAGCCCTGCCGCCTGAATCCGCCGAACAGTTTGCGGAGCTCCGTCCGGCTTGACTCGGGGTCCGCGGAGATGGCCTGGGCGGCCAGGAACTCGGTGAGCGTCTGGTGCATGAACACCACATCGCCGGCGTGTTCGGCGAGCAGGCCGGTACGGCGCAGGCAGGCGCGCAGCAGCTCCTCCCAGGCCAGCATGCGCATGGCGGCGGGACGCAGGTCCCCGATCCAGTTCGCGACGAGGGCGACGGCCGGCCGGTCGTCGGGTTCGGTCCACCGGACCTTCGCCAGGCGGGGCAGGGCCTCGAAGATCCGGCGGGGCAACTCGCGGGCCTCCTCGGAACTGACCCCGTACGGATCGAGCGCCGCGTGCGCCTGGGCGACGATGCCGGACTGGCCGGATGCGTACTGGCGCTCACGGAGCAGGTCGATGAAGTCCCGGTAGAGGCCGTAACGCCCGGACGGCAAGGGCCGTTCGGGAGCGCTGAGGTACAGCTGGCACAGCATGGTCGCCAGCAGCGGGTTGTGAACCAGCGTGGACGGCCGGATCCGGCCGGTCTTCGCGACCAGGTCGTGTGCGGCCCGTTCGGGATCGGGCGCCTCGAAGACCTTGCACCAGCCGAGGGCGAGTTCGTACAACTGCCCGGCGTCGAAGGGGAGCAGCTCGTAGGTGTCCACGCCGCCCTCCGTGCGCCGGAACTCGGCCAGCTCCGCCTCGGGGAGCGGACGGCAGGCGACGACGAACCGGTACGGTCCGGACCGGTTCTCCTGAATACCGGCGATGACGTCCCGGCGCCGCTCGGGGGCGAGGACCTCGTCGAGGCCGTCCACGAGCACAAGCCAGCGCTTACCGGGCATCGGCGGGCGCGCGAAGATGTCCTTCGGCAGGCTCTCCCGTAACCGCCCGCCGAGATCAGCTCGGACCGCCCTGCCGAGTTGGTCCGCCAGCGGCGCGGAGCGGGTGAGATCGGTCGCCGGGACTCTCAGCGGCACGTCGGCGCCGCCTTCCAGGACGTCGCTTCGCCCGGTCCGCCGAAGGGCGAGCCAGTGCTCGGCGATGCCCGAGACACCGCTGTGCAGCAGGCTTGTCTTGCCGGCGCCCGGACCGCCCATCAGTACGACGTCACGGTCACCACCGAAGATCTCGTCCGCGGTGAGCTTTCCCCGCGCCCGCGCGGAAGCGTGCTGGCGCACGTAGACGCGCGAGAGCGGAGGTCTCCGGACGTCGGCCAGAACGCCTGGATAGGGGTGATCGCTCGCTCGGGACGCCGCGGCGGTCAGGTACGCGACCAGCCGCGGCCCGGGGAAGGCCCACCCGCCTGCGGCGAGCTGCTCGTCGGTCAGCGCCGCCAGCCATTCCCCGTGCGATGCCGATGCCGCCTCCGGGCAGCGCGCCAGGATCGCTGTGATGGGGATCAGGTGGGCGCTGCCCGCCTTGTCGGAGGTCGACAGCATCCCGCACACGGCTCCGGTACGGGTGTTGACCACCGGGCTGCCGCTGTAGCCGGGGCCGACCGGAACGCCGTATACCCGTGGCAGTTCGAGAGCCTCATCCGGGCTGCGGCGAGAGTCGCCCTGATAGGTGAAGCTCGCATGCTGCCCCGCCCGGAATTGCCCCGCCGGATGGCCGAACGTCCACAGCAGATCCTGTGTCCGCAGCTGAGCCGAGGTCGTCACCGCGCGGTCGACGCCGTCGGCTGTGAGCAGCGCCAGATCCAGCCCGGTCGCCGTATCCCGGAAGAACCGGCCGGGATCGGTCCGCAGATCCAGGTCGCTTCCCAGTGCCACCAGGCGCCCCCGTACTCGCGCCGGGAGCGCCTCTGGCGTCGCGGCCAGGACATGGGCGCACGTGGCCACCAGCCCGGGTGCGACAAAGAAGCCGGTTCCCACTGCGGCGGGACGACCATCACCCGAGGGCACCGTCAGCATGACGACCGCGCGCCGCAGCAGCGCCTGCCATCCGCCGGTGTCGCCCTCGTCCGAGATCACAGTGTCGGTGCCGGCGTCGGTGTCGTCCACTCCAACGCGACCTTGAACGAGGACTTACCGGAGGCCTTGCCGATCACCGTGACGAGCTTCCCGGACTCGACCAGGAACTCGCAGCCGAACTCGACGGTCACCCGTGAGGCGTCACTCTGCTGCAACCGAGTGCCCATCGCGCGGGCCACGCCCATCAGCCCGTCCAGTGCCTGCTCCAGGGTGGGCGGCCGCCAGCCGATCTCCTCTTCCTCCTGCCCTCCTGAGGCTTCCGATTGCTGCACCGACATGTAGATCAGGGCCCCGTCCACTTGCAACGGCACCAAAGCGGTCTCCTGCTCGATTTCCACCGTCATCACAGGCAATCCCTTCGTCGACCTCAGCGGCATTCCAAGTATGGGGGCCGCCTCCTCAACACGCGGTGCTCTTCAGATGTGATTCGCCACCGGCGACCGTGCGATTTTCGCTGTAATTCCTGATCAAGAATTGACACCTGGCGTCGAAGCGCGTACGCACGACCGGCCGATCCGCCTCCGGCGCCGACGCACGGCCCGATTTCGCCGCCACCGCACACCTGATCAGGTCGGTCTCCACCGGCCAGGCGGCCGGAGCCTGTAACTCGAAGTGTGTAAAGATGATCTTGTTGTGGGTCTGGTTGTCTTTACTGGATGCGGTCTGGGTAGGCGTCGGCGAGTTCGTTGAGGGCTTCGGCCCACCCGTAGGTCTTCTGGCCCT
>NZ_VCKZ01000613.1 GCF_005889745.1 Actinomadura geliboluensis
GAGCCGGGGGCGCCGGCGGTGCGGACGGACGGGGCGCGGGTCACCGACAGCCAGCGGAAGAACATCACGAAGCCGAGCAGCGCCACCGGCAGCAGCAGGCCGAAGGCCGTCCAGGCGAGGGCGGTCGCGTCGGTGAACAGGTAGATGATCCAGACCACCAGGCCGGCGGCCGCGAGCAGGAAGTGGCCGAAGATCACCGGGACGGGGAGGCGGGACGTGCCGCCGCGGACGCCGCCGCGGGCGATCCAGGTGCCCAGCATGTAGAAGCCGCCGAGGGCGGTGATCAGCCAGGTGACGAGTGCGGCGATGCTCATGGTCGTTCTCCTTGGTCGGCGGTGGGCCGGGATGTGCGGGCGAAGCCCTCGGACTGGGTCTGCTCGTCGGCGACGCGGACGCCGTAGCGGTAGGCGAGCCTGCCGCCCAGGAAGCCGGACACGGCCAGGGCCGCCAGGGACACCGCCGACAGGGCGATCGGCCCCGGGGCGACGGCTCCGGTGACGTCCCCGTAGCGCCAGCCGAAGCCGCCCGCGTAGGCGGCGGTGACGGCGAGGTTGAGGGACATGTGGACGAGCGCGGTGCGGAAGGCGCGCGTCCCCGGCGGGACGGCGAGCAGGTCGAGGAACCCGGTCGCCGCGGCGGCGAGCGCCCCCGCGATGCCCAGCCCGATGAGCCACAGCGAGCCCCTGGCCAGGAAGTCCGGGTCGCCGACCAGGTGCGAGGCGGCGTCGAACACCAGGCTGCCCACCCACGCCCCGATCGGCACGGTCACGAGGACCGGGTGCAGGGGGTGGCCGTAGCTCCCGGTGAGCGCGCTCACCGGGCGTTTCGACTGCCGCTGCGGATCGTCCATGACGACCTCCTATTTCACCAACAAGTATTGGTGTTATAGCAGGAGCGCGTCAACGGTGGCGAGGTCGGTGGGTATGTCATCTTGGTTTGGACTGATTTTTGGGTGTTAAGGTGATCGCCGGTTAGGGTGGTGGGGTGACTTCGGACTCCGCCGGGCTGGAGGCCGCCGCGATCCTCAGCGACGACCTGCGGCGCCGGATGTACGCGTTCATCCGCGCGGCGAGGGCGCCGGTGACCCGGGACGAGGCGGCGGCGAGCGTCGGCATCTCCCGGAAGCTGGCCGCCTTCCACCTCGACAAGCTCGTGGACGCCGGGCTGCTGTGCGCCCGCTACGCCAACCCGTCCGGCGTGCGGCGGGTGGGCCGGGCGCCCAAGGTGTACGAGCCGTCCGGGCTCGACGTGCGGGTCAGCATCCCGCAGCGCGAGCACGGGCTGCTCGCGGGCATCCTGCTGGACGCCGTGCGCGGGCAGGAGCCGGGGGAGAGCGGGCCGGACGCGGCGCTGCGGGCCGCCGGCGAGCGGGGCCGCGCGCTGGGCGAGGCGGAGCGCCGGCCCGTCCGCGGCGGGCGGCTCGGCACCGAGCGCGCTCTCACGCGCGCGCAGGAGGTCCTGGAGCGGCACGGGTTCGAGCCCGAGCGGGAGAGCCCGGAGCGGCTGAGGCTGCGCAACTGCCCGTTCCACCCCATGGCGGCGGACGATCCGGGCCTGGTGTGCGGGATGAACCACGCCTTTCTGTCCGGTGTGGTGGACGGCCTCGGCGCGTCCGGCGTCCAGGCCGCGCTCGCCCCGCAGGAGGGCTACTGCTGCGTCGAGTTCGGCCCGCGCGACGCGTAATCTGCCCGGTTCGTATCGGCTTGCGATTGATTCGGACGATAGATCTTGCTTCTCCCGGTTACGCCAGTCAGGAAGGTCTAACCGGAGGAGCGAGCGATGAGCCTGCCGTTGCACGAGAGCCGCGTTCTCGCGCTCATCGAGATGGGACTGTGCCGAGACGACCGGGAGCTCGCGGCCCGGTTCGCGATGTTCAACCGGTTGGCGGCGGGCGACCCGCCGCCCCGCCGGGAGGATCTCGAACCGAACCGGCGGCTGTGCTGGATCCTGACGGCGGTGCTCGTGGTGTCGGTCGCCGTGCTGGGCGCGATCACCGCCGCGGTGGCCGGTTAGCCCCCTTCGAGGGTCTTCAGCTCGGCGGTCAGCCGGTCGAGGATCGGCGCGAGGTCGCGCAGTTCCGCGAGGTGCACGCGGGTCAGCTCGGCCAGGACGCGCTCGGCGGCGCCGGTCAGCCGCACCCGCATCACCCGGTTGTCGTCCGGGTCGCGCTCGCGGACGACGAGGCCGCCGTGCTCGGCCCGGTTGATCAGCTCGACGGCGCTGTGGTGGCGCAGCAGCAGGTAGTCGGCGAGGTCCCCGATGGTGGGCGGGCGCGCGGCGGCGTGCCCCTTGACGGCGAGGAGCAGCTGGTGCTGGGCCGGCGTCAGCCCGGCGGCGCGCGCCGCCTCCTCGCTCCAGCGCAGATAGCGCCGCAGCCCGGTGCGGAAGGCGAGCAGCGCCGTGAACTCCTCCTGGCTGAGCTGCTGCACGCGTACCCCGTCCCTGGAGGTGAGAGTCCGGTCTGTGGTGCTCCGATGCTACTTCACCCTGCGTGTTCGGGACTCTGCGTGTTCGGGCCGGGCGGCGTCCGCCGCACTTCGGCCGAACCCGTGACGATCACCGTGGGGGGAAATAGAGTGCCCCTACCGAATTCCCGGGCTGCTCCGGTTCTGAGTGCAACGCCCGAATGGTCGACTCGCTGGAGGTTCGGGGGATGGGCATGGGGCGGACGCTCGCGGCGGTGCTGCTGGCCGCCGGGCTGCTCGCGGGCTGCGGGCGGGGCGCGGACGAGTCGCTGCTCGACAAGTCGACGCTGGTGGTCGGCGTCCGGCCGGACCTGCCGGGGCTCGGGCTGCGGCATCCCGACGGCGAGTTCGAGGGGTTCGACATCGACGTCGCCCGGTACGTCGGGCGGCGGCTCGGGAAGAAGATCGAGTTCACCCAGGTGCTGGCGTCCGAGCGGCTTCCGGCGCTGACGTCGGGCCGCGCCGACCTCGTCCTCGCGACGCTGTCGGTGACGCCCGAGCGCAAGACGCGGGTCGCGTTCGCGGGCCCGTACTACATGTCCTACCAGGACGTCCTCGTGCGGACGGACGAGCGCGGGGTCAAGGGCATCCGCGATCTGAGCGGGCGCCGGTTCTGCGCCGTCGAGGGCGCGGACCCGATCCTGCGGCTCCGCGCGCTGAGCGGGATGACGGCCCGGACCGTCCCCGCCAAGAGCTACGACGAGTGCATGCGCATGATCAAGGCGCGCACGGTGGACGCCATCACCACCAACGACGTGATCCTCGCCGGGCTCATCCGCCGCGAGGGCGGCGGCTTCCGGCTGGTGAACGCCCGGATCAGCGAGCAGAACACCGGCATCGGGATCCGCCAGGGCGACACCGACGGCTGCGAGGCGCTCAACCGGGTCATCACCCGGATGTACCAGGACGGCACGGCGGAGCGGCTGGCGGAGAAGTGGTTCGGCGGCACCGGCCTCGACCTGTCGATCATCGAGGTGCCGCAGTTCGAGGGCTGCGTCTAGCCGGCTGCGTCTGACCGGCTGCGTCTGACCGGCGGGGTCTAGCCGGCGGCGGCCAGGATGCCGTGCAGCCGCGCGGCGCGGCCGCCGGCGATGGCGCCCTCGCGGGCGCGGGTGGAGATCTTCCGCCGGAGGGCGGCGACGTCCGCGCGGCGGCGGTCGAGCGGGGAGTGGCGGCGCTCCAGCATGGCGTCGATCACGTTGGCCAGGTCGAGGCCGACGTCGTCGCGGACGTCGCCGGCCGCGACGCCCTGGTCCACCGACGCGCGCAGCCTGACCAGCGCCTCGTCGATGAGGAGGCCGGGCGGGACACGCTCCCGCGGCGGGCTGCCGGAGGGCGGCTCGGAGGGCGTTCCGGCCGGTGCGGCGGCCGGTGG
>NZ_VCKZ01000614.1 GCF_005889745.1 Actinomadura geliboluensis
GGCGCACCCAGACCGGCGGGGCGTTCACGCTGAAGGGGACGGGCGACATCGGCCCCGACCTGTTCGCCGACGACATCACCAAGACCACCCTCACCGGCGTCCTGGTCGGGCAGGCGGCGATCGTCGCGCTCGCGGTGCTGTTCATGACTGCCGAGTACCGGCGCGGGATGCTGCGCACGACGTTCGCGGCGAGCCCCCGGCGCGGCCGGGTGCTGGCGGCCAAGGCGCTGGTGGTGGGCCTGGCGGCGCTGGCGGCCGGGCTGGTCGCGGCGTTCGGCGCGGTGCTGCCGGCCGGGCCGGTCCTGCGCTCGCACGGCCTGGCGCCGCCGCCCCTGTCGGACGGCGCGGTGCTGCGGGCGGTCCTCGGCACGGCGGCGCTGCTCGCGGTGATCGCGGTGTTCTCGCTGGCGGTCGCGGTGATCGTGCGGCGCAGCGCGCCCGCGATCACGCTCGTGCTGCTGCTCCTGCTCGTCCCGCAGATCGTCGCGACGGCGCTGCCGCTGTCGGCGGCGCGGTGGCTGGAGCGGGCCACCCCGGCGGCCGGGTTCGCGATCCAGCAGACCGTCACGCGGTTCGACCGGGCGATCGCGCCGTGGGCCGGGTTCGGGGTGCTGTGCGCGTACACGGCTGCGGCGCTGGCGCTCGCGGCGTGGCTGCTGAGGCGGCGGGACGCATGAGGGCGGTGCACGCGGAGTGGACGAAGCTGCGGACGCTGCCGAGCACCTGGTGGATGCTGCTGGCGCTGGCGGGCCTCACGGCGGCCGTGGGCGCCGCCGTGACGGGGTCGGTCGACACCTCGCACTGCACCAGCCCCGCCGGCTGCATGGAGGACACGCCCAAGCTGGCGCTGTCGGGCGTCCAGATCGGGCAGGTCGCGGCGGTGGTGCTCGGGGTCCTCGCGGTCGGCGGCGAGTACGCCACCGGGACGATCGCGGCGACGCTGGCGGCGGTGCCGCGGCGGGCCGCGGTGCTGGCCGCCAAGGCCGCCGTGGTCGCGGGCGCGGTGGCCGCCGCCGGGACGGCCGGGGTGCTGGCGTCGCTGGCGGCGGGGCGTGGCCTGCTGCCCGGGAACGGGTTCACGGAGGCGAACGGGTATCCGCCGCTGTCCCCGCTGGACGGGCCGACGGCGCGGGCCGCGGCCGGCACGGTGCTGTACCTGGTCCTGGTGGCGCTGCTGTCGCTCGGGGCGGGGACGGCGCTGCGCGAGCCGGCGGCGGCGATCACCGCGGTGCTGGCGCTGCTGTGGATCGTGCCGGTCCTCACCCGGCTCACCGCGAGCGACACCTGGCAGGAGCGGCTGGAGAAGGCCGCGCCCATGACGGCGGGCCTGGCGGTGCAGGCGACGCGCGGGCTTGACCGGCTGCCGATCAGACCGTGGGCGGGCCTCGGCGTGCTGGCCTGCTACGCGGCGGCGGCGCTGCTGGCGGGCTGGGCGCTGTTCGCGCTGCGGGACGCCTGAGCAGCTCCCCGGTCAAGCAGGGCCGCGGTCAGGCGCGGGACGCCGTGTCGTCGTCCTCGCGCACGCCCTGCTCCCGGGCGCCGTCCTCGTGGATGACCTCGCCGCGGACCACCGGTCCCGGCGGGGTCTCCACGCGCTCGGGCCCCGGACCGCGGCCGAACGGGTCGAAGCCGGTGCCGCCGAGGCCGGGCGGGAACACCGTGGCGGCGCGCTCCTCGGCCGCCCGCATCCGCCGCTCGGCGAACCGGGACAGGGCCCGGCGGGCGAGGGGGCGGGTGAACGGCAGCACGAGCAGCAGCCCGGGCACGTCGGTGAGGAAGCCGGGGAACAGCAGCAGCATGCCACCGGCCATGACCAGCGCGGCGTCGCCGAGTTCGCGGTCCTGCAGGACGCCGCTGCGCAGGGTGTCGTTCAGGGCGCCCCAGGCGCGGCGGCCCTCCCGCCGGACGAGCCACGCGCCGAGCACGGCCTCGGCGACCAGCAGCCCGGCCGTGGCCCAGCCGCCGATCGCGGCGCCGACCTGGAGGATCACGAGGATCTCCAGCACGGGCACGGCCAGGATTCCCAGGACGATCAGCAGCAGCGGCATGGCCTCATCTTCGGTTCGGGGTGTCCCTCTCCCCTAGAACAACGCCGGGACGGGCCCGAACGTTTCCCGCGCGGGACGGGTTCAGCGCGGCGGGCGGATCTTGCCGACGCGGTCGGACATGCCCCACTGGGTGATGCGCAGCGCCGCCTCGGCCATCACGTCCCGGCTCATCTTGCTGGTGCCGTGCTCGCGCTCGACGAACGTGATCGGCACCTCCACCACGCGCAGCCCCTGCCGCACGGCCCGCAGCGCCAGGTCGATCTGGAAGCAGTAGCCGCGCGAGTCGACCTCGTCCAGCCCGATCTTGGCCAGCGTCGCGGCGCGGAACGCGCGGTAGCCGGCGGTCGCGTCGTGCAGGGGGATGCCGAGCATGAGGCGGGCGTAGGTGTTGGCGCCGCGCGACAGCGCCTCGCGCCGCTTCGGCCAGTTGCGCACCTTGCCGCCGGGGACCCAGCGGGCGCCGATGACCAGGTCGGCGTCCTCCAGCGCGGCCAGCAGCCGCGGCAGCTCCTCGGGCTGGTGGGAGCCGTCGGCGTCCATCTCCACCATGACGTCGTAGCCGTGCTCGGCGGCCCACCGGAACCCGGCGATGTAGGCGGGGCCGAGGCCGTCCTTGCCCTCGCGGTGCAGCACCTGGATCTGCTCGTCGGCCGCGGCCATCGCGTCGGCGACCTCGCCGGTGCCGTCGGGGCTGGCGTCGTCGACCACCAGGACGTCCACCGACGGGACGGCCGCGCGGACCCGGCCGGCGATGCGCTCGATGTTGTCCCGCTCGTTGTAGGTCGGGATGATCACGAGCACCCGGCCCAGGGCGGCTGGGATCTCCATCGGTGTCAATTCCCCTCGTTCTTCCTGGCTGTCCATGCCGCCGCGAGGACGGCGCCGAGCCCGAGCGCCGCCAGCGCCCACTCCGGCGCCGCGCCGACCCGGTCCGCGAGCGTCCGCGCGGTGCGCGCCGGGACGGTCCTGACCTGGATGTCGGGGACGAACTCGCGTGACTCGTCGAGCATCCGGCCGTCCGGGGCGACGATCGCGCTGATCCCGCTGGTCGCGGCAACCAAGATCGTACGGCCATGTTCGACCGCGCGCAGCCGGGACATCGCGATCTGCTGCGGCGGCAGGGTGGTGCGGCCGTAGGTGGCGTTGTTGGTCTGCACGACCAGCAGGTTGCCCGCCGCCACGTCCCGGACCTCGGTGTCGTAGGCGACCTCGAAGCAGATGACATCGCCGACGGTGACCGGGCCGAGCCGCATGACGCCCGAGCGGGTGCCCTTGGCGAAGTCGCGGGGGATCCGCTCGAACCGGGTGATCAGCTTGGTGAGGACGTCGCGGAACGGCAGGTACTCCCCGAACGGGACGGGGTGCCGCTTGACGTAGTAGTCGCCGGGGCCGCTGCGCGGGTCCCAGACGATGCCGCGGTTCTCGACCTTCTCGCCGTCGGGGGTGTCGGTGAGGGCGCCGACCAGGACGGGGACGCCGACGTCCTTCACCGCGCCGTCGATGGCGGTGTAGGCGTCGGGTTCGGCGTAGGGGTCCAGGTCGCTGGCGTTCTCGGGCCACACCACCAGTTCGGGGCGGGGCAGCTCGCCGGCGCGGACCCGGGCGGCCAGCTCGTGGGTGGCCTTGACGTGGTTGTTCAGGACGGCCTTGCGCTGGCCGAGGAAGTCCAGGCCGAGGCGCGGGACGTTGCCCTGGATCACCGCGACGGTGACGGGGCGCCCCGAGGCGGGGGTGGGGATCAGCAGGCCGCCGCCGGCGAGCGCGGCGATCAGCGCGAGGG